>MEQZ01000203.1:3904-6521 GCA_001770425.1 Betaproteobacteria bacterium RIFCSPLOWO2_02_FULL_65_20 | reverse complement strand
CTGTACAGAGACGGGGCGGAGTTCGACTCGCCACGTATAGGACGCTTGTGACCGGCATCAAGACATGAAACACATCCCGCGCAAGCGTTTTGGGCAGAACTTCCTGGTCGATCGGGCGGTCATCGCGCGCATCGTCGATGCGATCGACCCTGGTCCGGCCGACCAGCTCGTCGAGATCGGGCCGGGGCTGGGCGCGCTGACCGGGCCGTTGCTCGAGCGCGTGGCGCGGTTGCAGGTCATCGAGCTCGATCGGGATCTCGCTGCGCGTCTGAGGGCGAGCTACCCGCCCGAGCGCCTGATCGTGCACGAGGGTGATGCGCTGCGTTTCGACTTTTCGGCGCTGGCCGCGCCGCTGCGCGTCGTCGGCAACCTGCCCTATAACATCTCCACGCCGCTGCTGTTCCATATGGTGACCTATGCCGGGCATTTCACCGACCTGCATTTCATGCTCCAGCGCGAGGTCGTGGAACGCATGGTCGCGGCGCCCTCGACGAGCGCGTACGGGCGGCTGTCGGTGATGCTCCAGTACCGGTTCCGGATGCAGAAGCTGCTTTGCGTTCCGTCATCGGCCTTCAGGCCGGTGCCGAAGGTCGCTTCGGCGGTCGTGAGGCTGGTGCCGCTATTGCGGCCCGATGTGCTCGCGCACGACGAATCGGTCTTCGGACAGACTGTGACGCGGGCGTTTTCGCACCGGCGCAAGACGCTGCGCAACGCGCTCCAGGGATTCCTGACCGATGCCGATCTGGAGGCCACGGGCATCGACCCTGGATTGCGTGCCGAGAACCTGTCCGTCGACGAGTTCGTCGCCCTGTCCAACCGGGTCAATCGCGTTTCCAGCCCCGCTCGGGCAGGCAGGGCGGGCGTAGGACGACAAACCCTTTAAAATGGCCGAACCTGCTGGCACAATCCCATACCTGCGATTCACGCCTAGAAGACGGAGAGAACCATGGGTCTGCTCGACGATCTGAAGAAACAGGCCGAACTGGTCAGGTCGCAGCAGACTTCCCAGCACGAGCTGCGCGCGGAGAATATCAGGCAGGTCGAGGAGAAGATGAGGCAGTCGTTCCAGTATCTGAACGAACTGCTCAAGCAGCTTGCGGTTCTCAAGCCTGTCAACCCGGGCGTCTTCTCCCTGCCGGGTATTGGTGATCTCAAGAACCTGGGCTATGCCGAGTCGTTTATCGACTATCGCAAGAAGCGCATCAACGACCGCGAATACTTCGATTCCGTCAGTTTCTTCATCCGCTGGGGATCGGATCAGATCCTGGTCATCGAGCGTGACATGCCCGCAGCGGCGCAGAAGGTGCGGGACGCGCTGTTCGGATACCGGCTGAAGTTCGAGGAAGAGGAAATAAAGGGGCAGCGAGGCACGGCTACGAAGTGGCGCTTCACGGCGCAGTCTGCCGTCATCACCGACGTGACCTTCCAGGCCGAGCACGATCGGGGTGGCCTGGTCGTCACGGCCAAGAACCTGGAGCGGATGGGCATCATCGACACGTTCGCCGTGCCCGTCGCGGAGTTCGACGAGGCGCTGCTGGAGGAATTCGCCAAGACGCTGCTCGGCCAGCCGGGCGCGTTCCGCAAGTATCGGGTTGCGCCGGGGGCACGCTGACAGTCGTAACCGGTTCGCGTTCCCGCCCTGTTATCGAGAACGCAGACTTCTGGTTTCGTCCTCGAGTATCCGCCGGGCGACCGGATCGATCGCCACCTTGTAGATCTCCCGCGCCTTTTCCACGCGGACGTATTCGTTCAATACGTGCCGGAGCACATCCTCGGGATCACGCTCGGACGGATTCCCCCACCCCGGCCCGAGACACTCTGCCTGGGGGAACCCCGCCTGCGGCATCCGTTACGATCGCCGGCCTACCCCTTGCGCTGGATGAACTCGATCTTGTAGCCGTCCGGATCCTCGACGAAGGCGAGCACTGTCGAGCCGTGCTTCATCGGCCCGGCCTCGCGCGTGACTTTGCCGCCGAGTCTCCTGACCTCGTCGCAGGCCTTGTAGGCGTCCTCGACTTGTATCGCGACATGGCCGTAGGCGTTGCCCAGGTCGTATTGCTCCACGCCCCAGTTGTGCGTGAGCTCGATCACGGCCGCTTCCGACTCCGCGCCGTAGCCGACGAATGCAAGGGTGAATTTCCCCTCCGGGAAGTCGCTGCGGCGCAGAAGCTTCATGCCCAGGACTTCGGTGTAGAACTTCAGTGAGCGCTCCAGGTCACCGACCCGCAGCATGGTGTGCAGTATACGCATCGACGTTCTCCTATAGTGTGGGCAGTGCGCGGCCCAGCCGGCGCAGCTCGCGCCTGGCCGTCGGGTAATCGGGAAACAATTGCGCAACGATCGCCCAGAAACGCGGGGAATGATTGAGTTCGCGCAGGTGCGCGAGTTCGTGCGCGACGACATAGTCGGTCAGATGCGGCGGCAGGTGAACCAGGCGCCAGTTGATCAATACGCGGCCGGCACCGCCGCGCGTCCTGCGGCAGCTGCCCCATTGCGTCTGCGCGTTGGACAGGCCGAGCGAGGGCTCGCGCACGCCAATTGAGGCCGCGTAATGGCGGACGCGTTCCCGGAACAGATCGAGGGCGGTCGCGCGCAGCCATTCGATCGTCAGTTCGCG
>MEQZ01000203.1:0-3777 GCA_001770425.1 Betaproteobacteria bacterium RIFCSPLOWO2_02_FULL_65_20 | reverse complement strand
ATCCACCGCTCCTTCTCGCGGATGAATGACTCGACCTGCGCAAGCGCGACGTGTCGCGGCGCGCGTGCCTCGACCTGTCCGCGGCGAACGACAATGCCGATGGTGCGGCGGCGCGCGCGAACGAAGCGATAGTGCAGCACGCGCTCCGACAGCACGACCCGCTGCGCCGTGCCGCGCCGCGCGCGTGAAGGTTCCGGGTCGAACTGCAGGTGGAGTTGCGGCTGAGTCAGGTCGGGCACAGCGCAGCCATCCGTGCCTCGATCCATTCCTCGGCCTTGGCGTTCAGGGCTTCGGGCTTCAGCCCCGCCGGGTAAATCGGCTCGCCGATCTGGACCCGGATCTCCCCAGGGCGTTTGATGAACTCGTTCTTGCCCCAGTAGAGGCCCGCGTTGTGGGCCACAGGCACCACGGGGATACCCAGCCGGCACGCGACCCAGGCGCCGCCGACGTGGTACTTGCTGCGTTTGCCGGGACTGATGCGCGTGCCTTCGGGAAAGATCAGGATCCAGAACCCTTGCGCGATGCGCTGCGCCCCGCGCGCGGCCATGCGCTTCAGCGCCCCGCTGCCGCGGCTGCGGTCGATCGCGATCGGGCTCATCAGCGCCAGTCCCCAGCCGAAGAACGGAATCCACAGCAGTTCGCGCTTGAGCACCTGCACCTGCGGCGGAAAGATGAGCTGGAACGCGATCGTCTCCCAGGCCGACTGGTGCTTGGACAGTATGATCGCCGGCTCCTTGGGCAGATGCTCCAGTCCTTCGACGCGGTAACTGATCCCCGTGAGCACCCTGGACAGCCAGAGCATGATGCGGGCCCAGCCCGCGATGATCCGCCAGCGCGCCTGCGCCGGCAGCGGGAACATTGCCAGCACGATGATCGAATACGGCGGCGTGACGACGATGAGCGCGAGCGTGAAAGCGAGCGAACGCAGGAAAATCATGCGGCCCCGTCCTTGATCACGGGCACAGCGAGCGCGCCACGGCGGCCAGATCGGGATAGACCTGCGTCGATTGCGGAAGATTGCCCTCGGCATGGGTCTTCTCGCCCTTGCCGGTGAGCACCAGGATCGGCTGGGCACCCACGGCATCGGCGGCCTGCAGATCGCGCAGGCCGTCGCCCACCGCAGGCACGCGCTCGAGCGTGACGTTGTAGCGCTCGGCGATGGCGTGAAACATCCCCGGGTTGGGCTTGCGGCAGGGCGAATCGGAGTCGGCGGTGTCCGGGCAGTAGAAGATCGCCTCGATGCGCCCGCCCGCCTGCGTCACCGCCTTGTGCATGCGGGCATGGATGGCGTTCAGCGTCGCCATGTCGAACAGCCCCCTGCCCACGCCGGACTGGTTGGTGGCGACGATCACCCGGTAGCCGGCCTGGGTGAGCTTGGCGATGGCTTCCAGGCTCCCGGGGATGGGGCGCCATTCGTCAGGACTCTTGATGAATTGGGCGCTGTCGTAGTTGATGACGCCGTCGCGGTCGAGGATGATGAGCTTCATTGCAATCCGGCGCGCAGTCTAGCCAGCGAGCTTCGAAATATCGGCGACGCGGTTCATCAGTGCGTCCAGCCTTCGCAGTAAAGCGTGGCGGTTGGCCCGGAGTTGCGAATCTTCGACATTGACCATGACGTCGTCAAAGAACTTGTCGACGCCACCGCGTATTCCGGCAAGCGTTTTCAACGCCCCGCTGTAATCGCGCCCAAGCATGTTCGAGTCTATCTGGGGCTCGATACTCCTCATCGAATCGTATAGTGATTTTTCCGCGGGCTCTTTCAGCAGTGCTTCGTCAAGCGCACCTGAGGCGGCATCGGATTTTCTGAGGATATTGCGAATTCGCTTGTTGGCCGCGGAGAGGCTGTCGGCCTCGGGCAATTCGCGAAAATCCTGCACTGCCTTTACTCGTGCAGTGACTTCCGCAAGTTTCGGCCGTTGACTTACCACTGCCTCGACCGCGTCCTTCGGATATATCGTGGCGAGGTCGTTCCAGACGCGCTCGAGAATGAATTCGTGAACCTCGTCGACGACCTTGGGCGTCAGCAGGCCGGCGGGAAACAGCGATGCCGCATGTGCGAGGAAGTCGCGCACGTCGCTCGCTTCCTTGCCGGAAAGTTTGCCAACAGCGACGATAAGGTCGAACGTTCTGATGGTGCCGAGCGCGGCCCGGCGCAACGCGAAAGGGTCCTTTTCGCCGGTAGGTTTCTCGCCGATTCCGAAGAGCCCCACCAGCGTGTCAATGCGATCGGCAAGGTACAGGCATGCACTCACCAGGCTGTCCGGGGTGCCGAGATCGTTCAAACGCAGCAGATACTGGTCTCCGATCGCCGCACACACGGCTTCCGGCTCGCCATCGTTGCGCGCGTAGTAACGGCCCATGATCCCCTGCAATTCCGGAAACTCGCCCACCATGCCGGTGAGCAAGTCGGCTTTCGCGAGCCAAGCGGCGCGTTCGGCGTGTTCCACGTTCGCACCGAGCGCGCGCGCAATCTCGCCGGCAAGCAGTTGAATCCGTTCGACGCGCTCGAGCTGGCTGCCGAGCTTGTTGTGATAGACCATGCGCGCCAGCAGCGGCACGCGTTCCTCGAGGCGCACGCGGCGGTCCTGGTTGTAGAAGAAGCGCGCGTCGTCCAGGCGCGGTCGAACCACGCGCTGGTTCCCGCCGACGATGTGCGTGGAATCGGCCACCTGCATGTTGCTCACGATCAGAAACCGCGGCAACAGCCGACCGCCCGCGTCGAACAGCGGAAAGTACTTCTGGTTCTGCCGCATGGTCAGGATCAGGCATTCCTGCGGCACGTCGAGATACGCCGCGTCGAAGCTGCCCGCGTAGACGCTGGGGTGCTCGACCAGAGCGGTCACCTCGTCCAGCAAATCGGCGTGTTCTCCCAGGCTCGCGCCGTGGCTCTTTGCGGTCGCCTGCAACTGCTGCTCGATTTCGGCGCGGCGCGCGGCGAAATCGGCGATCACCATGCCGTCGGACTTCAATCGCGCCTCGTACTCGTCGGCATTCTTGAGTGTGATCGCGCTCTTGCCCATGAAGCGGTGACCGCTCGTGAGAGTGCTGGACTCGATGCCAAGCACGCGCCCTGCGACCAGACGATCGCCGTGGAGCATCACCAGGCCGTGCACCGGGCGCACGAACTGCGCGTCGCCTGACCCCCAGCGCATCATCTTGGGCACGGGAAGATCTTCCAGCGCCGCTTCGACTCTTAGATCGAGATTCGTGTCAAGGCGCCCTCCCTTTGCCAGATCGCGGTGCGCGAAGATTTCCTGTTTCCCGTCGCTGATGCGTTGGAGCACCTCCACCGCAACGCCCCGTTTTTTGGCGAAGCCTAGCAATGCTTGCGTGGGTTTGCCGCTCGCATCCAGGCCAGCTTTGACCGAGGGGCCTTTTACGAGAACCTCGCTGTCCGGTGCATTTTCATGGACGTCGTCGATGAGTACGGCCAAACGTCGCGGCGTCGCAAACACCTTCGCCGTGCATGTCGCGCTGATATGGCCGTCATCCTTGAGGCTCCCAAGAAGCGCGTCGCGAAATGCGTTGGCCAGCCTGAGCAGCGACTTCGGCGGCAGTTCTTCGGTCAGCAGTTCGATCAGCAGCGGCGCGGTCATGGCTCAGGCCGCCTTTCCCGATGGCCCGCACATCGGAAAGCCCAGCGTCTCGCGCGACTCGTAGTACGCCTGCGCGACCATGCGCGCGAGCGCCCGCACGCGGCCGATGTAGCCGGCGCGCTCGGTGACCGAAATCGCGCCGCGCGCATCCAGCAGGTTGAAGGTGTGCGAGCATTTCATG
>MEQZ01000202.1:6409-6538 GCA_001770425.1 Betaproteobacteria bacterium RIFCSPLOWO2_02_FULL_65_20 | reverse complement strand
GTTGTGCGCCAGCGCGCATGTTCCCGCCCAACTTCAGGTGGAACGGACAGGCCATCACGACCGTGCCGAGTTGCTGCATCGTCCTGGCGCGCTGTTCACCACGACGTCGCGGCATTAGAAAAAGCTTCC
>MEQZ01000202.1:3820-6330 GCA_001770425.1 Betaproteobacteria bacterium RIFCSPLOWO2_02_FULL_65_20 | reverse complement strand
TAACGGAAAGCGCCATCTGGCGCCCTGCAGGGGCCGATTGCGTTGTCAGAATTGATAAGTGCAATGGTGGCAAGGCGTGCCGCTAGTAGGGCAGCCACTGCGGCCGCTTGGCCGAGATCACGCGGGTATTGACGCCCGCCCAGTTCAAGCCCCCGAACAGCCGCGCGTGCTCGATCTTGACGCAGCGGTCCATCACCGCTTCGAGACCGGCCGCTTCGGTTTTCTTCGCCGCGTCGGTGTTGGTGACGCCCAGTTGCTGCCACAGCACTTTCGCGCCGATCGCGACCGCGTCCTCGGCGATCGGCATCACGTCCTCGGTCCTGCGGAACACGTCGACGATGTCGACCGTGCCTGGAATATCGCGCAGGGACTTGTAGCACTTCTGCCCGAGGATCTCCGGGTAGCCCGGATTGACCGGGATCACGGTGTAGCCGTGCGCCATCATGTATTTCGCGGCGAAGTAGCTGGGCCGGAACCAGTCGCCCGAGAGGCCGACCACGGCGATGACCCTGCTGGTCTTCAGGATGCGGCGCAACCCGGGAATGTCGTCGATCATGGGAGATCTCGGTACGGGTGATCCATTGTAGCCAAACTGCGGCGCCGCGCCGCATGGGTTATATTTGCGCACGCTTTCACCGCGGAGGGTACATGATCGTCGAGGAACGCATCTACAGGATGAAACCCGGCAAGGCGCCGGAGTACATCAGGGGCTACGAGCAGGAGGGGCTTGCCATCCAGCGGCCGATACTGGGCAATCTGGTCGGCTACTACTCGACCGAGATCGGGCCGCTCAATGTGATCGTGCACCTGTGGGCCTACGAGGACATGGCCGACCGCGCGAAGCGGCGCGCCCAGCTCACCACCGATGCGCGCTGGCTGGCCTACCTGCCCAAGGTCTCGCACCTGCTGGAACAGCAGGAGAACCGCATTCTCAACCCGGCGCCGTTCTTCGAGCCGATTCTGCGCGCGATGCTCGCCGCCGCACCGCGCTGAGATGGGCGCAGCGAACGCGACGCGCACCGGCGCGCAGCTGCTGGTCGACGCGCTCAGGCTGCACGGCGTGGACACGGCATTTTGCGTGCCCGGGGAGAGCTATCTCGCGGTGATAGACGCGCTCTACGATGCGCGCGAGGCGATCCGGCTCATCGTCGCGCGCCAGGACGGCGGCGCTTCGTACATGGCCGAGGCGTACGGCAAGGCGACAGGCACCCCGGGCATCTGCTTCGTGACGCGCGGACCGGGGGCGACCAACGCCGCGATCGGCGTGCACACCGCGTTCCAGGATTCCACGCCGATGATCCTGTTCATCGGCCAGGTGGGGGGCGATTTCGTGGAGCGCGAGGCGTTCCAGGAGGTCGACTACCGGCGCATGTACGGACAGATGGCCAAGTGGGTGGCGCAGATCGACCGCGCCGAGCGCGTGCCCGAATATCTGAGCCATGCGTTCCATCTGGCGATGTCCGGGCGGCCCGGGCCGGTGGTGCTCGCGCTGCCCGAGGACATGCTGGTGCGGGAAGTGGCCGTGACCGACTCGGTCGCCGCCATGCGGCGCTACCAGGTGGTGCAGGCCAGTCCCGCGGCGGCCGACATGGAAAAACTGCGCGCGCTGCTGCAGGCGGCGCAGCGTCCGCTGGCGATCCTCGGCGGCACGGTGTGGAACCGCGAGGCCTGCGCCGAGTTCAGGCAGTTCGCGGAAAGCGCCGGGCTGCCGGTCGCCTGCGCGTTCCGTTTCCAGGATCTCTTCGACAACCGCAGCGACTGCTATGCCGGCGATATCGGCATCGGCACCAATCCGAAGCTCGCGCAGCGCGTGAAGGACGCCGATCTCCTGCTGGTGGTCGGTGCGCGGCTGGGCGAAATGACCACCGGCGGCTACACCCTGGTTGCGCCGCCGAGATCGAGGCAGAAGCTCGTACACGTGCACGCCGGCGCCGAGGAGCTGGGGCGCGTCTATCAGGGCGATCTGCTCATCAACTCGGGCATGCAGCAGTTCGCGGCGGCTGCGAAAGCGCTCGCGATCGACGGCGCGGCCTGGCGCGGCTGGCGCCCATGGTTGGAAGGGGCGCGCGCGGATTATCTCCAGTGGCAGCAGCCGCAGGCGATTCCGGGCCGGGTCCAGCTCGCCGACATCGTCGCCTGGATGCGAGGGCGCCTGCCCGAGGACGCGATCATCTGCACCGGCGCCGGCAATTTTTCCGGCTGGTGGCAGCGCTATTGGCGCTTCACCGGGATGCGCACCCAGGTCGCGCCGACCAGCGGCGCCATGGGCTATGGCGTGCCTGCGGGCGTGGCGGCGAAGCTCGCGCATCCGGAGCGCATCGTGGTGTCGGTGAACGGCGACGGCGATTTCCTGATGAACGGGCAGGAACTCGCCACCGCGATGCAGTACGGCGTGAACACGGTGTTCCTGGTGGTCAACAACGGCATCTACGGCACCATCCGCATGCACCAGGAGCGCGCCTACCCCGCGCGCGTCTACGCCACCGCGCTCGCCAACCCGGATTTTGCGG
>MEQZ01000202.1:0-3793 GCA_001770425.1 Betaproteobacteria bacterium RIFCSPLOWO2_02_FULL_65_20 | reverse complement strand
TACGGCGCGCACGGGGAGCTGGTCGAGGAAACGGCGCAGTTCGCCCCGGCCTTCGAGCGCGCGCTGGCAGCCGGCAAGCCCGCGCTGATCGAGCTGCGCATCGATCCGCAGGCGATCACCACGGCGACGACGCTGGACGCCATCAGAAAAAGCGCTCAGAAGGGCGGTTAGCGGAACCGTGTCCCCAGCGGCGCTTGGGGAAGCGCTGAAAAAGTCATCCCCGCGAAAGCGGGGATCCAACGACCGATTGAACTTCCTGGATTCCCGCTTACGCGGGAATGACAAAGTCTCACCTAGTCTGCGCTTCCTTGGCGGACCAGGCGCTGCAGCAGTGCCTGCATGGTCCTGCCGATCTGATCGTTCACGACCAGGTCGGCGAATTCGTCGAGCGGCGTGGGCGCGTTGTTGAGGATGACGAGGGCGGCACCGGCCCGCTTGGCGATTCTCGGGAAGGAGGCGGCCGGTTCGACCACCAGCGACGAGCCGATCGCGACGTAGAGATCCGCCTGCATGGTGACGGCCGCGGCGCGCTGCATCTCGTGTTCGGGCATCGCCTGACCGAAGGAAACGGTCCCGGTCTTGAGCGGCCCGCCGCAGGCATCGCAGTCCGGCGCCTCGTCGCCCCGCTCCCACCTCGCGACGATGACGGGCGTGGGCCACTGCTTGCCGCACGACTGGCAGGCCACGATGCGGTTCGTACCGTGCAGCTCGATGACGTTGCTGCTGCCCGCGTCGTGATGCAGTCCGTCGATGTTCTGGGTGACGACGGCGGCGATATGTCCGCGGCGCTCCAGTTCCGCGATGATCCTGTGGCCCTCGTTGGGTTGCGCGCTGGCGCACTCGCGGAACATCGCGGCGCCGAACTTCCAGCCGCGCACGCGCTCGCTGCGGTCGGACAGGAAGTCGTTGTACATGACCGGCGTGTATTGCGACCAGATGCCGCCCGCGCTGCGAAAGTCGGGGATGCCGCTCTCGGTGCTGATTCCCGCGCCGGTGAATGCGACGCCTTTGCGCGCGCCTCGGACGAGGCTGGCGAAACGGTCGAGTGCGTCCATGGTCGCTCTTGAGTCAGGTATTGACACGGTTGGCGAAGCGGTCGGGTTTCCATCCACGAATGCCGAGGCGAGCCAACCCGTTTGGATCGGGCTTGTCCGGCACGGACATAATAGCGTCCGATCGATAGGGCCGGAATGCCGGGATCGATCCGTGCGCCGGTTCCCCAGCACGAGGCCCTCGCGGGCTTACGCGACGATCGGGTTGGAACGCGCAAGCCGCAAGCAGGTCGTCGAAGTGGGGACCGATGCAAGAGGCGGTGTCCTACCCTTTCCTCGGCCCATTTGATATCCTCCGAATCCGGGTCCGTTGACAACGCCTCCCTCTGGCGTGCTCCGAAGACGTCGCGAATGCCCACGACGGGAGAGCGTTTCTCAACCGCCTCCCGGACTCTTTTCTGAAGGAAGGTGGCATGTCCAAGCGCGCAGGACGCGGGGCGTCGGCCAAGGTGGCCCTGCTGCCGGGACCCGAATCGTCTGAGCGCGAGGGCCGTCTTCGAGTCGTGATTCGGCTCGCCTCGCTGCTCTACTGGGAAAGCGACGCCGAGCACCGGATTACGCGGGTCGTGAGCGGAACGGCACCGGTTGCGGGGGAGGAGTCTCGGGCACAGATCGGTCGCACCCCCTGGGACCTGCCAACGAGCCGGTCGGCCGCGGCGGCCTGGGCCGCGCACAAGGCCACGCTGGATGCCCACAGGCCGTTTCGCGATTTCGAGTTCGCCCGGATCTGGTCGGATGGGGCCGAGCGCCAGTACCGGATCAGCGGCGAGCCGAGATTTGATGCCGAGGGCGTGTTTCTCGGCTATCGCGGCATCAGCCAGAACATCTCCGACCTGAAGCGGGCGGAGGCGACGCTGCGCGAGGCCGAGGAGCGCAACGAGCGGCTGCTGACGGCTTCGCCGGACGCGATCTGGATACACCGCAGCGGCACGATCCAGTACGTCAACGATGCTTTGCTGAAACTGTTGGGATACGACTGCGCCGCGGACATCATCGGCCGGCAGATCTACGACTTGGTGGCGCCGGAGTCGCGTGAAGCGGTGCGCCGGCGCGTGGACTGGCTCTACGCGGATAACCGCACCACCCCGCTGACCGAGACGGCGATGCTGCGCCGCGACGGCTCCCGCGTCGACGTGGAAGCCACCGGGGCTTCATACCGGCAGGGCGACGCCCCGTGGGTCATCTCGATCCTCCGCGATGTCACCGAGCGCCGGCGGGCGGCGAAGGCGCTGAGCGAAAGCGAGGCGCGGTTCCGCAGCCTGCTCCAACTCTCCTCGGACTGGTACTGGGAACAGGATGCGGATCTGCGGTTCACGCGTTTCGAGGGTGTGCATGACCTGGGCGGCACGCGTTCCGCCGGCACGTTCCTGATCGGCAGGACACGCTGGGACGCCGAGCAGGAAATCGAAGGCGGCTGGGACGCGCACCGGGCGCTGCTCGCGGCGCACAAGCCGTTCCGTGAGGTGGTCGTGCGCCGCACGCTGCCCGACGGCAGCGTCCGTTATGTGAGTTCAAGCGGCGAGCCGATGTTCGATGAATCCGGCGGCTTTTGCGGTTACCGTGGCGTCGGGCGCGACATCACGGAGCAAAAACGTACCGAGGAATTGATCAGGATCGAGCACGCTGTGGCGCGTTGCCTGGCGGACGCGGAAGACGTATCGGCTGCGCTCAAGGACGTGATGCGCGAGATCTGCGAAACGCAGTCCTGGCAGTGCGCGCGCTATCTCAAGGTGGATGACGGCGCCGGACTGCTGCGCTTCAGCGAGTTCTGGTGCGTGCCGGGGGACGACAGCGAGGCCCTGCTGCCGAAATTGCGGCTCCTGACCTACGGTCAGGGCGTCGGTCTGGTGGGGTCAGCCTGGCAGTCGGGACAACCGCTGTGGGTCGCGGACATTCATCGCGATCCGCGCACCAGCCACGCGGTGTTTTCCTTCGAGTCGGGAACCAACGGCCTGTTCGTGTTTCCGGTCAAGGCGGAAGGCAGAACCATAGGCGTGTTCGCGTTCAACAGCCGCAACGTGCGCGAGCCCGACGAGCGTCTGTTGCGGAGCGCGAATGTGATCGGCAGCCAGGTCGGTCAGTTCCTGCGGCGCAAACGGGCCGAGGAAGTGCTGCGCGAAAGCGAGGAGCGGTTCCGCGACCTGACCAAGCTTTCCTCGGATTTCTACTGGGAGACGGATGCCGGGCACCGATTCACGATGCTGGTGTACGGGCGCGAGTACACCTCGACCCAGCCGCGCAACTCGCAACTGTGCAAGACGCGCTGGGAGATTCCTTCGACGCGTCCCGACGCCGCCGGCTGGGCGGTTCACAAGGCAACGCTGGATGCCCATCTGCCCTACCGCGATTTCGAGTTCAGTCGCGCGCGGCCCGACGGCAGCGAGGCGCATTACATGACCAGCGGCGAACCGCGCTTCGCTGCGGACGGGACCTTTCTGGGCTACCGCGGTGTGGGGCGCAACATCACCGAGTTGGTGCGGGCGAGGGAGCGCATCGCGCAGCTGGCCTACAGCGACGCGCTCACCGGACTGCAGAACCGCACGAGTTTCGCGCCGGCGCTGGAACTTGCGGTGAACCGGGCGCTGCGCTTCGGTAGAACGCTGGCAGTGATATTTCTCGATCTGGACGGTTTCAAGCGAATCAACGACGAGCAAGGCCACGACGTCGGCGACCGGCTGCTGGTTGAAGCGGCCAGGAGGATGCGAACTGCGCTGCGTTCGAGCGACCTGGTGGCCCGGCTG
>MEQZ01000201.1 GCA_001770425.1 Betaproteobacteria bacterium RIFCSPLOWO2_02_FULL_65_20 | reverse complement strand
CCTCAGCCCTTGCGCGGAACGACCGGAATCAGAAGGTGGGAGTCGTATTTGCCGCCGGTGTGGATGACGTGCGATCCGGCGTTGATCGTCTTCGGGTGTCCGGCGAGGACCATCCAGCGGGCGTACTTGTAGACGTCGCTGCCCTGCACGACCACGCGCAATGTTTCGCCTTTGGCGAAGCGGGTGCCGGAAGGCCAGATCTCTATCTCGACCGGCACCGGGACCCCGGTCCTCAACTTCAGTTGCCGCTTGTGCAACAACCACGGTTGTTGCGGCGTTGAGCGCTTCGGGTCGGGTTCGCGGTGCGAGGCGCGCAGCCAGCCAAGCGCCACCGGGCCGTCCTCCAGCGCGCTGAAGGCCGCGAAGGGGACGTACTTGCCGTGCCGGTCGAACTTCTGAATGGCGACGAACAGATCCATATCGTCGGCCCCGACCGCTTCGACCCAGAGTCGCAGCTTCATGTGCCCGGTCAGTTCGGTCGCCGCCGGGAAGACGTAGTCGAATTGCGCCCGTTCTTCGCGGTAGGCAGCGGGACAGCGGGACTCGTCGCCGGGCGCGTCGTAGCGGACTTGCGACCGGGTTGCCACCGGGGCCGTTCTGAGCGATCCGGCGCGGGCGTCCAGGAACAGCCGCTTGTACCGGGTTCGCGCCAGCGGCCATTCGTTCTCGTTTCTGGACTTCCCTGCGTAATATCGATCCCGGACTTCGAGCCGCACCTTCGGCCAGCGCCGCACCTCGTTGTCGATTCCCTTCAGGAAGCGGTCGAAGAACGCCATCTGCTTCTCCACGCTGTCGGGCTGGTGAAAATTCTCCCATTTCTTTCGCCCATGGATCATCAGCCACTTCTGTTTTGAGGCGATGCTCTTGTATGCCTCGAGCGTCCCGCGCAGGTGCAGGCCCTGGTCCGCCCAGCTCGCCACCACGAGCGCGGGCACATTGATCTTGGAGAAGTCGGCGACCTTGGTGGCCCAGTAACTGTCGAACAAAGGGTGTTCCTTCATCATCGCCGTCACGTCTTCCACGCTATTCGTCGAGTAGGAGATCGATTTCTGCCAGACGGGCGAGAAAAACGTTTCCGGGATGCCTCCATGAAAGGCGAACTCCCGGTACATGTCGCTCAACCCTTCCCAGGGATTGATCGCCGCCAGGTGCGGCGGCTGCGTTGCCGCAATCTGCCACTGGGCGATCGCCAGATAGGAGACCCCGGTCATGCCGATCTTGCCGGTGCACCAGGTTTGCGCTGCCGTCCATTCGATCAGGTCGTAGCCGTCCTTGCCCTCTTCGTGGCACCAGTAGGTCGCGTTCCCTTCCGAGCCCCAGACGCCCCGCAGGTCGACGTGGATCACCGCATAGCCCCGAGCGACCCAGTAGAGCGGGTCGGGACCCTCGAAGTTGGTATAGCTGGAATACCACTCCTTCCTGACGCCGCCCTCCTTGTAGAAATAGCCGTACTGGAAGGGCCGGTGCTTGCCGTACGGGCTCCATGCGATCAGCGCCGGGACCCGTTTCCTGCCCGGCGGGCGATGGACGTCGATATATATCTTCACACCGTCGCGCATCGGCACGCCGACGTCGCGCTCGACGATCATGCCGCGTTCCCTGCTGAGGCGGTATCCGAGGCCCGGGTACTTGTGCCGGGTAGGCGGCGTTCCCTTGCGGAAAATCATCTTGAAAGGCGCTTTCGGCATGGGTGGTTGTTCCTCGAAACGGTTCAGCGCAGGGCGGTCCGGTCGATCTTGCCCAGTACGTTTCTGGGCAATGCATCGACGAACTGGATGATTCTGGGCCGCTTGTAGCGGGACAGCTCGTTGCTCTCCAGGCAGTACCGATCCACGTCTTCGGCGCTGAGGCAGGCCGAGCGGCGAACGATCAATGCCTTGACCACATTGCCCCATTTTTCGTCCGCGACCCCGCAGACGGCGACGTCGGCGATCGACGGATGCTTGGACAGGAAGAACTCGATTTCCTGCGGGTAGATGTTCTCGCCGCCGCTGATGATGACGTTGTCGATCCGATCGACGGGATAGATGTATCCCTCGCCATCGACCCTCACGATGTCGCGGGCGTATTGCCATCCGTCGCGCGCGCGCAGTTTCTCGTCGGGGGTGCAGTAATATGCCGTCACGCTCTGCGGTCCGCGGTTGATCAACTGGCCTTCGCCGGGAACGGGGGCGAGTTCGTCGGGGTTCGCCTGCATGCCGTCGCCGGCCTGGATGACCCGCACGTCCTGAAAATAGCTCGGTTTGCCTATGCTCTCCCATTTTTCCTGCGGCTCCATGCCGGTATGACAGGTCGTGATGGCCGTGCAGCTCTCAGTGGTGCCGTAGGTGTTGATCACTTCGCAGCCGAGCATCCCGCGAACCCGCTGCAGCAGCGTCATGGGCAACGGGGAACCGCCGCTGCGGATGAGTCGCAGCGAAGTCAAATCGACGTCGCCGAGTTGAGCTCTGGCTTCGGTGAGCTGATACATCTGCGTGGGCACCGCGAACGACTCGGTCACTTTATGCCTGGCGATCAGGCGCAGCGCCTTCTTCGCTTCGTACTCGCCCGTCATCACCTGGGCCGCGCCGATGACTACATAGGCGACGAAGAAATTGGTGGCTGCGCCGATGACCACCGGGGCCAGGCTCATGCCCACATGGCCGCGATCCAGGCCCATTTCCAGGCAATATTGAATGCCCGAGAGGATCTGGGCCTCGTTGGTGAAGGCGGCGCCCTTGGGCCTGCCGGTGGTCCCGGAGGTGTGTATGACGTTGCACAGGTCGCTTGCCTTGATGTCGGCGAGGGGCGGCTCGGTCGCGGGAAAGCCCGCGCATTCGTCGAAACTCCTGGCGCCGGCCGGAACCGGTCCGCCCACGCATATGAAGCCGCAGAAACCGGCATCCTTCATCAGATCGGCGGCCGTGGCGGAGAGTTCGGCGTTGAACAGCAGCGCTTTCAGCTTCTCCTGGTGCACCGCGAAACCGACCGAAGCGGAGGAGAGGCGATAGTTCAGGCACGAGGAAACGGCGCCGAGCTTCTGGCAGGCCAGAAAGCCGATGGCGAACTCGGTGCAGTTATGCAGCAGCAGCCCTACGGCGTCGCCTTTGCGCACGCCGAGCCGGATCAGGAAATGGGCCAGCCTGTTTACGCTCGCGTTCAGCTGGCCGTAGGTCGTGGTCCGGTCCCCGGCAATGATTGCCGTTCTGTCGGACCATCTGGAAACGGTGCCGGCAAAGTTATCCCGCAGTGTGCCTAGCATGTGCTCATACCTCCGGACCGGACGGGATGTCCTCGAATCGCGCTGACATGGGGAGGGCTGTACTCAATCCAGACAGCCCGCTTGGGGTACTTGGCTCATTCGAGCTTGATTTCACCGTCGAACGCGACATTCAGCTTCAATCCAGCGGCTTCCAAAGTGACTTTGGCGGGAAACGTTTCCGTTCCGGCGATGGAGCCATCGGCAATGGCCCTTTCCACTGCCTGCTCGATCTGGCGCTGCGAATTGACGCCGACCATCTTCAGGAACTTGCGAATGCTGATGTTGAAGGTTTCTTCGTTCACGGGGTCCTCCGTATGGGGTTGAGGGACAATTGTGGCACCGAACGGTTCGGGCGATTGGACCGGTCTTGTCCCAACCGGTAACCGCATGGCGTTCAATGTTGCGACCGTGCAGGCTACCGTCATGGTCGGCACTGCCGACAGGCGGCTACAGCACCTGGAGTCAGACAGCGTCAGTTTGCATCGATCATTCTTCATTCCCCTATGATTTTTACCAACACCCGCTTCTTCCGCTTTCCGTCGAACTCTCCATAGAAGATCTGTTCCCAGGGACCAAAATCCAGCTTCCCTTCTGTCACTGCCACGACTACGTCTCGCCCCATTACCTGTCGCTTTATGTGCGCATCGGCATTGTCTTCCCCGGTATCGTTGTGACGGTACTGCCCGACCGGCTCGTGCGGCGCCAGTTTCTCCAGCCACTTCTCGTAATCGTGGTGCAGTCCTCGCTCGTCATCGTTGATGAAGACGGACGCCGTGATGTGCATGGCGTTTATGAGAGCGAATCCTTCCTTGATGCGGCTCTCAAGAAGGCACTCTTGTACTTGAGAGGTGATATTGATGAAGGCACGGCGGGAAGGAACGTTGAACCAGAGTTCTTTGCGGTAGCTTTTCATATGACGGATTGTCTCCACACGCCGGAAGATGTCAAGGACCAGGTCATTTTGCGCCGTCTGACGCTTTGGTGAACAGGCCGAGGCGTATGCCGATGTCCATGCGGAGGGGCCCAGGTTTGGCTGGCTACGTCGTGCTCTGCGGCGGGCCACGGCTGCAAACATTTCATGGGGCACTGCCCGATCGCGGCAGCTACCGGTCAGGGCCAGGGTCAGTGGATGTATAGCGAGGCCAGGTTCGAAGGGCGGTTCGCTCGAGCAGAGGCAATGCCGAAGCGCCCACGATTGCGGCGCCGACTGCAACCAGGACCAGCCCCCGGCTTTGGAACCAATATGCAAATACGGCCAGTACGACGATGGTCGCAAAATTGACCAGAACGATGATGGTCTCTGCCCGGTGAAGATTGAGACGGATTACGCTGTTGCAGTGCACGCACTGGATTTCCATTCGAGGCGCGATGGTCTGACTCAAGTTCCGCTTTCCCAGATTCGCCCTGCAGACTGGGCACCGGTAATCCATGCGCAGTCCTAAGGTCCGCGCCCGGGGGCGGCCGGACCGCGCATGGGAAGCTTGGGCACGCGTTTCACGCTACGCCAGGATTTCAACTTCGCCTTCGATCTCGACGGGTATGTCGAACGGGAGTTCGGCCATGCCGACTGCGCTGCGCGAATGGGCGCCCGCGTCAGGGCCCCACAGTTCGAGGATGAGGTCTGAGAAGCCGTTGATGACGCTCGGTTGTTGGTTGAACCCCGGCCCCGAGTTCACCATACCGAATACGCGAACCCAGCTGGTGATGCGATCGAGATCGCCAAGCGTGCGCTGAAGGCTGCCGAGGATGGAGAGCCCTGTAAGCCGGGCTGCCGCGTACCCTTGCTCGACAGTAATGTTTTGTCCGAGCTTGCCGAGCGGTTCAGCGATTGAACCGTCTGCGTTCTGAGGGCCGTGGCCGGATATGAGCGCGCGAGTGCCGATGACCCTGACGAACTGAAACGGCAGCACTACGCCTGGAGGAGGCTTGATTACCGCCGGAAGAACGAGCCCGAGTGCGGCAAGTCGTTTGGCAATCCTGGGCATGTGGTTCTCCGGGTTGAGTCGCGTGATTGACGTTCGCGCCCGATCGCGCGCGGCCGCGATGATTGATCGAAGTGTGGCGCTTCCCGCGCGTCGGGTCGGGGCGCCGGGTTAGATTTCACTACGTACTGGCGCGATCAATGATGCGAGAGAACGTGGCGCTCAGCCGCGCGCTTCAGCGCGTCGGCTGCAGCAGCGGTCAGGCATCTGTTTTGACGCCATGGAGCCGTCGAGAGAGGAGCCAACCATAAATCGCGATGTTGACAACGACCACTACACCGGCAAGCGCGAACTGGATTTCTGTGGTGAGGCCTGAAG
>MEQZ01000200.1:5280-5991 GCA_001770425.1 Betaproteobacteria bacterium RIFCSPLOWO2_02_FULL_65_20 | reverse complement strand
GAAGGGGGCGATCGTGACCATTGACGCGATGGGCTGCCAAACGGCGATTGCCGATACGATCGTGACCCAGGGCGGGGACTATCTTCTGTCGGTCAAGGATAACCAACCTAAGCTGCACGAGGCGATACAGGAGTACTTTGCCATTGCCGAAGCTGAAGCATTTGCCCATCTGGAGCCCGATGTAAGCCAGACCCTGGACAAGGGACACGGGCGCTTGGAGACGCGTCGTTGCACGGTGCTGGCCGCACCGGCCTATCTGGAGGAACTGGCGCGCTGGAAGGACGTGCGTGCCTTGGTCAAGATTGATGCACGACGCGAAATGAGTGACAAGGTGCAAACCGAGACCCGCTATGCCATCACCTCCCTGGCTCCCAATGCGCACGAGATCCTGCGTGCGGCGCGGCTGCATTGGGGCATCGAAAACGGCTTCCATCGCTGCCTGGATGTCGCTTTCCGCGAAGACGCCTCGGCCATCCGGTTGCGCAACGCCACCGCCAATTTCGCGTTGCTGCGACGCTTCGCTCTGAACCTGTTCCGGCTGGATAAGCGCAGCAAGAAGAGCTTGCCCAAGAAACGCAAGGCCGCAGCTTGGAACCCCAGCCACGTCGTGGACCTGCTCAACCTGCAGCCATTACAGGAAATTTGATGCTCCGGCCCTGGTCAAACACCGTGGCTGATCGACGAGATCGAGAGATCACGCCGCGTTTTCGG
>MEQZ01000200.1:3813-5262 GCA_001770425.1 Betaproteobacteria bacterium RIFCSPLOWO2_02_FULL_65_20 | reverse complement strand
GCGGGGAAATCTGGGATTACTCGGTCGAAGGCAGCCGCCCGACCCTGGAAGCGCTGGTGCAGTATCTCGACGAGCAGGGGCTTACCGCCCGGAGGATGGGCGTGGAGGAACTGTTCGTCCCGAACCTCCGGCCCCAGTACGAAGCCTACCTCGAGTCGTTCTATCACTAGCAGGCCGTGGGGCCCGGATCACCGGATGATGCGCCCCGCTTCGGAGTTCGGCACCACCAGACCGATTTTCTCGATCTGCGGGTCGATGTCCTGGCGCCACATCTGGCGCAGTTCTTCGTTGCCCCATTTGCGGATGCCGTAACCGACCGCCAGCTCGCTGAATTTCGAACCGGCCGAGCCGAAGGTGTCGAGCGCGTGCGGGTACCACTTGTCGACGGCTTTCTGGGCTTCGGCGGGACCTGCTTTGCACAGTCCCTGATAGCGCTGATCCCGCACCAGATCCTTGATGCGCCGCGCGCCGAACGAGGCGTGAAAACGCTCTTCACCTACCATCGTGGTCATTTCTCGCGCCAACGGAGCGTAGCTGCAGTCTTCCATGGCGCGCAGGTGGTACCACGCGACCAGGTCCATGCAGAAGCAGAAGCCGACCACTTCCACCCAGCTGTCCATGGGCACGTTGAATGCGGCTATCGGATGCTGGCCCATGCGCAGCGCCAGCAGCCGGTCCGCCATGTCCTCGCCCTCCTGGCCGAAGTGGCGCAGCATGCGGCAATCGATGAACCCCTGGTGCGCCTCGTCGGCCGCGATCTGCGCCTGGATGAAGCGGTCTTCGGCCGTCGGCGCCTGGTTGATCCAGGGCTGGTGCTGCTCCACCGAGGCAAACTCCGTGGACGCCAATGCGTAGACGATTTTGATCAGCGTTGCCCGGTATTCCTCGGTCATCTGCTCCGGCGTTTCCACTTTTCGCATGCCGGTCAGCGAACCCCATTGCACAGAACGCGATACGCGCATTGCATTTCCTCGTTGGTTGACCTGCGGTGATTGTAATGCGGGAACGGGACAGACTTCCATTACCTTATATTACCTTATCGGGCGGCACCCGAAATCGTCGGACACAGGCAGACCCAGGTTCATTGTCCGCTCGTCAGCACTTGGGCAGGACGTTCGAGACCGGACGCACGGTCCGGCGCTTGTTGCGGTAATCTCGCGGAGTGCTTTCAGTCCGCAATCTCAGCAAGACGTTTTCCGGTCCGCGCAGCAAGATCGTGCTCGCCGGCGTGGGCCTGGATCTCCGGCAAGGCGAGTACATTGCCGTCATGGGCGAGTCGGGCAGCGGCAAGTCCACGCTGCTCAACCTGATCGCCGGGCTCGAGCGGCCCGATTCGGGCAGCGTCGCGCTGGACGGCGTCGATTTCACCGCGCTCGACGACGATGCGCTCACGCTGCTCCGAAGGCGGAACATGGGGTTCGTGTTCCAGGCTTTTCACGTCCTGCCTTA
>MEQZ01000200.1:0-3804 GCA_001770425.1 Betaproteobacteria bacterium RIFCSPLOWO2_02_FULL_65_20 | reverse complement strand
CGCGGTTGGCCTGGGCGGGTTCGCGGACAGCATGCCGCGCGAGCTCTCCGGCGGCGAGACCCAGCGCGTGGCCATCGCGAGGGCGCTGGTGCATCGCCCCAGGCTCGTGCTCGCCGACGAACCCACGGGCAACCTGGACGCGGAGAGCGCCGCGCAGGTGCTCGAACTGCTGCGCAGGCGCGTGAAGAGCGAGGGGGCCGCGGCGATTCTCGTGACCCACTCGCAGCAGGCGGCAGCGACGGCCGACCGGATTTACATGCTCTCGGGCCGCGGTCTGAAGGAGATGGCGTGACGGCATTTTCCTTGCGCCGCCGGCTGCTGCTGGCGCCGCTCGCCGAGCACAAGGGGCGCTCGTTGCTGTCGGTCATGGCCATCGCGCTGGGTGTGGCGCTGGGCTACGCGGTCCAGCTCATCAACCAGGTGGCGGTGAACGAGTTTTCGCAGGCGGTGCGCACGCTCTCGGGCCAGGCGGACCTGGAGATCCGCGGGCAGCGCTCGGGGTTCGACGAGTCCCTGTATGCGGTGGTCGCGCGGATGCCCGAGGTCGCGGTCGCGAGCCCGGTGCTGGAACTGGACGTGAGAATCGTCGACAAGCGCGAGTCCCTCAAGCTGATGGCGGTGGACGTGTTCCGCGCGGCGCAGGTGCAGCCCGAACTCGTCCTCGCCGACGCGGGTGAAGCGCTCGACTTCCTGCGTCCGGACCGGATCTTCCTGTCCCAGCCGGCCTCCGAATGGCTGAACGCGAAGGCCGGGGACATGATCGGCGTGCAGGTCGGGCTGTCGGAAGTCAGGCTGCGCGTGGCGGGCATCGTGAGCGGGGAGAGCCTGAGACAGCGCGTGGGCGTGGTCGATATCGGCGCGGCGCAATGGCGCCTGGACCGGCTCGGGCAAATCAACCGCATCGACCTGCGCCTGCGGCCGGGCGCGGACATCGACGCCTTTGCTGCGCGCCTGCAGCTGCCGCCGGGAGTGGTGGTCGAGCGGCCCGAGGCCAACATCGAGCGCAGCGCGAGCATGTCGCGCGCCTACCGGGTGAACCTGAACGTGCTTGCGCTGGTGGCGTTGTTCACGGGCGGCCTGCTCGTGTTCTCGACGCAGGCGCTCGCGGTCGTGCGGCGCCGCTCCCAGCTCGCGCTGCTTCGCGTGCTGGGCATGACGGGCCGGCAGATTCTCGCCGGCCTGCTCGCCGAGGCGCTGCTGGTGGGTGCAGTCGGAGCGCTCATCGGCATTGCGCTCGGGCATGTAAGCGCCGAACTGGTGATACGGCATCTCGGGGCGGATCTGGGCGCGGGGCAGTTTCTCGGCCTTCGGCCCGAAGTGCGGGCCGATCCGCTCGGCCTTACGCTGTTCGCACTGCTGGGTATCGCCACCGCCGCGGCGGGTAGCCTCGCCCCGGCGTTCGAGGCGGCGCGGGCATCCGCTGCGCAGGCGCTGCGTGCGGGCGACGAGCAGCGGATGTTCGAGCACCTGCAGCCGGTGCTGCCCGGCGTGCTGGTGCTGACGGCTGCCGCAATCCTCACGCAAGCGCCGCCCGTACGCGGGCTGCCGCTGTACGGATACGCCGCGATCGCCTGTTTTCTGATCGGCACGATCATGCTGATGCCGCGCCTGGCGGTCGTGTTCCTGCGCGGCGTGCCCAGGCTGCCGTTTGCGCCGGCGCGTCTGGCCGTGGCGCAGCTGGCGCGCGCCCCGGGGCAGGCGATGGTGAGCCTTGCCGCGATTGTGGCGAGCGTCAGCCTCATGGTGTCGATGGTGATCATGGTCACTTCGTTCCGGATTTCGCTCAGCGGGTGGCTGGAACACCTGCTGCCTGCCGATCTGTACATGCGTACCGGGCTGCATAACGAAGCCGCGTTCCTTTCGCCGGAGAACCAGGAGAGCATCCGGGCAGTTCCCGGCGTGCGGCGTGCGGCGTTCCTGCGCACGCAGCAACTGTTGCTCGCAGCAGGCCGGCCGCGCGTGCTGCTGATGGCGCGCGCGATCGACCGCAACGACCCGCAGGCCACCATTCCGCTGGTCGGGCCGCACATCGTTCCGAAATCCGGGGACCCGCCGCCGGCGTGGGTGAGCGAGGCGGTTGCGGACCTCTACGGCTATCGCGTCGGGACAACGGTCGAGCTGCCGATCGGGGGGCAGCGGGCGCGCTTCACGATCGCGGGCACGTGGCGCGACTATGCGCGCCAGCAGGGATCGGTGGTGATGGAGCGCAAGGTCTACGTTCGGCTGACGGGCGACCGGAATGTCAACGATGGCGCGCTCTGGCTCGATCCGGGCGCCAGCGTTGCGTCGGTCAAGGAGGCGATCCAAGCGAGGCTGCCTGGTGGCCTGAACCTGGAGATAGCCGAGCCCGGCCAGATCATGGAAACATCGCTGCGCGTCTTCGACCGCACGTTTGCCGTGACTTACGGGCTGGAAGCGGTGGCCGTGGTGATCGGGCTGTTCGGGCTGTCCTCGAGTTTCGGTGCGCTGGTGCTTGCGCGCAGACGCGAGTTCGGCATGCTGCGGCATGTCGGCATGACGCGCAGGCAGATCGGCGGCATGCTCGCCGTGGAAGGGGCGCTGGTGTCCGCGCTGGGCCTGGCCACGGGGATCGCACTGGGCTGGCTGATCAGCATGGTGCTGATCCACGTCGTCAACCGGCAGTCATTCCACTGGAGCATGGAACTGCATCTGCCCTGGAGCACGCTGGGCGGGTTCGCCGCGGTGATGCTCGGCCTGGCCGTGCTGACCGCCCTTGCGAGCGGGCGCAGGGCCATGGGCGAGGAGGCGGTGCGGGCGGTGAAGGAGGACTGGTGAAGCGCAGGGCGTTTCTCGCCGGACCGTTGCTGCTGCTCGTGCCAGGTTCGGTCGCAGCGGCGGATTATCCGCCGGTGCGGCCCGGACGGCCGCTGGCGTTTCCCCGCGACCACGGCAGCCATCCGGCGTACCGCACCGAGTGGTGGTATCTAACCGGCCGGCTCAGGTCGGGCCAAGGCGACGATCTGGGGATGCAGATCACGTTCTTTCGCAACCGGCCCGGCATCGGCGAGGACAACCCGAGCCGCTTCGCTCCGAAACAGCTGCTGCTCGCACATGCGGCGCTCTCGGATGCGCGCGTCGGCCGCCTGCTGCACGATCAGCGCGCCGCGCGGGTCGGCTTCGGGCTCGCGGCGGCAAGCGAAACGGACACCGATGTGCGCGTGCAGGATTGGTCGCTCGAGCGCGACGGGGAAGGTTACGAAGCGCGAATCACCGCGCGCGGGTTCGACTACGCGTTGCGCTTTCGTCCGACCCAGCCGCTGCTGATCCAGGGCGAGGGCGGAGCCAGCCGCAAGGGCCCGGACCCGCGCCAGGCGAGCTACTACTACAGCTGGCCGCACCTCGCGGTGTCGGGCAGCGTGTCCATCAAGGGCAGAAAGATCGAATTGACGGGAACGGCCTGGCTCGACCACGAGTGGTCCAGTGAAGCGCTGGCCTCGGAAGCCGCAGGCTGGGACTGGGTCGGGCTCAACCTGGCCGACGGCGGCGCGCTGATGGCGTTTCGCATGCGCGACAGGAAGGGCGGTACTTACTGGGCGGGCGGCACGCACCGGGACGCGGCCGGTCGGGTGCGCGTGTTCCGCCCCGATGAAATCGCGTTCACGCCCTTGCGCCGCTGGCGCTCGCCGCGCACGCAGGCCGAGTATCCTGTGGCGATGCGCATCCGGGCCGGGACGATCGAACTGGTGCTGGAGCCGACCATGGACGACCAGGAACTCGATTCGCGCGCGAGCACCGGCACCATCTACTGGGAGGGTGCGGTGCGGGCGCGGGATGCAGGCAAGG
>MEQZ01000199.1 GCA_001770425.1 Betaproteobacteria bacterium RIFCSPLOWO2_02_FULL_65_20 | reverse complement strand
GAACCACGCGAGGCCGCGCTGGTCGCCGAAATAGCTCTTCAGTTCCGCGTCGCAGATTTCCTCCCAGGTGTAGCGCTGATCGCCCTGCAGCCGGTGTTCCGGCGCGAGGTTCAGGGAGGCGTTGAACGCGGCGTTCATGTCGGCGCGGAATCCGATGCGGTCGGCCAGTTCCAGCAGCACGTCCTGGAAGCGGCGCTGCTGCCCTTCAGGCGGCAGCACCGGCTGGCGGATCGGCCAGCACCACTCGCCCATGCCGCCGGGCAGGCTGAAGATGAACGGAAAATTGGAGCGCGAATCCAGCGTCTGCAGGTAGCCGCAGTCCGGCAGCACGATATCCGCGAACCGGGTGGTCTCGGTTTCGAAGATGTCGATCGAGACCATGAACTTGTACTTCGCCAGCGAGCGCGCGACCGAATCCTTGTTGGCGATGCTCATCAGCAGGTTGGCGCCGAAATTGAGCATCACCTCGGGACGATAGGGAAGTTCGAGCCGGGTCCACAGATCTTCCTGGTCGTCGGAATCGAGGAAGGGCGACGTCATGCCCAACGTGAACAGGTCCTGCAGGCCCGCGTTCTGCGGCAGGCGCGGCTCGCCGATCGGATATGGATAGTGATAGCCCATCCACATGCCGGTGATCATCAATCCGTCGGCGTCGGGCTTGGGAACGTAGCGCGGCCGGCCGGTCTCCGGGAAGCCGTCGCAGGCCGGGTTGAACCCCAGGCACCCGCCCACCACGTCCGAGGCACCGACGAGTTCGTTGAGGAGGTCGATCGCATAGAAGTTGTAGAGCGAATTCATGTGGCCCTGCGCGCCGCGGAACGCGATTGCTGCCACCGGCCGATAAGGCAGGTTGACGCCCTCCACCATCGTGGTGCTGCCGATGCGCGCTTCGCGGCCGAACTCTCCGGCGATCCGGCGTATGTTCGCCGCCGGCACGGTGGTGACACCCTCGCCCCATTCCGGCGTGAACTTCGCGAGGTGTTCCTTCAGCTTGTGAAACGCCGGCTGACACGAAACGCCGTTCGCCTCGAAATCGCCCTCCAGCGCCATGTCTGCGGATTTCGCGTCGGCGAAGGGGCGCGCCGCGTTGGCGGCGGTATCCCACACCAGCGGCTTATTCGTTTCGGCATCGCGCACGTAGAGTTTGTCCGGGCCGATCAGGTAGGGCGCGTTGGTCTTCGCCTGGAGGTAGGGCGCGTCGTAGATACCCAACTCGTTCACCAGCACGTTGCACAGCGCCAGTGCGAGCGCGCCGTCGGTGCCCACCCGCAGCGGCACCCACTCGGTGGCCTTGGCCGAGGCGAAGTTGGACATGGGATCGACCACCACCATTTTCATGCCGCGCGCGCGCGCGTCGGCCGCGAGCTTCATGTTCGCGGTCGCGGCGTGCCCCGCCCCATGACCCTTGGAGGCGCCGAAATAAATGGCGTAGTTGCAGTGCGCGAAGTCCGGCGTCACCGACCAGGACGCATGCATGATCCCCGAAATCAGGTGCGCGCCGTTGCCGCAGTGCAGCCCGCCGCCAGCGGTGGAATAGTTGGGAGTGCCGAACGCGTTGCCGAACGCGTAGAGCGGATTGCGTCCGGCCGTGACCGTGGTCGTGCGCTGTATCAGCAGCTTGCGCGGATCCTCGGCGCGGATGCGCCCGAACACCGTCGCGATTTCATCGAGCGCCTCGTCCCAGCTAATTTGCTTCCAGCGCGGATCTTCGTCGAGGCCCTTCTTCGGATTGGTCCGGCGCAGCGGCACTTGCAGCCGGTTCGGGTCGTAGTGGGACATGATCCCGGAGACCCCCTTGCCGCACTGGCGCCCCTTGCCGACGACGCTGTCCGGATTGCCTTCAATCTTGACCACCACGCCGTCGACGCGATGCGCGAGGATGGAGCACGAGCCGTAGCACAGCGCGCAGGAGGTGGGAACCCAGGCGTCATCGTCCCCCCCTTTCTGTTTTTCCGGATTCAATGCTAAGGCAAGGTCGTTCATGGAGAATTACCCTCCTTCGGCGGCGGTGAGCAGGATCATTTCGATTTGGGACAGCGGCGCGTGCGCGCACACCGGCGCCCCGGTGTCCTCGACTGCCTCGCCGTTGACGAATACCCTGCAGTGCCTGAGCATGCTGCCATCGGGGGCGGTCACTCTGGAAAGGAATGCGTCGCCGCAGCGATGGCCCAGTTCGGCGACCACGTCATCGATCGAGAACGGGTTGCGGAACTGCAGCCTCAGAGGGCGCTCGGGGACGGCATCGGCGAGCGAACCGAACAACCAGATCTCCACCGACGCGCTTGCGCAGGGCGTCAGGCGCGCTGCCGGCGCGGGCTCGGCCCGGGGCTCGAACCGGCGACGGTCGCGTTCCACCACTGCGTCCCAGCGCACTGCCACGCTCTTGCCCCCGGGTGCGGATATTGATCAGTAATATGATTATTGCAAATCTATGTGAGCGCTTTGGCCTTGTCAAGTCGAAATCGCAAGACGCCGGCCTGCTGCGTCGCAATACCGGCGACGAGTCAGACGAGTTCCCGTGGCGGGCAGTATCCCGGCGGCAGGAAACCGGGCGGGAGAGCATCAGCGAAACGAGAATCAGTCGGCCTTGGCGCCGGTGTCCCTCACCGCCGTCGCCCGCATGACAATTCCCGATTTGATCGGGTCACCGAGCCGCTGCGGGGCGCCGCAGACCGAGGCCGGGGCCTCAGACGCAGTAGAAGTCTATGAAACCGGTGATGAGGTCATTCTGCAGGACGATCTTCTTCTCGGCGATGCGCAGCTTTTCGCCGTCGGCCGCCAGCAGATGCGTGTAATGCCCAAAGAAGGTGTGCTGCTCCTTGGCCCGCAAATCGAAGATGTGGCAATTCCAGGCCGAGCGCACGCGCAGCCGGCCCGATGCCTCCTCCTCGCAGCGGATGTTGGTCACCTGATGACAGGTACGCGGCAGCGGCGTCGATGCCACCGAGGTACCGGATTTCGCGCGCCACACCCGGTCCTCGAGCCCGCCACGGCTCTCGTAGTAGATGAAAGACAGTCCCGTATCCGGATCGTCGACCAGTTCATGGTCCTGGTTCCAGGCGGGCACCCAGAACCGGCAATCCGGCGCGAACAAATCGAGCCACTCCTTCCAGCGCTGCTGGTCGAGCAGCCAGGCCTCGCGGTAGAGCAAGTCCGCGACCTGATCGATCGAAAACGCGCCGCTCATGTCGCCCCCCTGGCGGCGACATGAGCGCGCGACTCGTCCTCGCGCAGGCCGGCCTCGATCAGGCGCAGCCATTCGCGGTAGGCCGGATGAAACGCGGTCTCGTCGCCCAGTTCGACGGGCCCGATCAAGCTGCGCTCCGGCTGCAACCCGATCTCATCGGCAAAGCGGTCCGCGCCGGCCACCGACGCCTCGAAGCCGCGCACATGGCCCTGTTGCCACGCGATGCTCCAGGCGGCCAAGCCGGACTGGCAGTCCTCGTAATTTGCCACGTCGTCCGGCGTCGCCAGGCCGCTGGGGTTGAAGAAGTCCTCGTATTGCCGGATGCGCTGGCGCCGCGCTTCCGCCGCCTCTCCCTTGGGCCCGATGCACCAGATCGCCATTTCCGTGGCACCCGCCGACAGCGGACGCATGACGCGCAACTGCAGCGACGCGTTTTCGGCGATCTGCATGTTGGGGAACAGCGAGAGGTTGCGCGTATGGAACATCCAGCGGGCGCGGACTTCGCCGTGGCGCGCGACCAGGCTCTCGTAGGATGGGAACAGCGCGCGCGCCTGCGGCGAGGGCGTATCGCCCCACATCGCCGCGTGACCGCGCGCAAACGCGAAGCTGCCGCGCCGTATGCCGGCATTGCGGATGTTGGTGTAGATGGAGGTGGGCACATCGGCGGCCGCAGACTTCTGCCGGCGCTCCAGAACCTGGATGTAGGAAGCATGCGTCGAGGTGAAGTGGTAGGGATCGACGGCGTTCTCCAACTGCATTTTCCAGTTGGCGCGGTAGCGGAACACGATGCGTCCGGGCACGCATTCGACGCCCTCCTCGCCCTGGTCGGCGATCAAATCGAGAAACCAGCGCGCCTCGCCCAGGTGCTCTTCGAGCGACGGCACATCGGCTGCGAGGCTGGCAAACAGGAAACCTCGATAGCCGGCGAATTTCCGCACCTTGACCAGATCGTGATCCTCCTTGTCGAACGACGGCGGATACCCCGCCTGCTCGCGGTCCTTGAGGTGCACGTTGCGCCCGCTACTGTCGTAGGCCCAGCCGTGATACTGGCACACATGATATTTGCGGTTGCCGAACGCGCGGTGGCAGACCAACGCGCCGCGATGCCGGCAGCTGTTGATGAAACAATGCAGTTCGCCCTTGTCGTCGCGGCTGACCACCACAGGGTGGCGGCCGATGAACGTGGTCATGTAGTCGTGCGCCGAGGGCACCTGCGACTCCAGGCCGAGGAAGACCCAGGTAGCCTCGAAGATATGGCGCATCTCCCAGTCGAACACATCGGGATCGCGGAACACATCCCGATGCACACGAAAATCCTTGCCCTGGGGATCGTCGATGATCAATCCGCGCAAGCGTGCCAGTGCGTCCAAATACCCCTCCTCTCAATATCTTGCGCTCAGGACTCCGGTCGCAGGCACCGCCCGCGCCATTCCGAAGCAACCATGCGCGATTACAGCAGGCGGGCCAAGCATAATGCAATTCATCGGAAGCGAAAGGCGCGGGTTCAAATTCCAGTGCAGCTTTGATCAACGGTTGGGTGAGCGAGATGTATCCGTTGCGTGATAGTGTTTGTTGACAAGAATTCACCAGAAGGGCCAAGTTCCGAGGGCAGGGATTCGTCGCCACGCTTCCCTGATCATCTGTTCTTTCTAACGACCATGGACCACCATCAGGCGGCTGATTCCTGATGAAATGGGGAGGGATCATGATGGGCTCTAGACTTTCTTCCCTGCTGACGGGTATCGCATTCGCTTAACTGCTATCTGCCACGCGCGCGTCACCGTGGAAAACTCTCGCATCGCAGTTCATCACTTATCCAACCCGGATTTCTGTCCAATCAAACGGGACCAGCTCTCGTCCGCGCGGTCCGTATGACCTGCGCAGGCTTAGCCGTCAGGGTAGTCCGCCGCAAATTCCAGAAAGGATCTGGCCGCGAGTGAAGTCGGACCGCCTTTCGGTGATACGACCACGAGATCTCTGGTGAGGGGAAACCCTTGCAGCGGCAGGGGCCTGAGCAGCCCCCACCTGACCTCACGCTCTATCGAAAGTTCCGACAGCACGCCGATTCCCAGGTTCGCCTCGATGACCCGTTTCACCGCATCGATGGAAGGCATGCGCGCCACCGTCTTCGGGCGGATTCCCGCCTTCAGCAAAGACTCCTCCACGAAGGAAGGCGTCCCGGGGCCGTGATCCAGATCCACAAAAGGCTCGCGCATGAAATCTTTCACCGCAACGTCCCGTCCCGCGGCGAAAGGGTGTTCCGGACTCATAACGACGAGAAAACGAACCTGGATCAGCGCCGTGGGAATCAAGCGGGCATGATCCACGGGACCCCATTCGAAGCCCAGATCCACCACTCCCTGTGCGATCAGATCCAGAACTTCTTCTCGCTTTCCCACCCTGGGGATGATCTGCGCGGCGGGGAAGCGGCGCTTGAAGGCCCTGATCAAGGATGATGCGAAGTACAGAACCCCGGAAGGACTCACGGCCACGACCAGAGTCCCTCTCTCTCCGGAACGGATCTCTTCAAGCTTGCGTGAGAGCCCCTCCTGGCGCTCGAAGATTCCTTTCGCCGAATCGTAGACAGCTTTGCCCGCCTCAGTGAGCACATGCCCCTTTTTGGTTCGTTTCAAGAGCTCCGCGCCCAAGGATTTTTCCAGACGCCGGACTTGAATGCTCAAGGCGGGTTGGGTGATGTGCAGACGCTCGCTCGCCAGGGCGAAACTCCCCATGTCAACGACCGCGCAAAACAGCTTGATCTGATGGAAATTCACGCTGGCTCCACTGAGCGGCTTTCGAGGCGAGCATATACAAATGTAAATTCATATACAACTCAGAATATATTTGACGCAATAGCCGGATCTCTTTATCTTCAGGAAAACTCCTGAGGAAAATGCCTTGGCCGAGTTGACGCGACTGACGCAGGAGATGGTCAGAGAGTACCTGGAGAAGGGTTTCTGGACTTCTGAAACCATGGTCTCCGCCTTCGACCGCCATGCGATAGAGTTTCCTGAGGATGGAGCGGTGTCGGATACCGGGGCCCGGCTCACGTGGGCTCAGGTCAAAGTGAAGACCGATCTGCTGGCCCTGGGCTTGCTGGGGCTCGGTCTTAAGCGCGACGACCTGGTCGTAATCCAGCTCCCCAACGGAGTGGAGAATCTCCTGGTTCGCATTGCTCTGAAGAAGGCGGGCCTGCTGGCGGCATTTGCGCCGGTGACGTGGCGTCAAACTGAGATGACACAGATCCTCGAGCGGCTTGACGCGAAAGCCGTCCTGCTGGCCGACGAGTTCCGAGGTTTCGATTATCTCGGGATGTTGGCGGAAATTCAGGCCCAGTTCAGGGCGCCCAGGGTGCAGCGAGTGCTGGTGGTGGGCGACCGTGTGCCACCCGGAGCGGTTTCCGTAAACGACCTGATGGACGGCAAGCCTGAGACTTCCTCCGACTGCCTGAAGGAGACCTGCTACGGGCCCGGCGAAGTGTCGCTCCTCTCCATCTCCAGCGGCAGCACGGGGAATCCCAAGGTTTGCGAGTGGCCGGAGGGTGCCCAGGTTCTGGTGGGAAAGGAAATTGCGGCCCGATTGAAGCTGAGTCGGGAGGACGTGGCGGGCATCTTCGCGCCGGTCGGAGGGGGGGCCGGGGCCATGGTCTGGCTGGCGGCGGCCCAGGTAGGGTGCAGGATGGTTCTGTCGGACTCCCTGGCAGCCGAGGTTCTCCTGGATCTCATCGAAAGGGAGCGCGTCAGCTTTATGGGTACCGTCCCCGCTATCTTGCTCCGGATCCTGGAGTGTCCCAATCTCTCCCGGTACGATTTGAGCTCGCTGCGCGTGATAAGGACGGGAACCGCGGCCCTTTCGCCCTCGGTAGCCAAGGAAGCGGAGACAAAGCTCGGGTGCGTCGTGGCTCCGGCTTACGGCAGCATGGAAACAGTATCGATCTCGCAAGCGGGATTGAACGACCCTCCGGAGATCCGTCTTGGGGGAGCGGTGGGCAAGGCGCTCCCTGGCATAGAGGTGAAGGTCGTGGACGAAGCGAGTCGGGAGGTTCGTCATGGAGAGGTCGGCGAGTTGTGGGTCCGGGGCCCCGGTACAAGCTCGGGATACTACCGTGACCCGGAAGCCACCATTCGCGCCTGGGGACAGCTCGGGCGGGAGGGCTGGTTCCGCATGGGGGATCTGGCCAGCATGGATGCACAGGGCAACATCACCCTGCTGGGGCGCAAGAAGGAAGTGATCATCCGGGGAGGAAACAAGATCTTCCCGGCGGAGATCGAGTCTTTGCTCTGCGGTCACCCGAAAATCCTTGAGGCCGCCGTGGTGGGCGTGTCCCACCCGGCTCTGGGCGAGGTCCCGTGCGCCTTCGTTATCCCCCGGACGGGACAAGATCCCGCTCCGGAGGAAATCACCGCGTTTCTCAGAAGCAGGAACATCGCCTCATACAAGCTTCCCGAGCGGGTGGTCGTGGTGGACGAGTTCCCACGGCTGGAGAGCAACAAAGTAGACAAACTGGGCCTCGCGCAACGGATTCTGGCGGAACAGTAAGGAAAGGAGTGACCATGGCGCCACGGGTTGAAACCAATACCATCGACGGCATCGATGTGCTTGTCGCCGGCGGTGGCATCGCGGCGACCTTTGCCGCCATCAAGGCAAAGGAAGCGGGGGCGAAGCGCGTCGTGCAGGTGGATAAGGGCACGGTGGGCAAGACGGGCAACAGTTGTTTCGCCGCGGGCGTGATTCATGTCTGCTTTCCCGAAGACGACCTGGATGACCGGGTCTTGCGGCTGACTCGCGCGCAAGGCTACCTCGCCCAACAGGATCTGATCCGCGACAGCCTCCAGGAAAGTTACTCGATCCTGGAAGAAATGCGGCGCTACGGGGTTCGTATGGTCATGAACCCGGACGGGACCTACCGGCGCATGGCGGGTCGCGGCGCCTATCCCATCGTCATGTTTTATAGCACCCAGCTTATGGATGCGCTGCGAAAGTACGCGCAGTCGATCGGCGTTGAACAGGTCAATCGCGTCTGCCTGACTGAACTGCTCACCCGGAACGGCGAGGTAAGCGGGGCCGTGGGATTTCACCAGCACACGGGTGATTTCTATGTCTTGAGAGCCAGGGCGACGGTTCTCGCCACCGGGGGCACCTACTACAAGGGGATTCATCCGGGACACCGCGACTGTTCCGGAGATGGCTTCGGGATGGCTTACCGCATCGGGGCGACTCTGAGCGGCGGTGAGCAAAACGACCAGCCGGCCAACTCGATGCCCGCGAGGATCGATGTGGGTCCCGGGATGAACAAATGGATGGGGGAAGGGGCCTTTTTCATCAATGCGAAGGGAGAGCGCTTCATGGAGCGCTACAGCCCCAAGCTGAAGGAACGCTCCGGGCTTCCACAGATCACCGCCTTCTTCTGCATCGAGACGCGAATGGGAAGGGCGCCCATCTACATGGACGCCAGGCACCTTGGTCCGGAGCAGATGGAGCGCCTCTATCAGATGCTGCCGTTGCCGCAGCGGGAGTTCGAGAGTGTCGGCGTGGTGAAGGACGGGAAGTTTCACAAGCAGGTCGAGTTCTGCCCTACCGGCCCGACGACCAGGCCGGGCATAGTCGTGGATCGAAGCTATTCCTCGCGAACTCCCCGTCTGTTCGCTGCAGGCGAGTGCTGTCCACCAAGCGCGGTTGTGACAGGGCTTGCGGCCGCTGCGACCTCCGGGGCTCGCGCCGGGGCATCAGCCGCCCGCTGCGCGCGCGACTCCGATGACGCCGTGGACGATAACGGCCTGATGCTTGAACTTCGGGAGCGAACATTCGCGCCGCTTGCGAGACCCGAGGGTCTGGAGCCCGAGCATGTCTTGCTGGAACTCCAGGAAGCCGTTATCCCGTACGACGTCCTGCTGCTCCGCGACGGCGGCCGGATGGAGCACTCGTTAAAGCGGGTCGAGACGATTCGCGACCAGGATCTCCCGAAGCTCGGGGCCTACGACCTCCACTATCTGAGGTTGTGCCACGAGATCAGGAACCTGACTCTGACGGCGGAGCTCACGCTGAAGGCCGCCATACAAAGAACCGAAACCCGAAACATATTGCGCGAAGACTACCCGTTCACCGACAACGTGAACTGGCTCAAGTGGATCATGGTGCGCGAGGAAGGACAGGGGCAGAAGTGGTGGACGGAGGATATCCCCATTGAGCGCTATCCCGTGGCTCCGAAGCGGGAAGTGGAGCTGGCTTATCTCTGGCGGGTCCCGCGGGACCTGGGTGTCGTGAGGATTCAGGACGGGAGGATTCAATGGGTATCCGAAAAATAGATGTGAAACTGTGCATCGGGTGCAACGTCTGCGTGGACGTGTGTCCGATGGACGTGATACGGATCGATCCCGTCGGCAACAAGGCCTACATCAAGTATCGAAGGGACTGCCAGAGCTGTTTTCTGTGCGAGGTCGAGTGTCCCGAGGATGCCATCGAGGTCGTGTCGGTTCACGAGCGTCGGATGGTGACGGCGTGGTAAGGCGTTGGTCACGGAGATGACACATGAAACATGACGGCAGTGCGAACACTTCGTCGGTTGGCGGGCGGCAGAATGCACCTTGTACGTTAGGCTGTCCCGCGGGGATCGATGTCCCTCGCTACATCGGGTACGTGGCGTTGGGGAGATTCGGGGAGGCGGCCGCAGTGGTGCGCGAGAGGATACCGTTCCCTGCGATTTGCGGCCACGTCTGTTACCGGCCGTGCGAGAGCGTCTGTCGCCGCGCATTCTGGGAGGCTCCGGTGGCGATCAACGCCATCAAGCGCGCCGCGGTTGAGAGGGACGCGGGAGTCTGGAGGCAACATTGGAGCGAGACGATCGCTCCGCCCACGGGGAGACGGGTGGCGATCGTAGGTTCCGGCCCTGCGGGGTTGACCGCGGCCTACTACCTCGGCAAGCGGTGCGGGCACGAGGTCACCGTCTTTGAAGCGCAGGCAATGCCCGGCGGGCAGTTGAGGATAGGGATCCCGCCGAACCGGCTCCCGCGCGAGGTCCTCGATCAGGAGATCGGGGTGATTTCGGAGAATCGTGTCGAGATACGGTGCGATCATCGGGTTGAGGAGCTGGACGAGCTGTTTCGTGCAGGCTATGACGCGGTTTTTCTGGCGGTTGGAACATGTATCCCCCGGGATCTTGAGATAGCCGGTGAGGATCTCGCCGGCGTGTGGAAGGGGGTACAGTTCCTCAAAGAAGCCAATCTTGGGTCTGAGCGTGGCCGCCTTCCCGACGTCGGAAAACGCGTCGCGGTGATCGGCGCGGGGAATGTGGCGGTGGATTGCGCTCGAACGGCTTTGCGCCTGGGAGCGCAAGAGGTGCGGATCTTATACCGCCGGAGTCGAAGAGAGATGCCGGCGTATGAGTTCGAGATGCGGGCCGCCGAGGCAGAAGGAGTGAACGTCGAGTGTCTGACGGCTCCGCTGCGGGTTGAGAAGGACGGAAAGGCGCTCAAGCTCTGGTTGCAGCGGATGGAATTGGGGGAGGCAGACAGAAGCGGACGAGCAGCCCCGCGGCTCGTGGCCGGGAGCGAGCATGCGGTTATCGTGGACACGATCATGGCGGCGATCGGGCAGACACCCGGTGTCCTGGATGCGTGGGGACTTGCCAGGAACGAGGACGGGACCATTAAGGTTGAAAACGGAACGCTCAAAGCCAGTCGTGAGGGCGTATTTGCCGGCGGAGATGTCGTTCTCGGGCCGGTCAATGTTATCGAGGCGATCGCGCAGGGAAGGAGGGCCGCACAGGAGATCGATCTCTATTTGGGCGGCTCCGGGGAAATCGGGGAGGTGCTGGCGCCCGACGCCGGCGGGGAGATGGAATATCATCCCGATATCCATCCTCATGGCAAGGGGTGCGTTTCCATGACCGAGCTATCCGCTGGGACTCGGGCACGGGGATTCGAGCTTGTGGAGCGCGGCTATACCGATAAGGAAGCGATGGAGGAGGCCCTGCGCTGTGTGAGATGCGATCTGTGGAGCGTGAAGGGAGCGCCCGAGGTCTGGTGGAGAAGGCGCGGACTAAGGCCTTTCTGGCTTGGCGGCGATGACCGCATGGGGCGTGAGAAAGATCGAAGGCATGTGCTGGAGCATGAACCTTATTCGATAACGTATGATCATGCTCCTTATATCCCGCACGAGTACTCCCCGAATAAATAGCGCCTATTCAAGAGCCGCCTTCAAGCCTGCCGCAAATCCCACCCGCTGCCCAAGAATTCCGGGGCGGATAAGCGACGAACCGCGGAGCAAGCGTTTCCCACGGCGACGCGCGCGCGGCGTATGCGGAGCCCGTCCCCGGGCCGGAGCCCAGGGACGGACGTCTCGCGGGACACTAGACCTGCGGAGGATCAGATTCGGCTCCTACTTCTGCGCCAGGAGCTTCGCCTGGACCTGATCCATCTTGGCCGGCCAGGCGCCGACCTCCTTGTAGAACTTTACGGCGCCCGGATGGTAGGGAATGGTCGCACCCTCGTCCACGTAGTTCTCCTTCAGCCAATCCTTCAGGCGCGCGTGCATCGGAAACAGATCGGCGTTCTTTTCCCAAAGCACCTTGACTATCCGGTAGACGGCCTCCTGGGACAGGCCCGCGCCCGCAACGAGATAGAACGGGTACTCGGCGACGTAGATGGATTCGAGCACGCCGACGCGACCCTTGGCAGGATCCAGCTTCTTCGAGGACGCCGGAAAGAACTGCTGGAATTTTGCCCAAGCGTCGGGCGCGGGATCCAGCGACACGAACCGCGCGCCCTTCCTGGCGTCCAGTTCCGCGATGATTCCCATGCCGACCGCGGCCGATGCGGTCGCATCCGCCGAGCCATCCATCACCGCCTGTATGCCCGCGTTTGGCCCGCCGGCGACAGCCACCTGCTTGTAATCGCCGGGGCCCAGGCCGCAGTTGGCCATTATGGCGGACCCCTGCGCGGTGACACCGGCGCTGCCGGAGTATTGACTGACGACGCGCTTGCCTTTGAGATCGGCGCAGTTCTTGATCCCTGAATTGGCACTGGTGATGAGCGTCATCCAGTTGGGGGTACCGGAGGTCAGCAGCATGACGGGTGCTCCCTTGCCGCGCAGCGCCTTTTCATAGCCGCCGTCGGCATGCCGGCCGTGCATCGCATCGTAGTTGTTGAGGACTCCCATATGCACCTCGCCGGTGGCGATCTGGGGCAGCCACTCAGTGGGGCCGGAGGTCGGCATGACCTTGACTTGGATGTGCAAGTTGGTGCCGATCACCTTCGCCAGTCCGACGCCAATGGCATTGATCACGCTTCCGATGCCGTGCGTCGCAAGGTTCATCACCTTCGGCACGTCTTGCGCCGAAGCGTAACCGCTGGACGTCACTGCAATGGCGGCAGCGATGGCTGCCCGCATTCCGAACGACCTGCAACGATCGAACAACTTAGTTCTCATCTCAGCGTCTCCTCTCTCGTCTTGGTTGATGACCTTACGCCGGCAAACACCTCATATTCACGTCCACAATAACAGGCTGTTCCGTTCTGGCGCCTTTTCGTTCCGTCCGATGTCCGCGGACCCGCTATTGTTGCACCTGATGCCGGGGCCCTGCCAGGGACTTGCGATACTGGAAGAACAGAATCGGCAGCGCAAGCGCGAGACCGGCAATCCGGGTATCCCAGCCGGGGAAGAACATGAGCAGGGCCGCGACGCCCATGAGGAAACGCACCCACCACGAGAGCGGGCGGTACCAGTAGCCCTCGAGCGCCACGGCGAGCAGGACCACCGCGACCGCTGAATCGAATACCGCCCCTGCGACCTTGTCCCCCGGTCCCATCAACGCCATGCCGGGCTTGTACAGAAAGATGAACGGCACGATGTAGCCCGCCATGGCCAGCCGGATGGCCTGCCAGCAGGTCGCGAGAAAAGGCGCACCGGCGATGGAGGCCGCGGCGTACACCGCAAGGGCAACCGGCGGCGTGAGAAAGGAGAAGTTCCCGAAATAGAACACGAACAAGTGGGCCAGCAGGGGTGGAACGCCGGCCGCAACCAGGGCGGGTGCCATCAATACCGCGACCAGGATGTAGCAGGCCGTCGCCGGCATGCCCATCCCGAGCACGATGCTCGCGGCGGCCGTGCCCAGCGCCAGCAGCAGCAGGCTGTTGCCTGCAAGGTCGACAAGTGTCTGCGCGAGGGACACGCCCAGGCCGGTATACACGACCAGTCCGACGACGAATCCGGCCGCCGCGCACACCGCCGTGATCTGCACCATCGATTGCGCGATGTCCGCACACAGCGCGATGAGCCTGCGCGGCAGCAAAACCCGCCGCGCGCTCGGGCGCAACAGTGCAAGGACAACGTTTGACGCGCATGCGTACAGCGCTGCCTTCGCCACTTGCGTGTCCAGGAAGAATATGCTGCATACGAGCACCACGATGGGTATCAGGTAGACCCAGCCCTCCTTCAGCACCGGGCCGACGGGAGGGAGGTCCTCCCGGGGCAGGCCCTTCAGTCCCTTGTGGATCGCGCGAAGATCGATCTGGACCAGAAGCGTGGCGTAGTAGGTCAGAGCGGGAACGATCGCTGCGAGCACCACGGCGCCGTAGGAGATGCCCAGGAATTCGGTCATCACGAAGGCCGCGGCGCCCATGACCGGAGGCATGATGGCGCCGCCGGTCGAGGCGACCGCCTCGACCGCACCGGCGAAGGTCGGGCTGTAGCCGGTGCGCTTCATCAGCGGTATGGTAATTACGCCGGTGCTGGCGACATTGGCGACGGCGCTTCCGGAGATGCTTCCGAACAGCGCACTGGCGACCACCGCCGCCTTGGCCGGACCGCCGCGGTATCTGCCCATGGTAGCCTGCGCAAGCTTCAGGAAAATATCGCCGCCCCCGGTCACGAACAGTATCTGTCCGAACAGGATGAACGCGAACACCACCATGATCGCAATGCGCAGCGGCGCCCCGAATAGGGAATCCGTTCCCAGGAACAGCAGGTTGATCAGCCGTTCCCAGCCCAGGCCGGTGGTCGCCAGGGGACCGGTAAACATGTCGCCGAAACGGCCGTAGAGCACGAATACCGCGATGATGATGATCAGAGGCCATCCCGACGTTCTCCGGGTGCACTCCAGCACGATGGCGATGGCGAGCACGCCCATGACCGTCCGGTCCGCGCTCAGCAGGCCGACGGTGTCCGCGATCTGCGGATACCAGACGGCGATGTATGCCCCGAGCAGCAGCGAAATCCCCGCAAGGATGCAGTCGTACCAGGGGGTCGCCTCGGCCGAACTGCGTTCCGCAGACTTCGATGCCCGATAGGTGATGAACGTGAGACAACTCACCAGCCCCCAGAAAGCGCCCAGATACTGCTGCGGAAAGACCGATACTTCTGCAAACTGCATCGGCAGATCCAGAACGGCGGTAAGGCCAAGCACGGTAACAAGAACCCCCAGCGCATTCTCGGCGAACCGCCGTACGGGTCCAGGCCCAAGTGCCTCGTTACTCTCTGCCATGTCCTCCTCTCCAGGAATGGTGCCGTCCAAGCACCCAGTCGGACGCGCTGCCGCCGGCGTGAATTGTAGTCGAGATCAACCAGCGGACGGCGCGAACGCGATTCGGTTCTGCAGCCCCGTTCCGGTGCGCTCGCCACCGTGAAACCGGCACACCCGCTTACCGCGCTGGCTTCAATTCCAGGCCCCGGGTACGAGGCCGGTTCCGAAATCCAATATCGTCGACTGGGAAATTGCCGCCCTAACCGGCCCGTCTGGGTGATTCCGGTCTCCTAGACCGCCAGATTCAGCAAATGGACGGCATTCTCCAGATAGATTTTTTCCTTCTCTGCGCGCGGGATGTCCATGCCTTCCACGGCGCGCAGCGTCCATTCCATGAATCCGGCCGAATTCTTGATGTACATCGATCCCAGCGGCACGTCGGTCCCGAACAGGATGTGGTCCGCGCCGAAAAAGGCGTAGCCGCACATCAGCGCCGGAGTCGATCCATACAGGGCGGTATCGTTGTAGAACTTGCGCAGATTCGCATGCGCCTTGCGGTTCGGCGCCAGCCACCTGATGCGCTGCTCGAAGAACGGGATCATTGATCCCAGGTGGTGGGTGATGACCTTCAGCGTGGGAAACTCCTCGAACACCCAGCTCGAGGCCAGGGTCATCATCGCCTTGGACGTTTCGTATTCCCATCCCAGCAGCGTTTCCTGGCCGACGGACATCGACGGCGGCTCGGTCGGGTGCAGCCAGATCGGCAGGTCGTACTCGACCATCTTCGCGTACAGCGGCCTCAGCCTGGGCGAATCCAGCGCCTCGCCCATGACGGTCGAAAACAGCCGCACGCCATGCAGGCCGAGATCCTTGATCGACCGGTCGCATTCCTTCAGCGCCAGGTCCATGTCGTTCATCGGCAGGATGGCCACCGCACCCACGAAACGGTCCGGGTAATTGACCACGAGTTCCGCGAGTTCGTCGTTCGCCATCGCGCTGATCTCGGCCGCCTCCCGGGGCCCCACGAACACCTCCACGGGCGGGTTCGAGATCGTAAGCACGTGCAACACGTCCGGGTGCCGGTCCATGAACCG
>MEQZ01000198.1:16541-24346 GCA_001770425.1 Betaproteobacteria bacterium RIFCSPLOWO2_02_FULL_65_20 | reverse complement strand
CGACGTCGACCATGAGCAGCGAAAGGGGGAGCTTGTATCTGATCGACCTGGCGACCTCCTCGTTGAGCCTGGCGATGAAATAGCGGTAGTTGGGAATTCCCATCAGGGAATCGTTGATGTTCTCGTTTTCGAGCACGGTCAGGCGACGTACATACTGCACGCTGCTGAGCGCGAGAGTGCTCACCGCCAGCACCAGACAGACGCCGAAGAACACCAGGGGCAATCCGAGATCTGCGAGCCGGGTATCGGCATTCCACCCGATGCTCGCGTAGCCGATGTAGCCGAAAATGAACACGAGCATCAATGCGGCCAACGCAACCCAGGAGTAGCGCGGGCGCCCTGAAGGCCGTCTCGCGATCAATTTCCCGGCAGGGATAAGGGCGGCGGCCAATATGCATACCCCTAGGAGTACCAGTCCGACTGCAACATCGAGCGCCATTGCTTCAGCGTCCCTCTCGCGTTCCAGTTCTTGACGTTTGCGTCATTAACCGTGATTGCCTCAAGGGCGGCTCTAGGACTTTCCCAAGGCTGTGTGCTTGAGTAAATGCAATGCATAGGATTTGTCATGCTTCTGCACGTGCGTATCCCACCACTGGTGCAGGAATTCGATCCTCTCGCGGAAAACATCTGTCGTGACGAAGGGTTCCTGCAGCGTTTCCAAATGAACCGAAAACTGCTTGTGGTGGTCGGCGTGCTCCGCCAGGCCGGGGTAGTCAAGAATCCGCATCAGACACTCCTCCAGCGTGAAATGGGCCTGGGCCAAATCGGCCATGCGAACAATGGCCGCATCGGCGGACTGCCGGTCATACTGGGCCACTGCCCGTTCGATGTCCGAGATGCACTCGACGAGCACTTTGTGCTGTTCGTCGATTTCATGAATACCGAGCCGGTACTCTTTCTTCCATTCCATGATTCGTCCCTTTACCCTTCCACGCGCACCGAAAGTCGCCAGGTCCGCTCGTGGACCCGTCGCGACGGATTGTAACGTTACGCGCAAACTATATGCCCGGCATGCAATTGCGGCGATGAACGGCTCCAAACCGGGGACAGATGGACCGAATCCGTGAACGATTTCTCGTGTGTTGCCCCCCAGAGTCCGAATGTGACGCGCAGGGGCAGCGGTCAGGCGACGCGCGTGCCGTCGGGGAACACATTCGCTGTGGATAATTCGACGGGTTTGCCACAACTCGGGCGGGCGGCCTGCACCCGCTCGACTAGAGCTGCCGGAGCACCAAGGTGGTGACGCTTCGGGTCACCGCGATTCGCCGCGAAATCGTCAGCATCACGGCGAGCCGCGTGCCGTTCTTGCACGGGACCGCGGCGCTGTGCTCGAGCGAAGCGAAGTCGGAAGAGACTCTTTCGAGCGCGGCAAGCTCCGCGGTGAATTTGTCGCGCTCGCTCTCGTGAATGAGCGCGGTCAGCGGCAACCCCTACAATTCTTCCGGCCGGTCACCAAGCAAACTTGACGCTGCGGCGTTCGCGAACTGCACCCGCCCGTCCGCGTCGGCCAGCAGCACCGGTTCGGTGAGCAGGCCCAGCAGGTGCCCGAGGTAGCGCGGCAGTGCCAAGCGCTCGGCGATCAGGCTGATCTCCGCCTCGGCCCACTTGCCCAGCTGATCCAGCAGGGTCCGCTGCTCCGGGGTGAACATGCGGGACTTCCTGTCGAGGACGCACAGCGTGCCGAACAGCGTGGCCGTTGCTTTCGTGATCGCGTCGAAGCGTTCGTCAGGCGGCGTATCCGGCAGACCAAGGGCATGGAGCGTGGACAGCCGGTATTCTTCCTGGGCAGGCAGCGCGGGTCGTTTCATCGGAACTTCCAAAGATTTGCACCGGGTCGGCAATCCAGATCCGATTCACCGGAGCCCATGGGCGTGGAGCGGATGAGACGCCAAGATAGCGCAAAAAAAGGCGGCAGCGCGCCCAATTCCAGAGCAGGTGCGGTGCGACTTTCTGCAGTTCCTGGATAAAGCTCTCAGGCTTCGCCAGCCACCGGCAGGCGCGCTGGAGCTGCGCGGGGTCGCGCACCGATTCGAGCATTGATACGCCAGGATGACCTTCCCCTCCTCGTGCAAGAACGGGTATACGTGGCAATTGTGAGGTTTGTCTCGTTCTTGGGTACTATTCTTCGCTCGGCAGGCCGCATTTGCATGAATCTTGCGTGAGCTTCGGTCACGCTTTTGGGTTAGGGGCCGTGGCGCATGAAAACCGGGAGAGCAACAATGGCAGTGCACGGACAAATTGCGGTCGCCGACGTAGGCAATAACCTGGCGGCCGCCCGAACCATGGCGTGGAGGATCGTATTCATCTACGTCGTGCTGGTCGGGATATGGATCCTTATTCAAAGCGGCATTCCGATCGCGCCTTTCGTCGGCATCCAGATCGAGCCGTTGACCTGGAAGCAAACTCTTGCCGGCTGGTTTTTCGTCGCCTCGACCGGCTGGCTGCTCTACCTGCTGCTGGAACGGGGCCTGGCCCTCATCGAGGACGCACAGCAAGCGCTCCGACTGCGCGACCGTGCCATCGAATCGAGCGTCAACGCAATACTGATCACCGATTGCAGGCAGCCGGATCAGCCTATCGTATACGTGAATCCCGCATTCGAGCGCATCACCGGCTACACGCGCAAGGAATCGATCGGCCGCAACCCGCGGTTTCTCCACGGACCGGACGTAGATCAGCCCGAGTTGGAGGCTGTGCGACTGGCAGTGAAGGAACAGCGCGAGTGCCAAGTACTGCTTCGAAACTATCGCAAAGACGGCACGATGTTCTGGAACGAGCTTGCGGTCGCGCCGGTGAAAGACGATATCGGCGAGGTCACGCACTACGTCGGTGTGCAGAACGACATCAGCGAAATGAGGCGCTATCAGGACGAGCTTGCGCGTCAGTCCAACTTCGATACCCTGACAGGACTGGCTAACCGCAACCTCCTGGCTGACCGTGTGAGGGTAGCCCTTGCCCGCGCCGATCGCTACTCAAATGGCATCGCGATTGCGGTCATCGATCTGGATAATTTCAAGCTCGTCAACGACAGCCTGGGACATGTCGTCGGAGACCAGCTGCTCAAACTGGTGGCAGAGCGACTGAAATCCTGCATGCGCGCCGTAGATACCGTGGCGCGCATAGGAGGAGACGAATTCGTGCTCGTGTTGGTCGATCAAGGCAGCGAGCAAGTAGTATCAAGCGAGGTGTACCGGATAGTGGAAACCTTCGGCAAGCCGTATGTGGTGGGTGATCAGGAACTATTCGTGACCGGAAGCGTCGGGGTCGCATTTTCTCCTCGGGACGGGGTGGAAATCGGGCCTTTGCTGAAGAACGCAGAAAGCGCCATGTATAGGGCCAAGGAGTCCGGGCGCAACAACCTGCAGTTCTATACCGAGGCAATGAACGCCATAGTGTCCGAGCGGCTGGCGCTGACAAACAAGCTGCGCCGCGCCGTCGAGCGCAATGAACTGTTCCTGCACTATCAGCCGCTGGTCGATGTGCAATCCAACCAGTTCTTTGGCACCGAAGCACTGGTGCGCTGGCGACACCCCGAACTCGGGATCGTTTCGCCGGCGAAGTTCATCCCGCTGGCCGAAGAGACGGGAATGATCGTTGCAATCGGCGAGTGGGTTCTTCGCACCGCGTGCATGCAGAACAAGGCCTGGCAGGACGCCGGCCTGCCTCGGATCGCCGTCGCCGTCAATATCTCGGCGCGGCAGTTTCGCGAGAAGGGGCTGGTGCAGACGATCGAAAGGATACTTGAGGAAAGCGGACTTGATTCCCGGTATCTCGAACTCGAGGTGACCGAGGGCGTCATCATGCACGACATTGAACAGGTGATCGCGATTCTGCAGCAGATCAAATCGCTGGGCGTGAAGCTTTCGATCGACGATTTCGGCACCGGGTACTCGTCGCTGAGCTACTTGAAGCGCTTTCCGGTCGACCGCCTCAAGATCGACCAGTCGTTCGTCCGGGACATCACGAGCGATCCGGACGACGCCGCCATCGCGCAGGCGGTGATCAACCTGGGGCACAGTCTGGATCTGAAGGTGATCGCGGAGGGCGTGGAGACACAGGAGCAGCTGGATTTTCTCCGCGATCATGGCTGTGACGAAAAGCAGGGCTATCTGATCAGCAGGCCCGTGCCCGCAGAGGACTTCGCGCGGCTGCTGATGACCGCACGCGCTGTTGCGGAGTTACCTGAACCGTAGTAGGCAAGGCTGGCCTTCCTCCAGTGCGCGAGCGCCCGCACATCCAGGTCGTCGGCGATGACTACGCCGAGGCACCGATTCCGGAGCCGGAGCGCGGGAAAATGCAGAAGTTGGTCGCGTGACCGGTAATGCGGTCCACCCGGCCGCGTTCTGCGGCATAATCTAAACGCGCAGTACTCATACGAGGAGGAAGACCATGAACAAGCATGCTGTTGCAGTCGCAGTTGCGGCGCTGGCCGCGTTCACCCTGCCCGCCTTGGCGCAGGACAAGACCTTCGATCTGAAATTCTCGTCCTGGGTGCCCCCGGCGCATGCCCTGCACGTCGCGGTGAAGGAGTGGGGCGATTCGCTTTCCAAGGCAACCAAAGGCAGTGTCAAGGTAACGCTCTATCCGTCGCAGCAACTCGGCAAAGCCGACGACCACTACGACATGGCGCGCGACGGCATTGCCGACGTTACCTACATCGCCCTCGGTTACCAGGCGGGCAGGCTGCCCATGGGCGAGGCGGGGAACCTGCCGTTTCTCATGACCAACGCCGACGGCGGCTCGATGGGCCTGGATGCCTGGTACCGCAAGTACAGCGCCAAGGAGATGCCCGATGTCATGATGTGCCTCGCATTCGTGCACGACCCGGGCACGCTGCACGCGAAAAAGAGAATCACGCTGCCAGCCGACATCAAGGGCATGAAAATACGCTCGGCTCACGGCACCATGGCCGACTATATAACGGCGATGGGCGGGACCAACGTCCGGGTGTCCGCCCCGGAGGCGCGCCAGGCGCTCGAGTCGGGCGTGGCCGACGCGATCACCTTCCCCTGGAAGTCGATCATCCTGTTCGGTATCGACAAGGTGGTGAACTACCACATGGACGAGGCCTTCTACGTCGCCAGCTTCGCCTGGCTGATCAACAAGGGGAAATACGCGGCGATGTCGGCCGGACAGAAGAAGGCGATCGACTCGCACTGCAACAACGAGTGGGCGGGCAAGGTCGGGCGCACCTGGGGTGCATACGAAGCCGCTGGGCGTGACGAGATGCGCAAGCTCCCGGGGCACACCGTGTACAAGCTCACCCCGCCTCAGGTCGCGGCGTGGCGCAAGGCGTCCGACCCCGTGTACACGAAGTGGGCCGATACCGCGCGCAAAGCCGGCTGGGACGCGGACCAGGCGCTGAAGGAACTGCGCGCGTCGCTCGCCAAGTACAAAGCGGAATTCAAGTAGGGTTGTTGCACCGCCTGCCCAGTGGAAAGAATCGTCGTCCTCGTTGAGCGCGCCGCCGGGGCGTCCCTCGCCGCGGTGGCGCTGCTCGTTTTCGTGGCAGTGGTGATGCGCGCCACGCTGTCCATCAACGTGCCGGACAATTTCGATTTTTCCCGCTACCTGCAGGGCATCGCTATTTGCTGGGGGCTGGCGGTTGCCACCTACCGCAATGCCCACATCCTGGTCGACGTGGTCTGGGAGATATCCGGCAAGACGGTGCGGCGGGCGATCGACCTGTTCGCCTCCAGCGTCAGTCTGGCGTTCATGTTGGCTTTTGCCTGGATGCTCGTCGAACGGTTTCCGATGGTGCAGCGCGCCCACCAGCTCACCAGCGATCTCAAGCTTCCAGTGTGGCCGTTCTACGCGGTTGCCGCCGCCGGGATCGTCGCAGCAGCGGTGGTCGGACTGATCCGGCTGATCGAACTCGTCCGCGGCAGGTCCGCGGATCCCGGCATCGGCTGATCCGGAATGGACAAGGATCTCGTCGCCATCGGCGGCTTCGTCTTGCTGTTCGTGCTGATGCTGTTGCGCGTGCCCATAGGCATCTCCATGGGCATCGTCGGCGTGGGCGGGTTCGCGCTCGTAAACAGCTTCAGTTCTGCGATGGGCCTGCTCGCGGGATCGCCATATTCGACGATCACCGATTTCAACTTCAGCATCATCCCGATGTTCATCCTCATGGGGGCGTTTGCGGCCGCCGCCGGCATGAGCACGGACCTTTTCCGCGCCTCGCAGGCCTGGCTCGGCCACCTGCGCGGCGGGCTCGCGATGTCCACCATCGTCGCCTGCGGAGGTTTTGCCGCCATCAACGGCTCGTCGGTGGCCACCGCGGCCACCATGACCCGGGTCGCGCTGCCCGAACTGCGCCAGGCCGGTTACGGGCCGGGCCTATCGACCGGCGTGATTGCGGCCGGCGGCACGCTGGGCATCATGATTCCGCCGTCGGTGATTTTCGTTCTCTACGGCATCATGACCCAGACCGACATCGGAAAGCTGTTCATTTCCGGCATCGTGCCCGGCGTGCTCGGCGTGCTCATGTATGCCGGAACCCTGCAGTTCCTGGGCTGGCGCAGCCCCGGCCGCATGCCGCGCGGGGCGCGTTGTTCGTGGCCCCAGCGACTTGCCGCGATCAAGGACATCTGGGAGACGCTGCTGCTGTTCCTGTTTGTCATCGGCGGCATGTACGCCGGCTGGTTTACCGTCACCGAGGCCGCAAGCATGGGCGCGCTGGGCGCCCTGATCATCGGCCTCGCGCAGCGACGCCTGACGGCCAAGGTGATCATGCGCTGCCTGGTCGAGTCGCTGCGAACGACGGCGGCGATTTTTATGATCGTGATCGGCGCCTACCTGTTCGGTTATTTCCTGGCCATCACGCAGACGACGCAGAAACTCATCGCCTTGCTGGTCGGCCTGCCGATCGGCGCCTATGGGGTACTTGGCATCATCCTGGTGATGTACTTCATCCTGGGCGCGATCATGGACGAGCTGGCCATGATCCTGCTCACGGTGCCCATCGTGTTCCCGGTGATGATGGAGCTCGGGTTCGATCCGGTGTGGTTCGGGGTCATCATCGTGATGACGGTAACCCTCGGCCTCATCTGCCCGCCCGTCGGCATGAACGTGTTCGTGATCAATTCGATCGCGCGCGACGTGAGCCTGGGCACCATTTACCGGGGCGTGATGCCGTTCATCGTCAGCGACATCGTGCGCCTGACGATCCTGTGCGCCTTCCCGGTGTTGTCGCTGTTCCTGCCGCGAAGCATGGGATGACGCGTTGCGCACGATGATCCCGCCGCAACGTGCAGGCGGCGCCGGCGCCCGAATCGGCCGCCCCCACTGGAGACCAGGCTAATTGGGAAACATCTTCAAATTCACGCAACCGCTGCGCTTCGGCGATTGCGACCTGACGGGATTCGTCTATCTCTCGTCATTTTTCGACATGATCAACTCGACTGTCGAGGAATGGTTCGAGCACGGGCTCGGGCTGCCGTTCGACGCCTTCCATCTGCAGCACGGATACGGCAACCCGATCGTGAGCACGAGCTGCGATTTTCTGCGCCCCTGCAGGTATGGCGAGAAAATGACGGTCGAGCTCGCGGTCTCGAATCTCGGCCGCAGCTCGATCGAGCTGCGCATCGCCGGAAAAGTGGGGGCGGACGAACGATTTCTGGCTCGCCACACGACCGCGATGATATCGATGAACAGTTTCCGCTCGATTGCGATCCCTGACGACTTGCGCAGCAAGATGCGCCAGTACGCGATCGGTCCGGACCGCCTGCCCGCCCTGCCGAGAACACCAGGACCGGCCGAATACGCGCCCGCGCATGCATTCCGGACCCGCCAGCCGATCCGCT
>MEQZ01000198.1:13806-16532 GCA_001770425.1 Betaproteobacteria bacterium RIFCSPLOWO2_02_FULL_65_20 | reverse complement strand
GTGACCCGTCGGAAATCGTCTACTTCCCGCGTTTCTTCGACCTCTTCACCAACGTGCTCGAGGACTGGTTCGCGCAGGAACTTGACTCTCCCTGGAGCAGCGACTTCATGGGGCCGAGAAACCTGCGCGTCCCCACGGTCGCGATCAGCTGCCACTTCGCGCGCGGCTGCCGTCTCGGCGACATGCTCGAAGTCGCGCTCTGGCCGACCAGGATCGGGCGCAGCTCGATGCAGCTCGCGCTGTCTGGCAGCGTCGGCGGCGAGGAGTGCATGCGCGTCGCGTGGACGCTGTGTGTCGTCTCTTCCAGGACGTTCGATCCGGTCCCCATCCCCGACGATATTCGGGCAAGAATGGAGCCGTTCCTGATTCACCGCGCGTGACGCCAGTCTGACGTGCGGTGGCGCGGCAGCCTAGCGAAGCTCGAACGCTTCGAGCTCCACCAGGTTTCGCGTGCGGACACCGCTGGCCACGGCGATGATCGTGTTGAGCCAGGCGAGGGAGGCGGCGCCCGCCTCGAAGCGCAGCACGGTGCGGAAGTAGTAGAGCTTCGGATCGACCCGCTCGCCACGGCCCAAGCGCGCGATGACCTCCGGCGGTCCATGCCGCAGCCCCTGGCTGGTCACCTGGATGAAGTCACCGGCATCGGTGCGCAGCGTATACCTGGCGTCCAGCACCGCCACCCCGTCTGGCCGGATGATCTGCCAGTCGGCCCCGCCGCCGAGGACCACCCCCGACATCCGCGATCCGCTGAAACTGCCGCCGACGATGTTGATGACGCGGCGGTGTCCGGCCGGCGTGATGCCGAAATCGAACGGGTCGGCAACTTCGACCTCGAGCGAGCAAAGCGGTGTGAACTCGGGCATCGTCGGTCCTTGATCAAGTCGTGCTTTTCCGATCGAGCATGATTACGCGTTCGGTCGGGCGTTCCGCGTACAGTTCCTCGACCAGCGCCGAGCGAGCGCGCAGCACGGCGCGCTGGTTGATCGATCCCTTGTCGGTCACTTCGCCGATATCGATCGAAGGCGGCTCGCCGAGCAGCATCGCCCGCGTGATCCGGGAGGCGCTGCCGGTACCGCCGGCGCCGAGTTCATCGACGAGGCGCTCGAAATACGCGCGCACCCCGGGATCCTGCACGATGTCGGCCTGCGTGGCCTGGGTGGAACCGCTCGGCGGCGCGGCGCGCAGTTTCCTGCACGATTCGACGTGCGGGAAGATCAGGATCCCGACTTCGTCGCGATCCAGGCCCGTGACCACGACGTCCTGCACGTAGGGCGCACCGGACGCTATGACCCTCGCGCGCAAGGGACCGACGCTGACCCAGGTGCCGGTCGCAAGCTTGAAATCCTCGGCGATGCGCCCGTCGAACATCAGCCCTTTGTCTGGCGCGTCCGGATCGATGAAGCAGACCGCATCGCCGCTGCAGTAGAACCCGTCCTCGTCCAGCGACGCGCGCCAAAGCGCCTCCTGGCGCCAGAATCCCGGCGTCACGTTCGGCCCGCGGTAACGCACCTCGATCTTGTCGCCGGCCGGCACCAGCTTCAACTCCATGCCCGGCGCGGGAACGCCGATCACGCCGGAGTGCCCCGCCTCCCAGGGGGCGCAGATCGCAAAGGGAGCGGTTTCGGTCATGCCCAGGCCGGTGATCATCAGGATGCGTTCGCCGCAGGTTTCCTCGGCAAGCCGGTGCAGGCTGTCCCAGACCGGCTGCGACAGTCCCGCCGCCGCATAGAACAGCATCTTGACGCGGCTGAAAAAACTCCTGCGCAGATCGGCGTCGGCGCGCAATGCCGCGGCGATTTCCTCGAAACCGCGGGGCACGTTGAAATACATCGTCGGCGCGATCTCGCGCAGATTGCGCAGGGTCTCGTGGATCAGCTGCGGAACCGGCTTGCCGTCGTCGATATACAGCGTGCCGCCGTTGTAGAGCGCCAGCCCGAAGTTGTGGTTGCCGCCGAAAGTGTGGTTCCACGGCAGCCAGTCGACCAGCACGGGCGGCTCCTCGGCCATGAACGGCATGCACTGGACCAGCATCTGCTGATTGCTGCACAGCATGCGATGGGTGTTGATCACGGCCTTGGGCTGCTGGGTCGATCCCGAGGTGAAAAGAAATTTCGCGATCGTATCGGGCCCGACAGCGGCGTGCGCAGCGTCGACCTGGCGCGTGGCCGGGGTCGCCGCGAAGTCCCGGAAAGACGTGGACGGCCTGTCCGTCGGGGCCGCCTCCGCCACCACCAGTTCGGCGTCGGAGGGAACGGCGGCGCGAATCGCCTTTTCGTACTTCTGGCCATGGGACACGAACACCAGCCCCGGCGTCAGCAGCCCGACGATGAAACGCAGTCGTTCATGATCCTGCGATATCAGGGAATAGGCAGGCGAGACCGGCGCGTAGGGAATCCCGACATGCAATGCAGCCAGCGCGAGCATGGCGTGCTCCAGATCGTTCTCCGACAGTATGACCAGCGGGCGCTCCGGCGAGAGCCCGCGATCGAGCAAGGCCTGCCCGATGCGGCGCGCAGCCGCGAGCGCCTGCGCATAGGAGACCCGGCGCCACTGCCCGGAGCCATCGCGCTTGGCGACGAAAGTGCGATCGGGGCACTCGGCCGCCCATTTGACCAGACGCTCGGTCAGGCGCGCCGGATACCCGATGAGCGCGTCCGGCGAGCGCATGAAAATGCGCCCCCCGCTGTCCCGGTGGACCTTCGCGCCCGGATTTCCGAGCCTGACCT
>MEQZ01000198.1:441-13732 GCA_001770425.1 Betaproteobacteria bacterium RIFCSPLOWO2_02_FULL_65_20 | reverse complement strand
GTCCCGATCAGGCCGTGCCCCAGACTTCCCGCGCCGTTTCCACGACCAGCTTCAGCTTCGCCGACTGGGATTCGAGCGCGATCTCGTTGCCGTGCACGGTGCTGGAGAATCCGCATTGCGGCGACAAGGCCAGCTGATCGAGCGGCACGTAGCGTGCCGCCTCGTCGATCCGCCGCTTGAGCTCGTCCTTGGATTCCAACTGCCCGATCTTGGTCGACACCAGGCCGAGCACGACGATCTTGCCCTTGGGCAGGACGCGCAGCGGCGAGAAGCCGCCCGAGCGCGCGTCGTCGTATTCGAGGAAATAGCCGTCGACCGCCAGATCGCAGAGCAGCGCCTCGGCCACGGGCTCGTAGCCGCCTTCGGCGACCCAGGCGCTCTTGAAGTTGCCCCGGCACAGGTGGATGCAGACCGTCATGCCGGCCGGACGGTCCTTGATCGACTCGTTGATGAGCCTCGCGTAGCGGCGGGGCAGCTCGTCGGGATCGTCGCCGCGGCTGCGCGCGCCTTCGCGCAGCTTCGGATCGCACAGATAGGCGAGGTTCGTGTCATCGAGCTGGAGATAGGTGCAGCCGGCCTCCCCGAGCGATTTGATCTCGTCGCGATAGCACTTGGCGACGTCCGCGTAGAAGCCCTCCATGTCCGGGTAGGCGTCCTTGCTGATGGCGCCGCGCCCGCCGCGGAAATGCAGCATGGTCGGCGAAGGGATCGTCACCTTGGGCAGGCGCTTGGTGACCGACTTCAGAAAATTGAAGTCGGCGAGCTGGATCGGCTTCGTATGGCCCAGCTTTCCTGTCACGTGCAGCACGGGAGGAGCCATGCTGACCTCGTTGCCGCTGGCCGTATGAAAACTGGAAGCGATTCCGCCTCGCATTTCGACGCCTTTGAGCTGCTCCAGAAAGTCGATGTGGAAATAGGTGCGGCGGTACTCGCCGTCGGTGATGCCCTGCAGCCCCAGATCCTCCTGGAACCGGACGACGGCGCGAATCGCGCGGTCTTCGACTGCGCGCAGATCCGCTTTGGAGATGGCGCCCTTCTGATGCTTTTCGCGCGCCTCCAGCAGTTCCTTCGGACGCAGAAAGCTGCCGACGTGGTCCGCGCGGAACGGCGGGGTGGTGCGTAGTGCCATGGGTGGTCTCCTGTCAGGCGGCATCGGTCCGGATGCTGAAGCTCCCGTCCGGCTCGCCGAGCCGGAACCGCCCAGAGGCGACATTATCGAACCACTGCGCCGAATGTGCAAAGCCTTCGAACGGATACGCGTCCAGGCCCGCCGAGCCCTGCCTGCGGCGCCGGAACCGCGCGGGTATCCCCGCGCCGCGCTAGGCGGACAGGCGCTTGGCGATCTCGCGCAGGGCGAACTTCTGGATCTTCCCGGTGGGTGTCCGAGGCATCTGGTCGACGACCTCGAGCCGCTCCGGCCAGAACTGCTTCGCAATGCCGTCGTCGGCGAGAAACGACCTTACGTCCTTCATCGTGATGCGCGCTCCGGGACGCACCACCACGAACGCGCATGCCCTCTCGCCCAGGCGCTGGTCGGGCATCGCCACGATCGCCACCTCCGCTACCTGGGGCATCTTGTACAGCGCGCTCTCGATCTGCACCACCGGAATGTTCTCGCCACCGCGGATGATGATGTCCTTCTTGCGTCCGCAGATCCTGATGTAGCCCTGCAGGTCCATGCGCGCGATGTCGCCGGTGTCGAACCAGCCCTGCTCGTCGACATCGTACAGCTGCGGCCGCTTGAGGTAGCCCACGAACAGCCCCGGGCCGCGGATTTTCATCGTGCCTTCCTGCTCTCGCAGCACCTCGTTGCCCTGCGCGTCCACGATCCGGACCTCCTCATGCGGCAGCGGATAGCCGTCGGATTCGTGCACCTTGTGCCCGGAAAGATCGGTCATGGTCAAAATGCCGCACTCGGTCATGCCCCAGCCGGCAACGATGTGCGCACGCAGCTTTTCCTGCGCCGCGCGCACCAGCGCCGGGGGTATCGGGGCGCCCGAGGTGACGAACAGCCGGAACGCGTCGAGCGACCGCCCCTCGATATTCGGGAAACTGGTTAGATCCGCCAGGAACGGCGTGGCCGCAAACGTGTAGGTCGCCCGGTGCGCTTCCAGCAGTTCGACCGCACGCGCCGGGTTCCAGATGTCCATCAGCACCAGTGGCGCCCCCAGCAGCACCGAAACGAGGAGTCCGTATTCGAACCCGATCTGGTGCGCGAGCGGCGAGGGCATGAAGACCACGTCCTCGGAACCCAGTTGCATGCGCTCGGCGAAAGTCAGCGTGGTCCCGATCAGCGTGTTCGAGGTGTGCATCGCGCCTTTGGGCTCGCCGGTGGTGCCGGAGGTATACAGGAGTTGCACGATCTCGTCGGGGCCGAACTTGGCTCCCGTCTCGGCCGGTCCGCCCTGCATGCCCGCGAGCAGCGAGTCCTCGAACGAATGGCCGCCTTCGCCGCCGATCAGGAACACCTGCCTGAGCGACGGCAACTCCCGTTTCAGGTCGAGCGCCAGCGCTCCATGGTCGAAGCCGCGGAACCGTGTCGGCGCAATCAATACCTTCGATTCCGCGTGCGCGACCATGAACGACAGTTCGCGGTGGCGGAAGATCGGCATCAGCGGATTGCTCACGGCGCCGATCCGCACGCAGGCGAGATGGACCGCGACGAATTCCCACCAGTTTGGCAGCTGGAACGAGACCACGTCGCCCTTTATCACTCCGCAGGCCGCGAGCCCGCGGGCGATCGCCGTCACCGCCCGAGCGAGTTCGTGCCAGCTGAGCCGCCTGGTGGTCGCGTCTTCGTCGCGAAACGCGATGATTGCCGCATCGTCGGGCCGTTCCGCGACCCAGCGGTCGAAGTAGTCGGTGATGACGCGATCGGGCCAGACGCCGCGCGAGCGCTCGAGCGCCAGTCGACGCTCATCCAGAAACACCCCTTCCACTGCTTCCTCCTAAGCCGGACGAGCCGGAACCAACCAGGCCTGCTCGATATTGCTCTTCATAATCTCCCGGTTTCGGGAAGTTCGAAGTACCAACTTCCCGAAATCGGGAGACCTATGTAGACCCGGGTGCTCCACCAGCTCTGTCGTAACTCGATCGATAAGAGACGCGTTCCCGCGCATCACTTCGGCTTCTCCAGGAACCGCTTTACCCGCTGCTGCGTCTCGCCCGAAGCCAGCAGCAGCCCGGTCTCGGCGAGTTCAACTTCGTAACCGTTTCGGCTCTCATCGAGCGCCGCATCGATGCAGCGCTTGCAGGCCGCGAGTGCCGCGGCCGGAAGCTCGCCGATCCGCGCAGCGACCGACCCCGTATAGGCCTCCAGGTCTGCGGCCGGCGCGACCCAATGAGCCAGCCCGAGCGCCACCGCCTGCGCCCCGTCCACGACTTCGGCGCCGAGGATCAGGCGGCGCGCCGTGCTGTCGCCGCACAGGCGCGTCAGACGCTGCGTGCCGCCTGCGCCGGGCAGCAGGCCCAGCCGCGCCTCGGGCAGCCCGACTTTAGCCGTGTCGGCGACCGCACGCAAATCACAGGCAAGCGCAAGCTCGAATCCGCCGCCCATCGCCGCGCCGCCGATTTCGGCGATCGACACCTTGCCCAAACCCTCCAGGCGCGCGTACACCGCCTGCAGCTCGCGCGTGAAGTCGACCATTTTCCGCCGGCCTTCGTCGCTGCCGAAGCGCGAGCGCATCAGCGCGAGATCGGCGCCGGCGCTGAACGCTCGCTGGTTGCTGCGGATCCAGAGCACGCTTACCTGCCGCGCGGCCTCGACCTCATCGAGCACCGCGCCCAGCCGGGCGACCCATTCCTCGTTGATCGCATTGACCGGCGGCCGGCACAGCGTGGCGATTGCCACCGCGCCTTCGATTGCAAGCGAAATCGTCATTTGTTCGCTCCCGCAGAACCTGAGCGCGGAGCAGCGCGCGGCTTGCGAAGCGCATCCCGTGCCTCATGGGAGAAGTTGCCGGTGCGGCGCTTCATATTGTCGAGGGCGGCGCGCCCTCTTGCCGTGAGAAAGGGTTCGACCAGCAGCGCGATGCCCTCGGCCACGTATTTCGCCAGACTGTACTTGTCGCGGAACGCCCAGTTCTTCAACGCCCAAGCGTGCGCGAACATGACGGTCTGATAGGCGAGCAGATATTCGTTTACCTTGCGCATGTATCCGCCGGCGACGCAGGCGTGCAGGCAGGCCTCGATCAGACGGTTGGTTCTCGCCTCGTCCTCCTTGACCAGCGCTCTGCGGTCGGCGCGCAGCGATTGGGTCGAACGGTAGGCCAGTATGGTCGCCTCGCGCAGGCCGTCGACGATAGTGCAGTAGGCCCACAGGGCCATGCAAAGCCGATCGACCGGGTGTTCGATGCCTTCCAGCCGCGGCGGGATCTCGTGCTCGTAGGTTTCCAGAACCAGCTTCAGGCTCAGGAACAGAACGTCGTCCTTGTCGCCGAAGTACTGGTAGATCAATCCCGTGCTCACGCCGGCTTCACGGGCGATCTGCTGAATCGTGGTGGTGTAGTAGCCCTCCTCCGAAAACAGCTTCACCGCGGCGCGGACGATCTGTCCGCGCCGCTCCCCGATGAGTTTCGGGTCGGTGACCACGCTCTCCACATGCCCGGCCGTACTCATGCCTCCCTCCCCCTCACCCGAGCGCCCGCCGAAAACAGCGGCTGCCGATCAGTTGCCTTCGAACTGGGGCTTCTGCTTGGCGACGAAAGCGTTGTAGGCGCGCGTGAAGTCCTTGGTCTGCATGCAGATCGCCTGCGCCTCGGCTTCGGTCTCCAGCGACTGCTCGATGGTCTGGCTCCACTCCTGATGCAGGCATTTCTTGGTCATGGAATGCGCGAACATCGGACCGTCGGCGATTTCCTTCGCGACCGCATAGGCCTTCTCCAACAGCTTGTCCTTCGGTACCAGCTCGTTGAAATAGCCCCAGGCGTGCCCTTCCTGCGCGGTCATCACGCGTCCGGTATAGAACAGTTCGGAAGCGCGGCCGTGTCCGATGATGCGTGGCAGGATCGCGCAGGCGCCCATGTCGCAACCGGCCAGGCCGACGCGCACGAACAGGAACGCGGTCTTGGCTTCCGGCGTCCCGTAGCGCAGGTCGCTCGCCATCGGGATGATCGCCCCGGCGCCGACGCTGATGCCGTCCACCGCCGAGATGATCGGCTGCGGGCAGGTGCGCATTTCTTTCACCATGTTGCCGGTCATGCGAGTGAACGCAAGGAGGCCATCCATGCTCATCTTGGTGAGCGGGCCGATGATTTCGTGCACGTCGCCGCCGGAGCAGAAGTTGCCGCCCTCTCCGGTCCACACCACGACCCGCACGTCTTCGGCGTATTGCAGCTTGTGGAAGGTGTCGCGCAGTTCCGCGTAGCTCTCGAGCGTGAGCGGGTTCTTGCGCTCGGGGCGCCGCAGCGAAACCGTGGCGATCCGATCCCTGACTGTCCAGTTGAAATGTTCCGGCTTCCAATCGGCCGCTTTGACTTTGTACATGAGATTCTCCAGGTTGCAGGTAATGAAAACTGGCGGCGTCAGCCGGCCAGCGTGAGGCCGCCGCTGACGCTCAGCGTCTGGCCGGTGACAAATTCCGCCCGGCTGCTGGCGAAGAACAGCACCGCGTCGGCGACCTCCGAGGGTTTTGCCAGCCGGCCCATCGGGGTGACGCGGATGAAAGCTTCGCGGAATTTCTCCGGCACCGCAGCCAGCAGCGGCGTATCGGTCGGCCCCGGACAGACGCAGTTCACGTTGATGTTGAAGCGCGCCATTTCCCGCGCGAGCGACTTGGTAAACGCGATTGCGCCGCCCTTGGCGCCCGAGTAGACGGTCTCGCCCAGACTCCCGACCCGTCCCGCATCGCTCGCGACGGTGACGATCTTGCCCGACTTGCGCTCGACCATCTGGTCGAGGAACGCGCGCGTCACGGCCACCGGCCCGAGGAAATTCAGGTCGATGACCTTGCGCCAGAAGTCGGGCGTGTTCTTGACGAAAGGCTCGACCTTTCCCCAGCCTGCCACGTTGACGACAATATCGATCTGCGGCCGCTTGGCATAGGCCGCCTGCTTGAATGCCTCGATCGAGCCGAGGTCGGTGACGTCCATGCGGATGAAATCCGCCCCCTTTCCCTTGCCGCGGATCGCCGCGGCCGCCTCCGCGCCCCGGTCCTCGGTGATATCCCCGAGCAGCACATGGGCTCCCGCGTCGGCCAGGGCCTCGGCGGTCGCCCGCCCGATGCCCGAGGCCGCACCCGTTACTACCGCCGTCTTGCCGTCCAGTCGCATGTTTCTCGTCCTTGAAGTGGGTCGTTCCGTCGCGGGCGCGATGCGCCACCGTCCCGCCGCCGCGCCGCCCGGGGACCGGAAGGCGTTGACTGAATGATCATTCATTCATTCGATGAAGTCAAGCCCCTCGGTACACCGATGCCGGCTGCTGCCGGCTTACGTTGCCTATGGATCGCAGATCAAGCAAAATGCATTCCCTTGAACTTGTTGGCGAAATCGCCTCACCCAGGAGAACCCATGTCAGCAGTCCCCCAGCCTCAGGTTTCAAAAGAACGCAAAGACTTCTACGCACGCATCGATACGGGCCACGTGGCGCCGCTGTGGGAGGTGCTGCACGAGCTGGTGACGCCCAAGCCCAAGACGCCTTGCGTCCCCGTCGTCTGGAAATGGGACACCGTCCTTCCCTGGATCATGGAGTCGGGCAAACTGATCACGGCCCAGGAGGCGGAGCGCCGCGTGCTGGTGCTGGAGAATCCCGGCCTGCGCGGACAGTCGCGCGCCACGCATTCGCTGTATGCCGGCCTGCAGCTGGTGCTGCCCGGCGAGATCGCCCGCGCTCACCGCCATTCGCAGTCGGCGCTGCGATTCATCATGTCCGGCGACGGCGCCTACACCGCGGTGGACGGGGAGCGCGTCACGATGCACGTCGGCGATTTCATCATCACGCCCTCGTGGAGCTGGCACGACCACGGAAACCCGAGCAAGGAGCCGATCATCTGGATGGACGTGCTCGACATGCCGATCGTCGAACTGCTCGATGCGCAGTTCATGGAGAAGTTCCCGCAGCAAAGCCAGATGACCACCCACACCGAGGGTGCGTCGTTCGCGCGCTACGGCAACACCATGATGCCGCTCAACTACAGGCCGCGCAGCCACACCTCGCCGCTGTTCTGGTACCCCTACGAGCGCTCGCGCGAGGCACTGGCGACGCTGGCCCGGAGCGAAGACGCGCACCCCTGCCACGGCCACAAGCTGCAATACGTGAACCCGGCCACCGGCGGTGCGGCGATGCCCACCATCGGCACCTTCGTGCAGATGCTGCCCAGGGGCTTCAAAGGCACGGACTACCGCTCGACCGACTCGACCATCTACTCGTGCGTCGAGGGCAAGGGCCGCGCGAGGATCGGCGAGCAGAGCATCGAATTCGGGCCCAAGGACACCTTCGTCGCGCCTTCGTGGATGAAGCACCGCTTCGAGGTCGATGCGGAAACGGTGCTGTTCTCGGCCTCCGACCGACCGGTGCAGCAGGCGCTTGACCTCTGGCGCGAAGAAACCTGAGGTTCCCTGCTCTGGCATATTAGGCCGACGCGCCGGCTTAACGGCCGCGGCCTTGCGTTATCCCACTTCGCCGCAGAGCCCGAGTGCCGACAATCACCCTGCGTCTCATGCCGAATCTTCCACTTCATCGCAGTCGCGGCGTGCTAGCCTAGATGGCGCGGCATCTTTCATTTATTTGTCACTCGGAGGAGGTTGGTAATAGTTATGGCTTACAAAAATCTGGAGGAGGCGCTCAAGGCCTCCGGCAACACCGTCAGGATGCTGCGCAACTCGCAGCTCGGCGCCTATGTTTATCCGGTGGTCGCGCCCGAATTCACGAACTGGCGCGATGAGCAGCGCGCATGGCGCGAGACCTGCGTGCTCTACGACCAGTCGCACCACATGGTGGATATATTCATCGACGGTCCGGATGCCATCAAATTGGCCTCCGATCTCGCGATCAACAGCTTCGCGAATTTTCCGCTCAACAGGGCCAAGCAGTTCGTTCCGTGCAGCTACGACGGCCATGTGATCGGCGACGGAATTCTGTTCCATCTGGACAAGGACAAGCTCGTGTTCGTCGGGCGCGCGCCCACTGCCAACTGGATCCAGTTCCACGCCGAAACGGGAGGATACAAAGTCACGATAGTCAAAGACGACCGGTCGCCCTCGCGCCCGATGGGCAAGCCCGTCGTTCGCAAGCATTACCGATACCAGATTCAAGGGCCGAACGCCGAGCAGTTGATCAAGAAGCTCAACGGCGGGCCGTTCGCGGACATCAAGTTCTTCCATATGGATGTCATCAACATCGCCGGACGGAAGGTCCGCGCGCTGCGCCATGGCATGGCCGGCGCTCCCGGACTGGAGATCTGGGGACCCTACGCGGAAGGCGACGAGATCCGCAACGCCATCATCGAGGCCGGCAAGGACTTCGGCATCGTCCAGGTCGGCGCGCGAGCCTACGCGACCAACACGCTCGAATCGGGCTGGATACCCTCGCCGCTTCCGGCGGTCTATACCGGCGACAAGATGAAGGCTTATCGGCAGTGGCTGCCGGGGAACGGCTACGAAGCAACCGCCTCGCTCGCCGGCAGCTTCGTCTCGGACGACATCGAGGACTATTACGTGACCCCGTACGAGCTGGGCTACGGCTCGTTCGTCAAGTTCGACCATGACTTCATCGGCAAGGAAGCGCTGCAGAAGATGGACGGCAAGCCGCACCGCAAGAAGGTGACGTTTGCCTGGAACAGCCAGGACGTCGCCAAGGTCTTCCAGTCGCTGTTCGAGCCCGGCCAGGACGGCTACAAATACATCGACCTGCCGCTGTCGAACTACGGCTCGAGCTCGTTCGACGCAGTGCTGAGCGGCGGAAAGACCGTCGGCGCCTCGATGTTCGCCGGCTACACCTATAACGAGCGCTCGATGCTCTCGCTCGGGATTGTCGACGAGCAATACGCCAAGCCGGGCACGCAGCTCACGCTGCTCTGGGGCGAGGAGAACGGCGGCACGAAGAAGACGACGGTCGAGCGCCACAGGCAGATGGAGATGCGCGTGACGGTCGGGCCGACGCCTTACGCCCAGCCTGCCCGCGAAGGCTACAAACCGGGAGGCTGGCGCACGGACAACAGCAAGCTGTAAGCCGGCTTTCGTCTTGTACCTGCAGTAGCACAGAGCCCTCATGCGCCGCATGGGGGCTTTCTATTTGGCTGCATGGCCCCGCTACAGCCGGGAGCAGGGAGCCGGATCGCGAGGCCGCCGTACCAGCGCCGCTGCCACGGGCATCGCGGCTTGAGGGATAATCGGCGTTCCAACCACTCACGACCAAGGAATCCCCATGCAAAGTCTCCTACCTCCGGGCTGGTCCAGGCCCAAGGGCTATTCCAACGGCATCGTCGCCAAGGGGCGGCTCGTTTTCGTCGCGGGCCAGGTCGGCTGGAACGCGCAGGAGAAGTTCGAGACCAGTGATCTCGCCGGTCAGGCGCGGCAGGCGCTGAAGAACATCGTCGCCATACTCGCCGAGGCGGGTGCCGGGCCCGAGCACATCTGCCGCATGAATTGGTTCCTCGCGGACGCCGAGGAATACAACGCCAGCCTCAAGGACATAGGCGCGGCCTACCGCGAGGTGATAGGGAAGAACTTCCCGGTGATGACCGCGCTGCAGGTGGCGGGATTCGTCGAAGCCGGCGCGAAAATCGAGATCGAAGTCACGGCGGTGCTTCCGGATTGAGCGGCCGTCGATGAACGCGGATCACACCAACTACGACCTGCTGTACAACCCGCGCTTGACGGTCAATGAATTCCCGCAGATCGTCGAGCGCTGGCAGCGCGATTCGGAGAAGGCGCGCGCGCGCCTGGACTGCTACCTCGACGTTCCCTACGGGGCCGACGACGGCGAGCGGCTGGACATCTTCCGCGCCCGCGGCCACAGCCGTGGCCTGCTCATGTTCATCCACGGCGGCTACTGGCGCGCGTTCGACAAGAAGGATTGCTCGTTCGTCGCCTCAGCCCTCGCCGATGCCGGCGTCACGGTCGCCATCCCGAACTACGCGCTGTGCCCCAAGGTGCAAGTCAGGGACATCGTGATGCAGATGGTGCAGGCCGGTGCGTGGTTGTACCGCAACGGCGGCAATTTCGGCGCGCCCTGCGGCAATCTCCACGTCCTCGGCCATTCGGCGGGCGGACATCTCGCGACCATGCTGCTGGCGTGCCTGTGGCCCGAGTACGCGCGCGACCTGCCGGCGAAGGTCGTGCGGGCCGCGCTGTCCGTGAGCGGCATCTACGACCTGCGCGAGATCGTGAAAGTCCCCTCGGTGAATTGCGACGTGAAGCTGACCGAACGCACCGCGCTCGCCGTGAGTCCGGCGTTCCTGCCGCCTGCGACCGACGCGCCTCTCTACACCGCCGTCGGCGGCGACGAAAATGAAGGCTTTCACATCCAGAACGGGATCATCGCGGAAAGATGGAAACGCGTGCACAAGGCCGATCTTGCCTGCCCGGGCGACAATCACTTCACCGTGCTCGACCAGCTCACCCGGCCCGGCAGCGCGCTGTTCAAGACGGCGCTGCGGATGATGGGTATTTGATACGCAGCCGAGCGTAGCCGCAGTCACTGCGCGCACCGCTGCGAACCGCTCCAGCATGAACGCGAAGCAGCTGCTCATCGATTCGTTCCATGCGGCGATCGCGGCCGCAGATCCGCTCAAGATCCTGCCCGCGCACCTGCCTCGCCATCCCAAGGGCAGGACGCTGGTCGTCGGCGCCGGCAAGGCGGCCGCCTCGATGGCGCTCGCAGTCGAGCAGCACTGGCCCGCGCAAGCGCCGCTCGACGGCCTGGTCGTCACGCGCTACCGCCACGGGCTGCTCACCAACCGGGTGAAGGTGATCGAAGCCGGCCATCCGGTCCCCGACGAAGCCGGCGAAGCAGCGGCAAGGGAAATCCTGCGCGCGGCGCGCGGCCTCGCGCCCGACGACCTGCTGCTCGTGCTGGTGTCCGGCGGCGGCTCCGCCCTGCTGTCGCTCGCCGCCGAAGGCCTCGGCATGGAGGATCTGCGGGCCGCCACGCGCGAACTGCTGCGCTGCGGCGCGCCCATACAGGACATGAACACGGTGAGGAAGCACCTGTCGGCGATCCAGGGCGGGCGGCTCGCCGCAGCATGCAGGGCGCGCGTGCTTGCGCTCATTGTTTCGGATGTCACCGGCGACGATCCCAGCCACATCGCTTCGGGGCCCTGCGCGCCTGACCCGGCCTCTTACGCCGATGCGCTCGAGGTTCTCGATCGCTACGGGGTGCGTGCGCCGCAGGCGGTGCGCGCCCATCTGGAGCGCGGCGCGCGAGGCGCGATCGCCGAGACCCCCAAGCCGGGCGACCGGGTTTTCGGCCGCGTCGAGAATCGCGTCGTCGCCACCGCGCAAGCCTCGCTGCAGGCCGCCGCGCAGCATTTCCGCAGCCACGGCGTCGCAGCCGCCGTCCTCGGCGACAGCGTCACCGGCGAAGCCCGCGAGGCGGCCAAGGTCCACGGCGCGCTCGCGCGCCAGGTGGCCGCGCACGGTGAGCCCTGGCCGCCTCCGGTCGCACTGATCTCCGGCGGCGAGTGCACGGTCACGCTCGGCGAGGCAGGTGCGGGCCGCGGCGGCCGCTGCACCGAATACCTGCTGTCGCTCGCGATCGATCTGGGCGGCCTTCCCGGGGTCCACGCCATCGCCTGCGACACCGACGGCATCGACGGCACCGAGGACAACGCAGGTGCCGTGCTCGCACCCGACGCCCTTGCGCGCGCCGCCGCGCTGGGGCTCGACGCGAAGAAGCTGCTCGCAGGCCACGACAGCCACGGATTCTTCTCGGCGCTGTCCGACCTCGTGGTTACCGGACCGACGCGCACCAACGTCAACGATTTCCGGGCGATCCTGATCGCCTGATCCCGCCACCAACCCTCCCCTACGAAAGGACTGACATGGCCTACTTCCTGCATTGCGTGCCTTCGCTTCTCCTCTATGCCACCCGCGCAGCTGTGGCACCGGCTTCGCCCGCGAGCGGCGCACCGGCATCGGCCGGACCCGCCGATCCGGCTCTGATAGAGGACCTGGTCGCCGCCAACCGCATCCTGGCGGACCAGGGGGTGCTCGACGGCTACGGGCATGTCAGCGTGCGTCACCCGAAAGATCCGCAGCGCTACTTCCTGTCGCGCTCGCTCGCACCGGAACTCGTGACCGCGGCCGACATCATGGAATACGACCTGGACAGCAATCCGGTCGACCAGCGCGGGCGCGCCATGTATCTGGAGCGCTTCATCCACGGCGAGATCTACAAGGCGCGGCCCGAGGTCAACGCGGTCGTGCACAGCCACTCGCCTGCGGTGGTGCCCTTCGGCGTGTCGAACGTGCCGCTGCGGCCGCTGTATCACATGAGCGGATTCCTCGGCGAGGGCGTACCGCTGTTCGAGATACGCGATGCCGGCGGCATGACCGACCTGCTGGTGCGCAATCCGCAGCTGGGCCGCGCGCTGGCGAAGTCTCTCGCCGACAAGCCGGTCGCGCTGATGCGCGGACACGGCAACGTCGTCGTCGGTTCCGGGATACCGCTTGCGGTCTACCGCGCCGTCTACACCGAGGTCAACGCGCGCCTGCAGGCCACGGCGATCGGACTGGGCGGCAGCGTCACCTACCTCGAACCTGAGGAGGGGAAACTCGCCGCGGTCAACATCGCCGCCACCATCGGCCGGCCGTGGGAGTTGTGGAAGAAGAAGGCGCTCAGGAAATAGCCTGACGCGGAAGGCGTCCCGATTCAAGGCCGGCGCGGGAGACGCGAGCCGGCCGGGCACTGCCGGGTGGTCCAGGCGGTTCGTTGACGCGAGCGAAGGACCGGTATCCGCCGGTTACCGGACACAGGTCGCAGGTAAGAACTGGAGACTTGATGGTCTTCAGCCGGCCTCCGCAGCCGTTGAAGGTGCGGCTTCAGGACCACGTTGATCGGCCGCTGCCTCGCCAATACCGGACATTGACAAACTCTGCCTGCGCGGGCCAGTTGCGAACGCATGGCCTGATACTTGCTTGACCTTGGTCGAAACCTTGAACCAAGGCTGCTGCGGAGCCGGTTGCAGGCGGCTGGGTTTGGGGCCCAAGGTTGGATATGACGAATTTCCGACGACGGAGGCGATTTGCCAACAAAAGCAGCCAAGCGGAAGCTCAGTTCCTTGGGCGTTGCTGACGCCGATGATCACGCGTCGCAGGTAGCCAGGCACGGAAGCGACCCTATTTCGTACACGGGT
>MEQZ01000198.1:0-427 GCA_001770425.1 Betaproteobacteria bacterium RIFCSPLOWO2_02_FULL_65_20 | reverse complement strand
TCACGCGTCGCGGGTAGCCAGGCACGGAAGCGACCCTATTTCGTACACGGGTGTGCTTCTTCGCGGCAGTGACGAGTGCTCTGCAGACGCTCTTCAGTGCCCTGAGTTACCTGGGCGCGAAGCGCTGAGGGAAAAGATCGACCATGATTCCTGCGCCACGATTGCCCCGGCGGAGATGGCAAGTCCGGCTGAGGACGTAGCAGAACGCGAGACAAGACGCGCGACCGCGCCAGCGGATCGCGAGTGGTCGCGGTTTGCCGACACCGTCCGCGCTCTCTCCCGAGTCAACACCACGACGAGCGCGGAGCCGATGTGGGAGGCGCTAGCTCAAGCCATACAAACCGACTCTCTTTTATCAGCGTCCCGGGAATCAGCTTGGAAGAAATCATTCCTGCAGGAGCTTCAGACACTTCGCCGTGTAATTGAC
>MEQZ01000197.1 GCA_001770425.1 Betaproteobacteria bacterium RIFCSPLOWO2_02_FULL_65_20 | reverse complement strand
ACGGTGTGGTCACGGTCGTTGCGACGGGCTTCAACAATACCGCCATCGACGCGCAGACCATACAGCTGACGCCGTACAAGGATGCGACCACTGCGATGGCCGCCACGAATATGGGCACCTCGATATTCGCGTGGAAGTGCGGTCCGGGGGCGAGCAACCCGATGCCGTCGAAATACCTGCCGGGCTCCTGCCGCGGCTGATGACGACCTAGCGTTCCTTGCTTCAGGGAAGGGCATGCCTTTGGGCATGCCCTTTCTTTTCCTGGCCATGCGCTGGATCGGTTCGGCGATCAACCCCGCGGCGTTTTCGGGTATCGTGACGGTGTTCGGAGTCGGCACCCTGCTCATGCCCCTGGCCGTCGGTGCCGTAGAGGGACTGGTTTCCAACTTCCTGATGTCCAAGCATGCCGTCTTCAGTGAGCGACCAAAGGTGTGAAGGACCATGACCGAAACGCGAATCGCGGTTCTAGTCCCCTGCTGTAACGAAGCGGCCACGGTCGCCGCGGTCGTTAGCGGTTTCCGGATGGCCCTTCCCGCCGCTGAGGTCTACGTCTACGACAATAATTCGAGCGACGGCACAGCGGATCGCGCCCGCGAAGCGGGGGCGACGGTGAGGCCAGAGGGCAGGCAGGGCAAGGGACATGTCGTTCGGCGGATGCTGGCGGACCTGGATGCGGACATCTATGTCATGGTGGACGGGGACGACACGTACGACCCCGCATCGTCCCCTGCGATGATAGCGAAGATGCTGTCGGAGAAGCTGGATCTGGTCAACGGAAGGCGGATAGAGACGCACGCGGACAGCTACCGGTTCGGGCATCGTTGGGGCAACCAATTCCTCAGCGGTCTTGTTTCCAGACTCTTCGATTCGCGTTTCGATGACGTGCTCTCCGGCTACAAGGTATTCTCGCGCCGGTTCGCGAAGTCTTTCCCCGTCCTGTCCACCGGGTTCGAAATCGAGACGGAGATCGCGGTGCACGCGTTGTCCCTGGGCGTGCCGACGGCCGAAATGGATACGCCATACCGGAGCCGCCAGGCGGGCTCGGCAAGCAAGCTCTCCACGTTCCGGGACGGCATCCGGATCCTCCGGACGATTGTGATTCTGTACAAGGAGGAAAAGCCGCTGGCCTTCTTCGCAGGCGTAGCCACCGTTCTTGCGGCTGTATCGGTGGGTCTGGCGCTGCCCGTGATCATCGAGTTCATGAATACAGGGCTGGTGCCGCGCCAGCCGACGGCGCTATTGGCGACCGGAGTGATGTTGTCGGCGCTGCTCAGCTTCGCGTGCGGGGTAATCCTGGAGTCGGTCAAGCGCGGACAGCGCGAAATCAAGCGGCTGTTCTATTTGCAGACCCCTGAGCGCTAGGATGGCCGCAGTGCAGAAGGCTAGGGCCGATCTGGCGGTAGGTGCGGCAGCAGGCGCGTTCTTCCTGCTGGCCTCCGCCCTCTGGTGTTTCGCCTCGGGCAAGGATCTCAACTTCGACTTGATCAACTACCACCTTTACGGCCCCCAACTGCTGCTCGAAGGGCGTTTCGACAAGGATTACTTCGGCGGCGGTCTCGCGGGCTATCTGAACCCGCTCATCCACGTACCGCTTTATCTGATGGTCAGGGCGGGCTGGCACAGTCTGGTCATCGCCGGAGTGCTCTGCTTCGTTCACAGCCTCAATCTGCTGCTGGCGTGGAAGATTGGCGACCGGCTGTTGCCGGCGTCGCAGCCGTCCCGCAGGTGGTATTTGTTCTGCGGTGTGCTCCTGGCGCTCTCGTCACCGATTTTTCTTGCGGAGTTGGGCAGCAGTTTCGCCGAGGCGCTTACCAGTATCCCGGTGCTGGCGGGTCTGCTGCTGCTGCTCGACGAGTATGCGAAGGATGACTGGGACAGGAGGCGGTTCGCGGCGGCCGGCCTCCTGCTCGGGCTGGCCACCGGGCTGAAGCTGGCCAACGGCCTGTTTGCCGTCGGAGCGACGCTTGCACTGCTGCCGATGGTTGACAGGAAGCGGGGGTTCGCGCTGAGCGCCCTTGTCCTCGGCGGTCTGGCAGGAGGGCTGCTCGCGCACGGCCATTGGAGTTTCATCCTCTGGCGGGAATTCGGCAATCCACTGTTCCCCATGGCCAACAACCTGTTCCGGTCCGAGGATTTCCCTCAGGCCATGTTTCATGACCTGAGGTATCTTCAGGGGGATGTCGCCGATTCTCTGATGCTTCCATTTCGGATGCTGGAGCACCGGACGACGATCTACTCGGAAGGCGTGGCCCCGGACAGCCGCCCGTTGATCGTATTGGTCCTCGCGGCGGTTTCGCTGCTGTTCGGGCATAGGGGCCGGCGGCGCGCATTGGGGACGAGCGCTCCAGATGCATCCCGCCGGCTTGGATTTGCAACCGCTTTCTTCGTCGCCTGCTTCGTGCTCTGGGCGGTGTCTTCAAGGATAGGCCGTTATGCGATGCCGCTGTGGCTGCTTGCGGGGCCGCTGATCGCCGCATGGACGGCGCGCCTGTTCACCGCCGGCCGGGGCCTGCTGGTGCTCGCGGCGGTCTGCCTCGCGCAGGGGGTTCAACTCTATTACGCGGGTAACCTGCGTTATACGCCGGCGCACTGGGATTCGAAATGGCTGGATGTGCGCGTTCCTGAAACCCTGCGCCGATCTCCGTTTCTTTTCATTGTGCTGGGACAGCAGAGCTGGTCTGCAATCATTCCGTATTTTCATCCTGATTCGTCGTTTTCCAACGTCGTCGGGCAATACGTCATGCCAGGCGGCGAGAGAATGCCCCGCCGGCTGCGGTCGCTGCTGGAGCGCTTCAACGGGCGCACCAGGGTCATATTCGACTACAGAGAAGCGCATTTGAAAAATGGTGTTCTGACCGAAAACATTGCGACGGATGTGAACGCCGTGCTATCGACGTACGAGCTTCAGCTCGAGCCGGAAAGGCGCTGCGACCTGGTCGAAATCCGCTTCCATCATTTCCAGAACTGGGTCTTTTCCGCGGAGAATCGCGCGCCCGAAGTGGCGGGAAGGATTCCAAGGAATCAATTGCTGGTCTGCGGCGTTCGGGCCGGCCGTTCCGCGGATCTGGTCGCGGAGGGCGATGCAGAAACGAAACGGGTCGACCGGGTCTTCGCTGCGGTAGAGAAAGCGTGCCCCGGTCTGTTTTCTCCATCGGGAGGGCAGACGGTCCGGGGTCGCAAGGGATGGGAGCGCTTTTATTTCAACTCTGTCAACAGACTGATGACCGACGGAAACGCCGTATATCTGAGACCCTTTTCGAGCTTTGGCGCCGTCAATATCGGCTCGCTGGAGCAGTGGCTGGCCGACACGCCGCCGCATCACTGCGAACCGGCCATCGTGAACGCGAATCCGTTTATTTCATAATGGGAGCATCGTGTTGAACACGACGCCCCTTCATGGGCGAGGCCGGCGTGCGGTGCCAGACCTGTACGCCCGCGATGGATGCATCCTATGGGGCTGTAGGGACGTGCAGTAGGGAATTCCAGTGAACTCGAGGACCAAAGCTGATGAGAAGCTCGTGCGCAGCACCGATCAGGCGCAAGGCGGCGTGAGGTATGCCGGCAAGCCGGAGTTGCGGCAGACTGAAGCGCTGAAAAACTACAATCGCTACCTATGCCGTCTTTTCCGCAGGGAGTACCGGGGCGGCGTCATCCTCGATTTCGGGGCCGGCATCGGCACGCTCGCCGACCAGATGTCGGACTTGGGGGAGATCGTATGTATCGAGGTCGATCCGGAGCAGTCCGAGGAGCTGCGCGCGAAGGGATACAAGGTGCTGGCCAGTGTCGATGCGCTGAAAGACGGCGCGGTCTCCTTCGCCTATTCGTCGAACGTGCTGGAGCATCTGGATGACGACCTCGGCGCGTTGCGGGCCATACATCAGAAGATGCGTCAGGGCGGCAGGCTGGCCTTGTTCGTGCCGGCATTTGAAAGCATCTGGACCGCCCTCGACGACCGTATCGGGCACAAGAGGCGCTACACGCAGGAAAGTCTCGCGGATGTCGTCGCGCGATCGGGATTCCGGGTGGAGCATGCGCGTTACGTGGATTCGATCGGTTTCCTGCTGGCGCTCCTGTTCCGGTTTGTCGGCAGCAAGGATGGCAGCCTGAACACAGCACACCTGGTGATCTTTGATCGCTTTATTTTTCCGATATCCCGGGCGACGGACATGATTTGCCGGCGCTTTTTCGGAAAAGACGTGTACCTCGTCGCGAGGAAATAGGCAGCCCGGTCTTGGGGCTACTCGTAGCGCAGCGCTTCGATGGGCGACAGTCGCGCGGCTTTGCGCGCCGGGTAATAGCCGAAGAATACGCCGACGACCGCTGCGAAGCCCGTCGCCAGAACGATCGAGGAAGTCGTCAGTTCGGTGCGCCACCCGGCGAAATGACCGATTGCGAGCGACCCGCCCGCGCCCAGCACAATGCCGACGAACCCGCCCACCAGCGAGAGCGTCACTGCTTCGACCAGGAACTGGGTGAGGATGTCGTTGCCGCGCGCACCTACGGCCATCCGCAAGCCGATCTCCCGCGTACGCTCGGTGACCGACACCAGCATGATGTTCATGATGCCGATGCCGCCCACCAGCAGCGACACCGAGGCGACCGCGGCGAGCAGCAGCGTCAGGATCCTCGATGAGGCTTCTTGGGCCTGCAGGACCTCCGAGAGATTGCGCAGATAGAAATCGTCGTCCTGCCCCGGTTGCAGCCGGTGGCGCTGGCGCAGTAGGTCCCGTATCTGTCCTTCAGCCACTTTCATGTCGTAGCCTTCCCGGACTTTCACCCAGATCGTGTTCACGGCGCGCTGCTTGGCCTGAAGCCCGCCCAGCACGCGCTTTCTCGCGCTGGAGAGCGGCACCAGGACAACATCGTCCTGGTCCTGGCCGAACAGGCTCTGGCCCTTGCGTTCGAGCACGCCGACGACGGTGAACGGAACCTTGCGGATGCGGATCACCTGGTCGAGCGGATCGGTGTCGCCGAACAGCGCTTTCGCCACGGTCTGTCCGAGCACCGCGACCTTGGTGGCGCCGGTCATGTCGTTGGTGTCGAAGCCGCGACCGGATAAGAGACCCCATTGCCGCACCTCTGGGTATTCGGGTGTGACGCCGAACATGGCGGTCGACCAGTTGGCGTTTCCGGCCACGACCTGGACGCCGCCGCGGACCGCCGGTGCGCTGATCAGCTCGGGAATCTCGCGCATCAGCACTTGCGCATCGTCCTCGGAGATAGTGAAACTCGAGCCCGAGCCCATGCGTGCCCCTCCCGAAGTCACCGAGCCGGACATGATAATGATGAGGTTGGAGCCCAGCCCCTTGATCTGGTCTTCGACCCGCGCCTGTGCGCCGGCGCCGACTGCGATCATGGTGATCACCGCCCCGACACCGATGATGATCCCGAGCATCGTGAGACCGGAGCGAAGCCGGTTGGCTGCCAGCGCCCGCAGCGCCACGCGCATGGTGAGCCAGAGGTTCACGCCGCCGATTCCTCAAGCAGGCGGTGGGCGTCCCCGGGCGCCGCGTTCGCACGGTCATCGGCGATGAGGCCGTCGCGGAAGCTGACGATGCGGCGCGCGAACTGGGCGATGTCGCGCTCGTGGGTCACCAGCACCACGGTAATGCCCTGGCGGTTGAGTTCCTGGAACAGCGCCATGATTTCCAGGCTGGTGCGAGAGTCCAGCGCGCCCGTGGGCTCGTCGGCAAGCAGCAGTACCGGGTCGGTCACCAATGCGCGGGCGATGGCCACGCGCTGCTGCTGGCCGCCGGACAGTTGGGACGGGAGGTGGTGCTCGCGATCGGTTAGTCCCATCTGCGCAAGCCGGGCACGGGCGCGGCGGTGCCGGTCGGCCGCGGCCACGCCGGCATAGATCAGCGGCAGCTCGACGTTTTCCAGGGCATTCGCACGCCCGAGCAGATTGAAGCCCTGAAAGACGAAGCCGACGCGGCGATTGCGGATCGCAGCGAGCTCGTCCGGGGTGCGGTGCTCGACCGGTTCGCCAGCGAGCTCGTAGTCCCCGGAGGTCGGCACGTCGAGGCAGCCGAGCAGATTCATGAACGTCGACTTGCCGGAACCAGATGGCCCCATGACGGCGACAAACTCACCCGTGTCGATCCCAATGGATACGCCACGAATGGCCTGGACGCGGTGCGCGCCGAGAGAGTACTCCTTTCGCAGTTCACGGGTGCGGATCAGCATGCGGGGTCTTCAGAATCGCAGTCGCGGGGGGCCGCCCTGCACCCGCGCGGCCTTGCCCGTCTCCGCGAAGCCGACAATGACCTCCCGGCCTTCCGCGAGGTCGGCGGAAGCGACTTCCGTCGAACCGCCGTCGGACAGACCGAGCCTGACCTCCACCGCCTTGGGCCTGCCGTCGGCATCCAGAATCCAGACCCGACCGGTGCTGGGGCGGCCTCCGAAGAGTTCTGCGACGATGCGCTCGAACCCGGAGTGCTGCTCCGGCTTGAGCGCGGAGGCGATCTGCGCCCGCGACTCAGCGCGGATGCGCTCGGCATGCTTGCGGCGTTCGGATTCGTTCTGCATCTGTGCGAGTGCGCCCATCTTGGTACGCGACTCGGCAAGGATCTGGTCGACTCGGGCTTTCTGCGCATCGTCGAGACTGAGTTCGGAGAAGACCCGCTGCCGGAAAGCCTGTCCTCCTTGTCCCCCTGGCGCGCCCCGATCCTTTGCGGCAGATTCCGGTGCGCGCGCGTCGCGCCCGGTGTCGCTGCTGCCGGCGGGACGGAAGCGCAGCGCCGCATTGGGCACCTTGAGCGCGTTTTCTCGCTGGTCGACGACGATGCGCACATTGGCCGTCATTCCCGGCAGCAGGGCGCGCTCTGGGTTGTCCGCCGAGATCACCACCGTGTAGGTGACGACGTTCTGCACTATCGTCGGCGCTTTGCGGATCTGGGTGATGCTGCCGTTGAAATTGCGGCGCGGAAATGCGTCCACGGTGAAAGTCGCCTGCTGGCCGACCCGGAGCCGTCCGACGTCGGCCTCGTCAACCGAGGTGTCCACCTGCATGGCCGACAAGTCCCGGGCGATGGTGAACAGCGTCGGCGCCTGCAGGCTCGCGGCGACAGTCTGGCCGGCGTCGACGTTGCGCGAGATGACGGTGCCGGCAACCGGCGCGCGGATGTAAGTGCGATCCAGATCGATCGTGGCCTGCCTGAGCGCCGCGTCGCGCTGCTTGACCACCGATTGCGCGTTGCGGACCTGCGCCTCCTGGACGGCGATCTGCGCCTCCGCAGTGCGCACCTGCTCACGCGCGACATCGTATGCCGTCTGGGCTTTGTCCCGCTCCGAGGCGGAGATGAAGTTCTTCTCCACCAACAACGTCTTGCGTTCCAGGTCGCGGGCCGCGTCGGCGAGCGTCGCCTGCGTGCGCGCACGGTCCGCTCTTGCGGCGAGGACGTTGCTGCGCGCGACCTCGACCGCGCTTTGCGCCGCCTCGAAATCCGCCTTGACCTGGGCCACCCGCGATTCAAACTGCTCCGGATCGATGCGCGCGATCAACTGGCCGCTTTTTACCTCGGTGTTGAAATCGGCCAATATCTCCTTGATCTGGCCCGAGACCTGTGACCCGACCTGAACCGTGGTTACCGCGTTCAGCGTGCCCGTGGAGGAGACCACCGCGGTGATCAGGCCGCGTTCGATCTTGGCGAGCCGGAAGCCGGGAGCGGCGCTCTGCTGCTGGCGCAGATAGAAGTAGACGCCGCCGGCAACCAGCAGCGCAACCACGATGATTGCAGAGAGAATTTTCTTCATGGAAGACTCGAGGGTGGCGCATCAACTGTATCACGGCGCCGCGCCGGATCCGGTAACAAAGTGTATCGGGTCCCGCTGGTTCGGGCTGAGGCGATCAGGCCGTTGCTTCGGGGCGCAGAAAATGCCCCGACTTGCCGCCGGATTTCTCCAGCAGCTTGACCTCTGCGATGGTCATCGCGCGGTCAACGGCCTTGCACATGTCGTAGACGGTGAGCAGGCCGATGCTCACCGCGGCAAGCGCTTCCATTTCCACTCCGGTGCGCCCGACGGTTTCCACGGTGACGGTCAGCGTGATCGTCGAATTTCGGCGGTTGGCCTCGAATTCGGCCGCGACGCGCGTCAGCGCGAGCGGATGACACAAGGGAATGATTTCGCTCGCGCGCTTTGCGCCCTGTATTGCGGCGATCCGGGCCACGCCCAGCACGTCGCCCTTTTTCGACGTTCCCGCAAGTATCATCCTCAGCGTTGCCGGTCGCATGCGTATGCTGCCCGAGGCGCGCGCGACCCGGTGAGTTTGCGCTTTGGCTGCGACATCCACCATGTGAGCCGCGCCCCTATCGTCGAAGTGCGTCAGGCGCCGCTGCATGTCGCGTTCTCGAGGACTCTTTGGAGTCACCGCCACTGTTCCCGTTGTGACCGCACCGAACGCAGCCATTGTGCCAAGTTCCGCGCAATCCCGCCATTAGGGCTCAATTGCGCCGATGATCGGTCCCGCAGGCATCAAAGGATCATGCCCGACCATGGAGTTGGAGCACGGCCCGCCGATCACCCGAGAGCGGGGTGTGGCCCTCCGCCCGAACGGGAACTTCCTGCCGGTTGCCGGTATCATATGGTCGATGCGTTTCGTGTGCCTGTTTGTTTCGCTGTTGCTCGCCGTGCCCGCGGCACTTGCGCAGGGCCTGCCGGAACTGGGCGACGCCTCTGGAGCCGTCTTGTCGCCCCAGATGGAGCGGAGCATCGGCGAGGCGGCGATGCGGGATATTCGCTTCCGGGACCCGAGCTACCTCGACGATCCGGAACTGGCGGATTACATCAATTCGCTCGGTCGCCGCCTGACCGCGGTAAATCCTGACGCGCGCCTGGATTTCGAATTCTTCATGGTCCGGGACAACACCATCAACGCCTTCGCGATGCCGGGCGGATTTGTCGGCGTGCACACCGGCCTGCTGCTCGCCGCACAGAGCGAGTCCGAGGTGGCCTCGGTGCTGTCGCACGAGATCGCGCACGTGACCCAGCACCACATCGCGCGCATGCTCGGCAAACAGGCGCAGATGTCGGTGCCGACGCTAGCGGCGCTGGTCGTCGCCGTTCTGGCGGCGCGCGCCAATCCGCAGGTTGCGCAGGGCGCGCTGGCCGCGATCACCGCCGGCAACATCCAAAGCCAGCTCAATTACACGCGTGACTTCGAGCGCGAGGCCGACCGCGTGGGTTATCAGACGCTCGAGAGGTCGGGGTTCGACGTCCACGCGATGTCCAGGTTTTTCGAACGGCTGCAGAAGTTCGGTCGACTCTACGAGAACAACGCGCCGGCCTATCTGCGCACGCACCCGGTCACCAGCGAGCGGATCGCGGACATACAGAATCGGGCACAGGACGCGCCCTATCGGCAGACCCTGGACAGCATGGAGTTCCAGTTGGCCAGGGCCAAGATCAAAGCGGAAGAAGGGTCGCCGCGCGACGCGTTTGCCTGGTTTGAAGACCAGATCAGCGCGCGCCGCTTTGCCAGCGAGGCGGGTGCGCGCTATGGGTTGGCGGCCGCGCTCGCACGCTCGCACGAATTCGCGCGCGCCGAGGCCGCGGTCGCCGAGCTGCGCAGCCTGGCCGGATCCCATCCTATGGTCGAGCTGCTCGCAGCGCGAATCAAGGCGGGAGCGGGCGATGTGAAGAGCGCGCGTGATCTGTTGACCGCCGCTGTCGCGCGCTACCCCAATTACCGGCCGCTGAGATATGCGCAGGTCGATTATCTGCAGGCGCTAGGACAGCACCCGGAGGCGGTAGGGAATCTCGCCGAACTGGTCAAGACCTACCCGCGCGACGCGCGGCTCTTCGATCTTCAGGCGAAATCCTACGCGGCGATGGGCAAGGGGCTGCTGCAGCATCAGGCGCTCGCGGAGTCCTACATGCTGCAGGGGGCGCTCGGCGCGGCGATCGAGCAGCTGCAGCTGGCCCAGAAGAGCGGCGACGGCGACTTCTACCAGCTGTCGAGCGTCGAGGCGCGGCTGCGGCAACTGCGCGTCCTGCAGATGGAGCAGAGGAAGAGGGAGGGGGCAGCAGGTTCGGAGCGGCGCGGCCGGGAGCAAGGTTAAGCCCGCCTGACCGCCCTGCGCATCATGGCTTGACCGGCGCCTCGATGTAGGCGTCGTAGAGCAGGTCAAAGGTTTTTTCGCTTTCGGCGAAAAACTCATCTGCGCTCGCCGAACGGCGCTGCGCCCCCAACAGCAGCATTTCCACGCCTGCTGCTTCGGCGACCGCGGTGCCGCCGGTATCCAGGTAGTGCACCAATCCGGCAATCCTGGCGAGCGCCGCGTTGTCCTGGAGCCCGAAGTTTGCCAGAAGTTGCTCGAAAGTGATCCCCGATTTGTTGTTTTCAAACGCGGCGCCCTCGAAGCCGAAGCCTATCGCCGTGGCCGGGCAATGCTGGTTCTTTTCAAGCCAGATCAGCGTCGCCTCGGGGTCGATGAAGCGTCTGACCAGCCAGGCCGAGGCGAGGCGATCGGCCCACAGCGGTTTGCGCGTGGCCCAGATGCGTTTGAAATAGTGGCGCCCCGACCGCGTGACCGGATTCGGCTTCGGGGCGTCCGGAAACACCAGTCCGCGCACCTTTTCTTCAGCCTCCTTCAGCACGCGCGCGGCGAGTTCGCGTCCGGGGGAAGAAAAGAAATCGAGGGCGCTGATTGCCTCGAAATCCCGGCGCTGCTTGGCAAGAACGCGCGAGATGGATGTCGGCTCGGAGATGCCGAAGCCGGTCTTCAGGGATTCGACTGTTTTTGTCAGCTCCTCGTACTTCTTCGAGCGGTTGAACAGGCCGCGGAATGCCTGTGCCTGCGCTTGGTCAACGGCAGTGACGGGAAGCAGGTAGGCGCTGCCGTTGAGACGCGACAGGTGATCGGTGAGGCGGCTGAGACCCTGGCGATTGGCATCGCCGTCGGGCAGCAGATAAACGCCCTCGCGCAACACCGCGCAGCCGAGCGATTCCAGGGTGCGCAGCACGCGCATCCGTGCTGCCGGATCGTCGATCGGCAGACTGGTGACGTACGCCAGCCACTTCGACTCCGTCGCCTGAGGGTTGTCGCTCACGGTATCGTTGGTAGGGGCTCACCCGCGGCCGGGATGCCCGGAAGCGTTTGTGGCAAGTGTAAGGCCGAGGCCACGCTCAGGGCAACGCCTGGAACGTCAATATTTCTTTACATCACTCCGGCGCCCCCGGAATCAGCCCCTGGCGAATGTAGATCGGGCGTACCGCCTGGGTCCAACTCTTCAGACCGGCAGCGAATACCGCCCCGGCTGCGGCCACCACCACGCCGCAGACGAATACGGTTGCCGGCGCGCCGAAGGGATCGGCGAGCGCCCCCGCGGCAAGGCTGCCCATCGGCCCGATGCCCATGAACACCATGACGTAGATGCTGATCATGCGGGCCCGCTTGTCCTCATCCGCGACGGACTGCAGGATCGTGTTGCAGGAAGCGACCGCGGAGATCAGGCCGAAGCCAAAAAGCGCCAGCAGCGGCAATCCGACCCAGAACGAGCGCGTGAGGGAAAAGGCCACGAGCGCGAGGCCGGCGACGATGGTCGCCGCTGCGACCAAGCGTCCGAGCCCGCGAACCGAACTGCGCGTGGCGAGCATGACCAACCCGGCGACAGCGCCGAAGCCGACTGAACCGATAAGGAACCCGAGGGTGCGCGAGTCCCCGGAAAATATTTCCTTGGCGAAGATCGGCATCAGCGTGGAGCAGGGAGCGCTGAAGAAGCCCACGACGCCGAGCAGCAGCAGGACGCGTCGCGTGCCGAGGAAGCCGAATGCATGCCGGAAGCCGCTTTTGAGTTGTCCACGCCAGTTACCGCCGGGTTCGGCCGCCTGGCGTGGTTTGACGCGGATGAGGCCATAGGCTGCGACCACGGCAAGATACGACAGCGCGTTGGCCAAGAAGCACCACGCTTCGCCTGCGGTGGCGAGGACGACCCCGGCGATCGACGGGCCGACGAAGCGCGCGGCCTGAAACAGCGCCGACTGCAGCGCAATCGCATTGGGCAGGTCCTGCCTGCTTTCGACCATTTCGATAAGGAAGGCCTGTCGCGTGGGCGTCTCCAGGGCGTTGATGGTGCCAAGTACGAACGAGAGCGCGATGATGTGTACCGGCTGGACGACGCCCGCGAAGGTGAGCGCCGCGAGTGTGACGGCCTGGATCGCCGCAAGCGACTGGATGCCGATAAGGAGGCGCCTGCGGTTGATCCGGTCGGCCAATACGCCGGCGATGGGCGACACGACCAGTACCGGGAACTGTTGCGCCATGGTCGTGATGCCGAGCAGGAGCGCCGAGCCTGTCAGCCGGTAGATGAGCCAGCTCGTCGCCACGGTCTGCATCCAGGCGCCGACGAGGGACAGAAACTGCCCGGCGAAAAAGATTCGGAACGCGGGATGCCGAAGCGCGCGAAACGCGATGGCCATGGGTCCGCCTGGTTGGCGACGAGGACTAGGCTCGCGCCTCGAGGCTGGCGAGCTGCGGCCTGAGCTTTTCCAGTGTCGCGCCGAATGCGGCGATGCGACCGCGCTCCTGCGCGACCACGGCTGCCGGCGCACGCTCGACAAAACTCGGGTTGGCGAGTTTGGCGCTTGCCTTGGCCAGTTCGGACTCCAGGCGGGCAATTTCCTTCTTCAGGCGCTCGCACTCGGCAGTGAGGTCCACTTCGATATGCAGCATGAGGCGGGTGTCGCCGGAGACGGCCACCGGCGCGTCCACCTGAGGGAACGCCGTGACCACTGACGCCTCCGACAGCTTGGCGAGCGTCTTCATATAGGGAAAGAACCCTTCCAGCGCTTGCCGGTCGCCGATAGCGAGCAGCGGAATGCGCTGCGCGGGGGACAGTCCCATCTCGCCGCGCAGGGTGCGGACCTGCTCGACCATCGCCTGCAGGCGCGATATCTGCGCCTCTGCCGCATCGTCGATGCGCCCGGGCTGGGCGCGCGGGTACGGTTGCACCATGATGCTCGCCTCCTCGCCGGCTTTGCGCCGGCCGGCAAGCACCGATACCTGCTGCCAGAGTTCCTCGGTGATGAACGGGATGACCGGATGGGCCAGGCGCAGCACAGCCTCCAGCACACGCACCAGCGTTCGGCGGGTGCCGCGCTGTTGTGCTTCGTTGCCGGCGGCAAGCTGCACCTTTGCGAACTCGAGATACCAGTCGCAGTATTCGTCCCACACGAACTTGTAGATCGCAGTTGCGATGTTGTCAAAGCGGTAATCGGTGAAGCCCCGTTCCACCTCGGACTCTGTGCGCTGCAGCAGGCTGATGATCCAGCGGTCCACTGCAGACAGCTCGACCGGCAGGGAGTCGTCCAGGCCGCAGTCCTTGCCCGCGGTGTTCATCAGCACAAAGCGCGTGGCGTTCCACAACTTGTTGCAGAAGTTGCGGTAACCCTCGCAGCGGCCAAGGTCGAAGTTGAGCGTGCGCGCGAAGCTGGCGAGCGAGGCGAAGGTGAATCGCAGCGCGTCCGCGCCGAACGAGGGAATGCCGTCGGGGTAGTGCCGGCGCACGTATTTTTCTGCCTTCTGCTTGTGCTCGGCGCGCAGCAATCCTTGCGTGGATTTCTCGATCAGGGCATCGATCGCGATGCCGTCGATCAGGTCGAGCGGATCGAGCGTGTTTCCCTTGGACTTGGACATCTTCTGCCCCTCGGCGTCGCGCACCAGGGCGTTGATGTAGACGTCGCGGAAAGGCACCTTGCCGGTGAAGTGCAGGGTCATCATGATCATCCGGGCGACCCAGAAGAAGATGATGTCGAAACCGGTTACCAGGACCGAGGAGGGCAGGAACGTCTGCAGGTCCTGCGTCTGCCGCGGCCAGCCGAGCGAGGTGAAGGGCACCAGCGCGGAGGAGAACCAAGTGTCCAGCACGTCCTCGTCGCGTGTCAGCGCGCCTGCGTAGCCCTTCGCTGCGGCTTGTCTCTTCGCCTCGTCCTCGCTGCGCGCGACGTATGCGTTGCCTGCGTCGTCGTACCAGGCGGGAATCTGGTGGCCCCACCAGAGCTGGCGCGATATGCACCAGTCCTGGATGCCCTCCAGCCAGTGGTTATAGGTGGTCGTCCAGTGGTCCGGATAGAACTTCACCTCGCCCTTGGCGACCGCATCGAGCCCGGATCGGGCGAGGCTGTCCATTTTCACGAACCACTGGTCGGTGAGCATCGGCTCGACGATCACGCCGGTGCGCCCCGAGCGCGGCACGCGCAGCTTGTAGGGCTTCTCGGAGACCAGCAGGCCCTGTGCCTTCAGATCGGCGAGCACGCGAATGCGGGCCTCGAAGCGATCCAGGCCGCGATAGGCGGCGGGCGCGTTGTCGTTGATGGTCGCCGAGAGCGTCAGAATGTTGATCTGCGCCAGCCCGTGGCGTTGTGCGACCTGCCAGTCGTTGAAATCGTGGGCGGGCGTGATCTTGACGCAACCGGTTCCGAATTCCCGATCGACATAGTCGTCCGCGATCACCGGAATGGCCCGGCCCGCCAGCGGCAGAATTACGCGCATTCCCAGCAGCGCCGCATAGCGCTCGTCCTTCGGGTTGACCGCGACCGCGACGTCGCCGAGCATGGTCTCGGGACGCGTGGTCGCGACGACCACCGAGCCGCCGCCGTCCTCGAGGGGATAGCGGATTTCCCAGATCTTGCCGTCCTCTTCCTCGCTGTCGACCTCGAGGTCCGAGACGGCGGTGCCCAGCACCGGGTCCCAGCTCACCAGCCGTTTGCCGCGGTAGATGAGGCCTTCCTCGTGCAGCCTCACGAATACCTCTGCCACGGCGCGCGACATCCTCTGGTCCATGGTGAAGTAGCCGGCGCCCTGGCCCTCGGTGTCCGCATAGGTCCAGTTGCCGGATGCGCCAAGGCGGCGCATCTGGCGCGTGATCGTGGACCCGGACTGCTGCTTCCACTCCCAGACGCGCTCGATGAATTTCTCGCGCCCGAGGTCGTGCCGGGTATGGCCCTCGGCCTGCAACTGGCGCTCGACCACGATCTGCGTGGCGATGCCGGCATGATCGGTGCCGATCACCCAGTTGGTGTTGTCGCCGCGCATGCGGTGGTAGCGGACCAGCGCATCCATCAGGGTCTGCTGGAAGGCATGGCCCATGTGCAGCGTGCCCGTGATATTGGGTGGCGGCAACTGGATGCAATAGGCCGGCTTGCCCGGTTCGCCGGAATGGGCGAAGCAGCCGCGCGACTCCCACGCCGGGTACCAGCGCATTTCTATGGCGTGCGGGTCGAAGCTTTTCTCGAGTTCCATGGGGACGGCGCGCGTACGGTCAGGGTACCGCGCCGGGGGTGGCGCGGAAAAACCCGGATTATAAGGGATCGCAGCTCAGCGACCGCCGGATCGGTCGTCGCGCCGCGATTCGAGTTCGTGCGCGACCGCGCTTTGCACCGCATCGCGCACCAGCGCCAGGATGTCGCTGCGGGCGTCCCTGGCAATGGTCGTTGCCAGATCCCGCGCCAGTTCCTCGATCCGCAGTCGAAGCGGTTCCTCGAGAAAAGCGGCAACGTAGGGCTCGATCGCATCGAGTACGCTCAAGCGCACGCGCTCTTCGATCGCTTTCTCGTCCGCGTCGGCACGAGCGGAATCGAGCGGCGGTGGATGCGGGAGTCCATCGGCGGCCGTGGCGAACGCTGGATCCGCTGCCGCGGCCGAAGTCGCGATGACTTCCGTGAGCACAGGATAGTCGGCCGGCGGCCGGGGCGCTGCGGCTCCCGATCGCCAGCGGGCAAGCAGCGCGTCGGCCTTGGAGAGCAGTTCGTCGGAATCGGTCATGAGCCCGATTTTCGGAGGTCGTGGTGGTGAATCTCGTAGCCTCGATCCCGGTAGAAACGGAATCGGCTGCGCCCCGCCTGCTTGTCGGCGTCGTCGCTGCCCACGAGCTCGATCAGCCGCTGGAAACGGGTGAACGGGACCGGCGAATCGGGTGCCAGATTGAGCAGCACCTGATCGTGCGGCAACACCTCGCAATCGCGCGCGATCAGAACCGGCGTCTCCGGCGCGAGCCGGTCATGGACCATGCAGTGGGGCAGGAATCCCGTCGCCGGAAAGGTCCACAGCAGCTTGTCGATCGCCCGCGCCGAACTTTCATCGGGGGCCAGTATCAGCACCCGCAGCGACTGCTGGACCGCCTTGGCCGCAAGCTGGCAGGCGACCTGCAGCTTGGGTTCGGCATTCGAGTAGAAGTCGATGCGGGTCATCCTGTCCCTGCTGGTGTCGCCCCGGACGGCGAATGCCCTCGCAGCGGCCGCCAACCGTCAGTCATCGCTTGCACGCTTGATGAGAAAGCTGGTCAGCAGCGGGACGGGGCGTCCCGTGGAGCCTTTTTCCTTGCCCGAGCGCCATGCGGTGCCGGCGATATCCAGATGCGCCCAGTCGTAGTTCCTGGCGAAGCGCGACAGGAAGCAGGCCGCGGTGACGCTGCCCGCGGGACGGCCGCCGATGTTCGCGACATCGGCGAAGTTGCTCTTCAGCTGCTCGTGATAGTCGTCCCAGAGCGGCATGTGCCATGCCCGGTCCCAGGCCTCGTCTCCGGCCGCAAGCAGCTCGCGCGCGAGCGCAGGCTTGTCGGTGTAAAGGCCGGAGCATACGTGCCCGAGCGCGATCACGCAGGCGCCGGTGAGCGTCGCAATGTCCACTACGACCTGCGGCTTGAAGCGCTCGGCGTAGGTGAGCGCATCGCAAAGGATGAGGCGTCCCTCCGCATCAGTATTCAGGATCTCGATGGTCTGGCCGGACATCGAGGTGACAATGTCACCCGGCTTGCTGGCAGCACCGCCGGGCATGTTTTCCGTGGTTGGGATCAGGCCGACGATGTTGAGCTTCAGCTTCATTTCCGCCGCCGCACGCAGCGTTCCGAGCACGCTCGCCGCTCCGCACATGTCGAATTTCATCTCGTCCATTTCGGCGCCCGGCTTGAGCGAGATGCCGCCCGTGTCGAAGGTAATGCCTTTTCCGACCAGAACGACGGGGCGATCCTTCTTCCCGGCCCCTCGATAACGAATGACGATGAACTTCGGCGGCTGGCGGGAACCCCTGGCCACCGACAGCAGCGCGCCCATGCCGAGCTTTTCCATATCGGCGCGCTCGAGTACCTTGACGCCAAGCTTCCACTGCTTGCCGAGCTTGTTTGCCTGCTCGGCCAGATAAGAGGGTGTGCACACATTTGCGGGCAGATTGCCCAGATCCCGCGCCAAGTCCATCCCTGCGCCGATCGCGTTGCCTTGCGCGATGCCACGCTCTGCACCCGGGGCGTCCAGCTTCGACTCGATCCCGGCCACTATCCGCTCGAGGGATCGCCGGGCCGGCTTCTTGCTTTTCATGCGCTCGAAACGATACAGGGCATCAGACGCAGCCAGGGCAAGCTGCCGCGCCTTCCAGGCCGCATCGTGACCGGAAACGGAAACGCCGGCGAGGTACAGACAGGCATCAACCGCGCCGGTGTCCAGGATCGCGGCGACCGCCGCGCGGGCTGCTTCGCGGTAGTCCCTGGGCTTGAGCTTCGCATCCTTGCCCATGCCGACCAGCAGCACGCGCTCGGCGGCGACGCCCGGCACGTGATACAGGAGGCGGGTCGTTCCCACCTTGCCGTCCATGTCGCCCGACTTCAGGAGAGCGTGGATGCGCCCCCCGGCGGCGCGGTCCAGCGACCGCGCTGCAACAGACAGCTTTTGGGCTTCAAATACGCCCACGGCGATGCAGGCGCAGGCGAGTTTTTCTGGAGCAGCGACTTTTGTGCTAAATTCCACTTTGACCTCGAGTAAGCGCGGGTGGGCGCCGGAATTATCCCCGTATTGAACCGGCCAAGTCAAAGCAGTTTTGACGTGCTCGCCACGCGCGGTGCCACTGACATTCCCGGGTTCCATTTGCCTCTTTTCTCTCTCCCGTGATCTTCAAGCGTGCCCTGCTGCGCGAGTTTGGCAATCTGGCGCTCGCCGTCTTCGCGACCCTGTTTGCGGTCACGCTTACCACTCAGCTCATCCGCCTGCTAGGGCAGGCCGCAAGCGGCCGTGTTCTGTCCGAGGGCGTCCTCGCCCTGCTCGGGTTCTCGGCGCTCAATTATCTTCCGGTGCTGCTTTCGCTCACGTTGTTTGTCACCGTTCTCATGGCCCTGTCGCGCAGTTACCGTGATTCAGAGATGGTGATCTGGTTCACCGCTGGCCAGTCGCTGATCGCGTGGGTGAAACCGGTGCTGATCTTTGCGCTGCCGCTGGTGGGGTTGATCGCTGTGCTGTCGCTTTTGCTGTCGCCATGGGCCGTGGATAGGAGCGACGAATTTCGGCGGCGCATGGAAAGCCGTGATGAACTTTCCCGTGTTTCGCCGGGCGTGTTTCGCGAGGCGGGCAATGCCGACCGGGTATTCTTCGTCGAGGAGATTGCAGGCGAACAGGACAAGGTGCGGAACGTGTTCATTTCGCAGGTGCAGCAGGGACGCCTGGGGGTACTGGTAAGCAAGAGCGGCTTCAAGGAGACTGCGCCCAACGGCGACCGGTTCGTCGTGCTTCTCAATGGACGGCGCTATGAAGGCGTGCCCGGGACCGCAGCGTACAGGGTGATGGGGTTCGAGCGCTATGCCATGCGCGTGGAGACCAGTGAGGCGCGTATCGAGCAGGCGTCCACCAAGTCGATGTCGACCGCGGCGCTGATCGAGAGCCGCAGCAAAGGAAGCCTTGCCGAGCTCTTGTGGCGTATCAGCCTGCCGGTATCGGCGCTGATACTCGCCCTGCTTGCGATCCCGCTGTCGTTCGTGAATCCGCGCGCGAGTCGCTCGATCAATCTGGTGTTCGCATTGCTCACCTATATGGTCTACAGCAACACCATTTCGATTGTTCAGGCTTGGGTGTCCTCGGGCAGGCTCGGGTTCGGAACCGGCTGGTGGGTCGTGCACGTCGCCATGCTGCTCGTGCTCCTGTTCTTGTTCTGGCGCCGCCTGCGCGTGGGTTCGGGCGCAAGGAGGCGATGATGCTCACGATCCGTCGCTACCTCGCGCGCGAAATCTATGGGGCGACGCTGTTCGTTTTCATCGCATTTCTCGCGCTCTTCGCGTTCTTCGATCTGATCCACGAACTGGGTGACCTGGGCAAGGGGGATTACCGGCTGCAGCACGCGCTTCTCTACGTTCTGCTGTCCGTGCCGAGCCATATATACGAACTTTTTCCGATCGCAGTGCTCATAGGCACGCTGTACGCGCTTGCGCATCTGGCGGCGAATTCGGAGTACACGGTAATGCGCGGCTCGGGGCTGTCGCCGGGGCAGGCCGCATCGGCCCTCGTGCGCATCGGCATCGTGTTCGTGTTTCTCACCTATGTCGTCGGTGAGTTTTTGACCCCGGTTACCGAGCGGGCTGCGCAACAACTCAAGCTGCGCGCGACGAGCGCGGTAATTGCACAGGAGTTCCGCACCGGCTTCTGGGTAAGAGACGAGCGGCGGTTCGTCAACGTGCGCGAAGTGCTGCCCGATACCACGCTTGTCGGAATCCGCATCTACGAGTTCGACGCCGACTACAGGCTGATCTCGATCAGTTCTGCCGAGCGTGGTGAGTTTGCGGAAAAGAACCTCTGGCGGATGCATAACGTGGTGCGTACGCGTTTTTCCAGCCAGGGATCGAGCGTCGATCGCCTCGATCGGATGGACTGGCCGTCGGTTCTGACGCCGAACATCCTGTCGGTGCTGTTTGTGAAGCCGGAACGGATGTCGGCATGGAATCTTTATCAGTACATACGGCACCTGTCTGAAAATCGCCAGCGGACAGAGCGCTATGAAATTGCGATGTGGAAGAAGCTTGTATACCCCTTTGCCGTGCTGGTCATGATGGCGCTCGCGTTGCCGTTCGCCTACGTCCACACCCGCTCCGGAAGCGTGGGCGTCAAGGTGTTCTCGGGCATCATGCTGGGCATTGTTTTCCACATGCTGAACAGCTTGTTTTCGCATCTTGGGTTGCTGCAGAACTGGTCGCCCCTGTTCTCGGCGCTGCTGCCAAGCGCGGTGTTTCTCACGGCGGCCGCGTCGATGATGTGGTGGACGGAGCGAAGGTAAGGGGCGACGGCGGGAGAATCTAATTGTCGCTGCGGACAATGCGGGTGCCGGCCAGGCGGTCGTGCAGGAACTGCCGGTCGCGATCAAACGCGGCCCAGACGAGTCCGGCACCGGCAAGCGCAACCGACAGGCATGCAAGCAGGTAGCGCAGTGCGGCCCGGCGCACTGAGACGGGGCCGCCGTCGGCGCTCACCAGTCGCAGCTTCCACGTCTTCATGGGCAGAGTCTGGCCTCCTCGGTGCCAGCACCAGACGAAATAGAGCCCGAGAATGACGATGAGATAGATCTGAAAGAGGCTGCGGCTGAACCCCGAGAGTCGCCCGCTCGTGGCGCCATAGAACGGCATGGCCGCGAAGAACGCGATTGCGAACGCAAGCAGCGATTCGTAGGTCATCGACGCGAGACGCCGGGCGATGCCGGCCGCGGCGGGAAAGGGTGCTTCTTGCGTGGCCATACGCGCCCCTGGCGCCCTTCACTTGGCGGGTAAGGGTGTCGGCATCGAGGCGGGTGCGCTTGCGCTCGGTTTGGCGCGGGATATCGGTGCGGGTTTGGGCGCTTTGCCGGCGGCCTTGAGTTGCCTGCGCTGGTCCTCGGGAAGCCGCTGGTATTCCTCCCACTGCTGCCGCAGGGATTGTCGTTTGTCCGGAGGAAGCTTCTGCAACTTCTTGTAGCGTTCCCGAGCGGCGCGCCGCTCCTCGGGCGTGAGCTTTGCCCACGGCCGCATATTCCGCTGCGCCTTGGCCTGTTGGTCCGGAGCCATCTTGGGATACTGCTTGGCGATGCCGAGCCATTTGCGCTTGCGCTGCGCGTTGAGCTTGTCCCAGTCCGTCGCCAGCGGCGCGAGGATCTGCTGCTGTTCCTGGGTCAGTTCAGCCCAAGACGGTTGCTTCTTTTGCGGTGCGGCGGCAAGGACGGAAAATGAGACGGACAGCCAAAGAGTTAATGCGAGGAGCGCTTTAGCCATGCATCGAATCCCCGGTCCAGATAGGCGTCAATCGGCAAATCACTGGTCAGTACTCCGCTGTCGATTTCCACAAGTTCCTGCACCGTCTGAGACTGCCGCCACGTATTGATGGCGACAAGGCCGAGGATAATCATCGCAGCGGGGAGCAGAATTCGCGAAAAGACCGAAACCGAACCGCCAAGGCCGCCGGTAAGGTTGTCCGCCCAGGTGAGCACCGTGCGCGGCGCCGCGATGCGCTGGCGCGCGAGCGCCTGCTCGCGCGCAGCCTTGAGCCGGGCGAGCTTTTCCGCGTCCAGGGCAAGGCCTTGGTTCAGTATTTGCCGGATTCGGTAACCGAGATTATGTTCATTCATAGGTCTATTCCCTTCGTCCGCAGGGCAGTCGCAAGGGCATGCGCAGCGCGTGAGCAATGCGTCTTTACGCTGCCTTCTGAGCAGCCCATCACAGCGGCCGTTTCGGCAACGTCCAATTCCTCCCAGTAACGCAGCAGGAAGGCCTCTCGTTGACGTGGCGGCAGCTTCTTGAGCTCTTTGTCAATTATTTCAATTAGTTGGGATTTCTCCAGATGTTCGGCCGGCCCTAACCCCAGACTGGAATGATCTTCGGTTTCCATGGTCTCGAGCGCATCGGACTCGTCCTCGTCCCGACCCGGGGACAGCGCTGAAAGCAAGGTGATCCACCGCGAGCGAACCTTCTGTCGGCGATAGAAATCCCGGATCGTGTTCTGCAGGATGCGCTGGAACAGCATCGGCAGTTCCTCGGCGGGCTTGTCGCCGTACTTTTCGGCCAGCTTCAACATCACATCCTGCACGATGTCCAGTGCAACCTCCCCGTCGCGAACCGCGAACATCGCCTGCTTGAACGCGCGTCGCTCTACGCCGAAAAGAAAGTCCGATAGTTCTGTGCGGGATGCCAGATGCGTTTCCTCAATGCTCTTGGTTTCTGCCTCCAGCGGCCTGCATCAGGGTCTGGAATGCCGCTGGCGCTCGAGTTGGGGCTGAGCAGTTCCCCCGACCGACGGTCCGAATTTCGTGTTTGCGACCGCTTCGGCGGATGGTACCAAAATTGCCGCGATAGAGGCAGCAATTGAGGGGAAACACCTTGACCAATCAAGCGCTAACAATTACCCTCTAAAGTTTTCCTCAACCCTCTTATTGCGGTGCGAAATCCAGGTATGGAATTAACGGGTGCAGAGATCCTGATCCGCTGTTTGCAGGAAGAGGGCGTGGACTGCGTCTTCGGCTATCCGGGCGGTGCAGTGCTGTTCATCTATGACGCACTGTTCAAACAGGACAAGGTGAAGCACGTCCTGGTGCGGCACGAGCAGGGCGCCGCACACGCCGCCGACGGCTACTCGCGTGCGAGCAACAAGACCGGCGTGTGCCTGGTTACCTCGGGTCCGGGAGTGACCAATGCCGTAACGGGCATTGCCACTGCGTACATGGATTCGATCCCGATGGTGATCATCAGCGGTCAGGTGCCCACCCACGCCATCGGGCAGGATGCATTCCAGGAAGTCGATGCCGTTGGCATCACACGCCCCTGCGTGAAGCACAACATTCTGGTCAAGGACGTGCGGGATCTGGCTTTGGCGATGAAGAAGGCGTTCCATATCGCCAGGAGCGGACGCCCGGGCCCGGTGCTGGTGGATGTTCCCAAGGACGTTACAGCTGCGAGTTGCAAGTTCGAGTATCCCGACTCGATCAGCATGCGTTCGTACAACCCGGTGCTCAAGGGTCATCCGGGACAGATCAAGAAGGCGGCGCAACTGCTGCTCGACGCCAAGCGCCCCATGATATACACGGGCGGCGGCGTGATTCTCTCCGACGCAGCGGCGGAGCTCGCCGGGCTGGTGAAGGTGCTCGGATTTCCTTGCACGAGCACGCTGATGGGTTTGGGCGGGTTTCCGGGCACGGACGCGCATTTCCTGGGCATGCTCGGCATGCACGGCACCTTCGAGGCCAATATGGCAATGCAGCACTGCGACGTGCTGCTTGCTGTGGGAGCCCGCTTCGACGACCGGGTTATCGGCAACCCACGGCATTTTGGCGAGGTCCAGCGCAAGATCGTTCATATCGACATCGATCCGTCGTCGATCTCCAAGCGGGTCAAGGTGGACGTGCCAATCGTCGGGAACGTGCGCGAGGTCATCGACGACCTCGTCAAACTCCTCCAGGCCAGCCGGGAAAAGCCCGATGCAAAGGCGCTCAAGGCCTGGTGGGCGCAGATTGAACTGTGGAAGGGGAAGGACTGTCTGCGCTACGACCGCGCGAGCAAGATCATCAAGCCGCAGTTCGTCGTGGAAAAGCTCTACGAAGTTACCAAGGGCGACGCGATCGTCACTTCGGACGTCGGACAGCACCAGATGTGGGTCGCCCAGTTCTACAAATTCGACAAGCCCCGCCGATGGATTAATTCCGGCGGACTCGGCACCATGGGGTTCGGTCTGCCGGCAGCGATGGGGGCGCAGTTCGCCAATCCCAAGGCCAGCGTCACGTGTGTCACCGGGGAGGCGTCGTTCCAGATGTGCCTCCAGGAGTTGTCCACCTGCAAGCAGTACCGGCTGCCGATCAAGATCGTGTGCCTGAACAACCGTTACATGGGCATGGTGCGCCAGTGGCAGCAATTCTTTCACGGCAACCGTTACTCGGAGTCCTATATGGACGCGCTTCCCGATTTTTCAAAGCTGGTCGACAGTTATGGGCACGTCGGCATGCGCATCGAGAATCCGGCCGACGTCGAACCCGCGCTGAAGGAAGCGTTCAAACGCAGGGACGAGCTGGTGTTCCTGGACTTCATTACCGACCAGAGCGAGAACGTGTTTCCGATGGTTCCGGGCGGCAAGGGCATTTCCGAAATGATTCTGGCCGAGGAGCTGTGAGGCCGCCGCGGTCGCCTGCCCATGCGCCGATGAACGCACCTCTATCCAGTCCCCCCAGCCCATACTCGATCCAGAACGATCAGACCCCTACGATGCGGCACATCATTTCAATACTGCTGGAGAACGAGTCCGGCGCGCTGTCGCGCGTTGCGGGCCTGTTTTCGGCACGGGGCTACAACATCGAATCGCTCACTGTCGCACCGACCGAGGACCCGTCGCTGTCGCGCATGACCATCGTCACGACGGGCTCTGATGACGTGATCGAGCAGATCACCAAGCAGCTCAACAAGCTGATCGACGTCGTCAAGGTCGTAGACCTTTCGGAGTCGGCGCACATCGAACGGGAGCTCATGCTGATCAAGGTGCGCGCAATCGGGAAGGATCGCGACGAGATGAAACGCATGACCGACATATTCCGCGGGCGTATTCTCGATGTCACCGAGCATACCTACACCATCGAGCTCACCGGAACGGGTTCCAAGCTGGATGCGTTCATCCAGGCGATCGACCGCAGCGCGATCCTCGAGACCGTGCGTACCGGCGCTTCCGGCATTTCCCGCGGCGAACGAGTTCTTAGGGCCTAGGGAGGCGCGAGGAGGGAGGAGAAAGGCGCTGTCCGGAAGCAATGCCGTAGCGGACCCGCCCCGACCTCCGACTGCCGCCTTCCCCAACACTAGAGGGGAAATCATGAAGGTGTATTACGACAAGGACGCGGATCTTTCGCTGATCAAGGGCCGCAAGGTCACGATCGTGGGCTACGGCTCCCAGGGTCACGCGCATGCGCTCAACCTGAGCGAATCCGGAATCAAGGTGACCGTCGGGCTTCGGCGTGGCGGTGCCTCGTGGGACAAGGCGAAGAAGGCAGGGCTCGCCGTCAAGGAGGTCGCCGAAGCGGTCAAAGGCGCCGATCTTGTGATGATGTTGATGCCCGACGAGCACATTGCAGCCGTCTACAAGAGCGACGTCGAGCCCAATATCAAGAAAGCTGCGACGCTGGGCTTCGCGCACGGATTCAACATCCACTACGGGCAGGTCATGCCGCGAGCGGATCTGGACGTGGTCATGGTCGCGCCGAAAGCGCCGGGCCATACGGTTCGCTCGACCTATGTCGGCGGTGGCGGCGTGCCGATGCTGATCGCGGTCCACCGGGACCAGAGCAAGAAGGCGCGGGACATGGCGCTTTCGTATGCGGCAGCGATCGGCGGGGGCAAGGCCGGCGTGATCGAGACCAACTTCCGCGAGGAGACCGAGACCGATCTGTTCGGCGAGCAGGCTGTTCTGTGCGGCGGGTGCGTCGAACTCGTAAAGGCCGGTTTCGAGACGCTCGTCGAGGCGGGGTACGCGCCGGAAATGGCCTACTTCGAGTGCCTGCACGAACTGAAGCTGATCGTGGATCTCATGTACGAAGGCGGCATCGGCACGATGAACTACTCGATATCCAACAACGCCGAATACGGCGAATACGTCACCGGTCCGAAGATCATCACCGAGGAGACCAAGTGGGCGATGCGCGAAGCGCTTGCCCGCATACAATCGGGGGATTACGCGAAGGACTTCATCCTGGAAAACCGCGCCGGTGCGCCCACGCTGCTGTCGCGGCGCCGCATGACGGCGCAGCATCAGATCGAAACGGTCGGCGCCAGGCTTCGCGACATGATGCCCTGGATCAGGAAGAACCGGCTGGTGGACCAGTCGAAGAACTAGGCTAGGGAGCTTTGAAACAAGGGGACGACGTGCCGCCGCGCCCTTGCATTCCCCCGAGTCGGACTCCGCCCCAGTGAACTACCCGCATCCGATCGTCGCCCGCGAGGGATGGCCGTTCCTCGCCGTGACCGTGGCCGCGGCGCTCGCGCTCATGTGGATCGCGGGTGTATGGTGGTCAGTCCCGTTCTGGCTTGCGGCGTTGTTCGTGCTGCAGTTCTTCCGCGATCCGCCGCGCAGCATTCCGGGCGGTGAGCGCACTGTGGTCTCTCCGGCCGACGGTCGCATCGTGGCCATCGAGTCCGCGAGAGATCCGTATCTTGAGCGCGATGCGACAAAGGTGAGCGTCTTCATGAACGTATTCAACGTGCACTCGAATCGCGCGCCCGTAGACGGAGAGGTGCGGCAGGTCTGGTATCACGCGGGCAGTTTTTTCAACGCCGCGCTGGACAAGGCTTCGCTCGAGAACGAGCGCAACGCGCTGTGGATGAAGGCCGGGACCGGCGACGACGTGACCTGCGTGCAGGTCGCCGGCCTGATCGCCCGGCGGATTCTTTGCTACGTGAGAGCAGGGGACAAACTTGCCCGGGGCGATCGTTTTGGGTTTATCCGTTTCGGATCACGCGTGGACGTCTATTTGCCGGTCTCGGCGCGCGTCAAGGCCGCGCTAGGCGACAAGGTGCAGGGCGGCAGCAGTATTCTGGCCGTGCTCTAGAGTTCAGTGCTGAACGAGGCATGCCGATGTCCGAATACAACAAGCCCCACAAACCGCTGATCAACGCGGAGATCCGCCGCAGGGGAATCTACCTGCTGCCCAACCTGTTTACGACGGCAGCGCTGTTCGCCGGATTCTATGCCATCGTGCAAGCGATGAACCAGCGTTTCGAGCAGGCGGCGGTGGCGATCTTCATCGCCATGGTGCTCGACGGGCTAGACGGACGCGTGGCGAGGCTGACGCACACACAGAGCGCCTTCGGCGCCGAGTACGATTCACTCTCGGATATGGTCTGTTTCGGGGCCGCCCCCGCGCTTATCATGTACGAGTGGGCGCTCAAGGATTTGGGCCGCTTTGGCTGGATATCGGCATTCGTCTACTGCGTTGGTGCGGCGCTGAGGCTCGCGCGCTTCAACACCAACATCGATGTCGTGGACAAGCGTTTCTTCCAGGGGCTGCCCAGCCCAGCGGCAGCGGCCCTGTGTGCGGGGCTGATCTGGGTAATCAATGACTTCGGCATTCAGCGCGCAGAGGTCATTCGCGGAATCGCGGCCGCACTGACGCTGTTCGCAGGCGTCACGATGGTGAGCAATGTGCCCTTCTACAGTTTCAAGGACATCAACCTGCGCAGGAGCGTTCCCTTCTGGGCAATACTGCTGATCGCTTTCGCAATGATCCTCATCTCGAGCAATCCGCCGATGGTTCTTTTTCTGCTTTTTGTCGCCTATTCGTTTTCCGGATATGCGGTGTGGCTGGCGAAGTGGCGGCGGTTGCGGCAGAAGAAGCCGGTCTAGGGACATCGCCGGTTGCAGGGGGATCGGGAACCCGCTATATTGGGCCATATGCCGTCCCAGACGCATTTGTCGATCTGTATTACAAGCGGCCTGCTTCCTGCAGGGCCGCTGCTGCGCGTCGCGCGCTAAATACCCTAATCCCCAATTCGGCAGTACCCAGGCGCAACAGGCCAAGAGGCCGGGCCGCTGCGCAATGACTCTGTGCATAGCCAATGGAGCGTGACATGAAGGACCGAGTGATCATTTTCGATACGACCATGCGCGACGGGGAGCAAAGCCCGGGCGCGTCCATGACCCGCGAGGAGAAGATCCGTATTGCCCGGCAACTGGAGCGCATGCGCGTAGACGTGATCGAGGCCGGCTTCCCGGCGGCCTCGAACGGCGACTTCGAGGCCGTGCGGGCGGTGGCCAACGCGATCAAGGATTCCACCGTCGCCGGCCTGTGCCGTGCCAACGACCGCGATATCGGTCGTGGCATCGAGGCTTTGAAGGGTGCCAAGTCCTGGCGCATTCATACCTTCATCGCCACCAGCGCCCTGCACATGGAAATGAAGCTGCGCATGACGCCGGACCAGGTGCTGGAGGACGCGAGGAATGCAGTGCGTTTCGCACGCAAGCACTGCCCGGATGTCGAGTTCTCTCCCGAGGACGCGAGCAGGTCGGAACCGGATTTCCTCTGCAGGGTGCTGGAGGCGGTGATTGCGGAGGGTGCGACCACGATCAACATACCGGACACGGTCGGTTATGCCGTGCCGCAGCAGTTCGGCGAGTTCATCCGCACTTTGCGCGAGCGTGTCCCCAACTCCGACAAGGTGGTGTGGTCGGTGCACTGCCACAACGACCTCGGCATGGCGGTTGCGAATTCGCTTGCAGCGGTGGTGATCGGCGGCGCGCGGCAGATAGAGTGCACAATCAACGGATTGGGCGAGCGCGCCGGGAACACCGCACTGGAGGAAATCGTGATGGCCCTGAAGACGCGCGGCGACTTCTTCCCGGCAGAAACTCGGATCGACACCACGCAGATCGTATCCGCGTCGCGCCTGGTGTCGCAGATCACGGGCTTCGTCGTGCAGCCCAACAAGGCGGTGGTCGGGGCCAATGCCTTCGCTCACGCCTCTGGCATCCATCAGGACGGAGTGATCAAGTCTCGCCAAACCTACGAGATCATGCGGGCCGAGGACGTGGGCTGGACCACCAACAAGATCGTGCTCGGCAAGCTTTCCGGCAGGAACGCCTTCAAGCAGCGGATGAAGGAGATCGGCATAGATCTCGAATCGGAAGAGGCCTACAACCAGGCGTTTCAGCGTTTCAAGGACCTCGCCGACAAGAAGGCCGAGATCTTCGACGAAGACCTGCAAGCCCTGATGTCGGAAGGCAGGGTATCGTCCCTGTACGAGCGTTGGAGGCTCGTGCACATGAGTCAGGCAAGCGGGATGGGCGAGCGCCCGCACGCATCCGTGGTGCTCTCCGAGGCCGGCAAGGAGCACAGCGCCGAGGCGCAGGGGGACGGGCCGGTGGACGCGACATTCAAGGCAATCGAAAGTGTTGCCAAGAGCGGCGCGGAACTGCTGCTGTACTCGGTCAACGCCATCACCACGGGCACGGAGTCGCAGGGCGAGGTGACGGTGCGCCTGCAGAAGGCCGGCCGCATCGTCAACGGCCTGGGTGCAGATACGGACATCGTGGTCGCCTCTGCGAAGGCCTACCTCGCTGCGCTCAACAAGCTCCACGACAAGACCGAGCGCATCAATCCGCAGGTCTGACGTCCGCCCCGGGCCGGCGCTCAGGTCCTGCGGGTCGTGCGCGCATAAAGGACGGCGGCGAAAAAGAAGGCGAGAGCGAACAGTACTTCGAGCGCAGCGAGCCAGCGCGATAGGCCGGGCTCGGTGGCGATTCTCACTACGCCCTCGGCGACGTAACAGAGAACGAGCATCGACGCCCACTGGAAGGTATATCGCCTCGAGTGCAGTACGCCGAACACGGGTGCGAGCAGCGGCAGAACCTTCAGCACCAGCCATGATCCGCCCGGTCGCAGCGGGGCAAGCCAGAGTTCCCAGGCGAGGCACAGGACGATCAGTGCCAGCAGGCTCGCCAAGGCTGCCCGTGCGAGCAACGCGGGGGTCATGGCTGCGTTGCGCATCACCACGCCCGTCTTGGCGTCGGCTTTGAGGTTCAGTGTGTGTGCTCTTGGGATGACGGATCCGGCAGCCATTATAGGCGGCTCCCCGCAGAGCAGGATCGCATGGACGAGCCGCGCAGGCTGATCCCGTCGCGCAGCCCGGTTAGCACTGACATGAAGAAACACCGGGTCGAGACCAGGCAAGTCGGTGCCAGTGGAAAGGCGGGTTTCGGAATCGGCTAGAATACGGATCGATCGCCGGGATTTGTCCATCGATGCGGCAACGGATATGCCGTTGTGCCGGGTCATGCGGGTGGAACGGGAAAACTTTCTGTTCTTTGGCCCGGTGATCGCCGGCGCGAGGGAACGCCGCCGATGAACGACGGACGGTATGCTCGAATGACAACGGAAATGCCGGAGCGCAACACCATACCCAGGCGCGAGCGGCTGATCGTCGCGCTCGATGTCCCTAACGCGGAGGAAGCAAAAAGGCTGGTGATGACGCTCGGCGACGCCGTCAGCTTCTACAAGATTGGCCTGGAGCTATTCACCGCAGGCGGCTATTTCGAGGTGCTTGAGTGGCTGGTGAAGCGCGGCAACAAGGTCTTCGTCGACCTGAAATTCTTCGACGTCCCGGAAACGGTTCGTGCGGCCGTGCGCGGACTTCGCAACAGGGGCGTAACGTTTGCGACGGTCCACGGCAACCAGGCCATGCTGGAGGCGGCGGGGCGGGACAAGGGCGAATTGCAGATCCTGGCCGTGACCGTGCTCACCAGCCTCGACCGAGGGGACCTGGACGACCTCGGTTTTGACTGCGACGTCGAGCGCCTGGTGCTGTCGCGAGCGCGACGCGCCCTTGAGGCCGGGTGCGCCGGGGTCATCTCATCGGGACTGGAGGCACCGGCGCTCAAGCGGGAACTCGGTTCGCGGCTGCTTGTTGTGACGCCCGGCATCCGCCCGGTGGACAACCGGCCGGCAGACGATCAAAAACGCACGGTGGACGTCGCGCAGGCGTTCGGGAACGGCGCCGATTACATCGTCGTCGGCAGGCCGATCCGTCAGGCGAGCGACCCGCGTGCGGCCGCCGAGTCGATTCAGAAGACCATCGCCGCGATTTTCCCCGACTGACGTCCCTGTGGCTCAGGAGCTACTGGACCTGCGGGCCGCGTCGACGCGCCAGTTGGCGCGCATCGTCCGCAGCACCAGATTCGGGTACTCGGATTTGCCAACGCTTCCGTTGTAGCGGCTGAGCGCCCGGGACAGGTTGCCGCCCTCGATATCAAGATAATGCCGCAGGATTACGCAGCCGTAGCGAAGGTTGGTGCGCAGGTTGAACAGGTTGTCGTTCTTCTTTCCGATCAGACCGGCCCAGAACGGCATCACCTGCATGTAGCCGCGTGCCCCCGCCGACGACACGGCAAATTTTCGGAAGTTGCTTTCTACATGGATGACCGCGAGCACGAGCTGCGGATCGAGGCCTGCACGCGAGGCCTCGTAATGCACCGTACGCAGCAGATCCAGGCGGGTACGAAGGAAGGGGACGCGCCTTTCCAGGCGCTGCGCCATCTCCGTGAGCCAGTTCACGGCGTCCATCGAGTTCGAGAAGGCGTGGCGCGAGGCGGGCGTGTCCGCGATGGATGCCTGCAGCCCGGCGCGCATGCTGTCGGCAAGCGGTTCGTAGACTTGTGCGCCCGCATGCACCGCGCAGGCGCAGACCATCGCAGCGCAGGCGAACCAGAAGCGCAGCGCCTTCAACATGACAGCTTGGAGCGCATTGCGGTCGCAGCTTCGCCAAGCGCAATGCGCTCTGTTTGCTTTTCCCGGCGTCCCTGGTATTCGACCACGCCGTCCTTCAGTCCGCGATCGCCGACCGCGATGCGGTGAGGGATCCCGATCAGCTCCATGTCGGCGAACATGACGCCCGGGCGCTCGTCGCGGTCGTCGAGCAGCACCTCTATCCCCAACCCGGACATCTCGCTGTATAACGCTTCGGCTGCCTCGCGGACCTGGGTGCTGCGTGTATAGCCCAGGGGGGTGATCGCGACCTGAAACGGTGCCATCGGTTCCGGAAACATGATCCCGCTCTGGTCGTGGTTCTGTTCGATGGCGGCGCCCACTATGCGGGTGATGCCGATGCCGTAGCAACCCATCTCGAAGGCCTGCTTCCTGCCGTTTTCGTCCAGGAACGTCGCGCTCATCGCCTCGGAGTACCGGGTGCGGAGCTGGAAAATGTGCCCGACCTCGATCCCGCGCACGATCTCCAGCCCGCCCGCGCCGTCGGGGCTCGGATCACCCAGAACAACGCGTCGGATGTCGGCTACGAAAGCCGGTTCGGGAAGGTCGCGCCTGAAGTTGACCCCCGCGAGGTGGTAGCCCGGCTCGTTCGCGCCGCAGACAAAATCCGACATCGCCGCGACGCTTCGGTCCGCTATGACCCGAATGCGCTCGCCGATCCCGACCGGCCCGATGTATCCGGCGCGGCAGTTCAGGTATCGCTCGACTTCCGCCTCGGTGGCGAATCGGAACGGGTCCAGCCCTGGCAGCTTCTGGGCCTTGACCTCGTTAAGCTCGTGGTCGCCTCGCAGCAGCAGCAGGGTCAGTTCGTCGTCATGCACGACCGCGATCGCCTTGACCGTGCGCCCCAGGGGCAGCGCGAGCAGCTCGGCGACGTCCTCGCATCGCGTCTTGCCCGGGGTCGGGATCTTTTGCATCGGGGCGGACGGCGCGGCGCGGGGTGCAGACGGCGCGAGCGCCTCGGCGAGTTCGACATTCGCGGCGTACTCCGACTGCGGGCAGAACGCGATCGCATCCTCCCCCGAATTGGCGAGGACGTGGAATTCGTGGGAGCCTGTGCCGCCGATGGAGCCGGTATCGGCAGCCACCGCGCGGTAGGTCAGTCCGAGCCGGTTGAAAATGCGCGTGTACGTGTCATACATGTTCCGGTACTCGCGCTGCAAGTCCGCGTAGTCGGCGTGGAACGAATAGCCATCCTTCATCACGAACTCGCGTCCGCGCATCACACCGAAGCGCGGGCGGATCTCGTCGCGAAACTTGGTCTGGATCTGGTAGAAGTGAACCGGCAGCTGGCGGTAGCTCCTAATCTCGCGCCGGGCAATGTCGGTGATCACCTCCTCGTGCGTCGGACCGATGCAGAAGTCGCGGTCATGGCGGTCCTTGAGCCGCACGAGTTCGGGGCCGTATTTCTGCCACCGCCCCGATTCCTGCCACAGCTCGCCGGGCTGCACTGCGGGCATGAAAAGCTCAAGAGCTCCGGCGCGGTTCATCTCTTCGCGCACGATGGCCTCGACCTTGCGAACCACGCGCAGGCCGAGCGGCATCCACGTGTAAATGCCCCCGGCGAGGCGCCGTATCAGGCCGGCGCGAACCATGAGACTGTGGCTGGCGATTTCGGCGTCGGCCGGCGCTTCCTTCAGCGTTGACAGAAAGAACTGTTTGGCTCGCATGGAGGAAAGAAAGTTGGGAAGTGCCTATTTTACTTGATTCGAGCCGCATTCCGCGCCAGTCCGCGCTTCAAATCCCCGTCAAAATGTGGAACAATGGATCGCAACGGAACTTACTGCTGGACTTAGCATGCTCGATCGAGACGGCTATCGCCCGAACGTCGGCATCATCCTGTGCAACTGGCGCAACGAGGTATTCTGGGGCAAGCGGGTTAGGGAGCATTCCTGGCAGTTTCCACAGGGCGGAATCAAGCACGGCGAAACGCCGGTGCAGGCGATGTACCGCGAGTTGGGCGAGGAAATCGGGCTTCTTCATTCGCACGTCAGAATCCTCGGTCGTACCAGAAACTGGTTGCGCTACGATGTGCCGCAGCACTGGATCAAACGCGAATGGCGTGGCAATTACAGGGGACAGAAGCAAATCTGGTTTCTGCTGCGGCTCGTCGGCCGCGACAGCGACGTTTCTCTTCGTGCATGCGAGCATCCGGAGTTCGATGCATGGCGCTGGAACGGCTACTGGGTTCCGCTGGAGACCGTTATCGAGTTCAAGCGCGACGTCTATCAGCAGGCCCTGAGTGAACTGGCTCGCTTCATCAACCGCGACCGCAAGCGCGCCGCAAATCCGGTGCTGATGCGCTGAGTGTACTGCTGCTGTAGCACAGTCGTTGGCGCTGCGGTGGATCTTGCCTGATGCTGCCCGCTTATCTATAGTCAGTAAGAGAGGCCGTCGGTCAGTTGCGCTGCCGAGGGTTCTGGCGCTCGCTAAGGGGCCGATCATGAGTCGCGTCTTCCATCCGCTTTCACATCGTCCGCTTCTCGCGGGCGCGCAGTTCCAGCACCCGGTTCCGCCCGGCGAGAGGGTGCGACTGGACTCGCCGGCGCTTGAGGTGATGACCGATCTGCGCAAGGTTCCGGCAGCGACCATCGACGGTGACGCACCGCTCGATGCAGCCAACCGCTTTATGATCCGGCGTGGGGTGTGCCTGCTGCTTGTCGCCGACGAACGTCGCCAGGTGCTCGGCCTCATCACTGCCGCCGACATCCTCGGGGAACGGCCTGTTAGATTCGCGGTCGAGCGAGGCGTCAAGCGGCAGGACATTCTGGTGCATGACATGATGACGCCCCGCGAGTTTCTCGAGGTGCTGTGGTACGCGGAACTGGCAGGTGCGGAGGTGGGCCACGTCGTGGCCACCCTGAAGGCCACGGGACGGCAGCACGCGCTGGTAGCCGAACCAGGCGCCGATGGCGCGGGTCAGATGGTGCGAGGTATATTCTCGCTGTCGCAGATTGCGCGACAACTCGGCGTCACGCTTGCGCCGACCGAGGTCGCGCGCACGTTTGCGGAGATTGAAGTCGCGCTCGGTCATTAACCCCGCGATGGCGCCGCGGATCGCCCAAAGTCGTTCCCGACGTGACGCGGATGCGCGCAGGGGGACCGGATTCAGGTTATCTTCAACGACAAAAGGCGCTGACGCTCTTGACGATCACGAAAGGATCGGATTAAAATAAGTCCATTAATTAGATGTTGTCTAAACTTTGCCCCCACTAACCAAACAGGAGGTTGTTATGGAACTGAAGGGATCGAAAACGCACGGAAATCTGAAGGACGCATTTGCCGGCGAATCGCAGGCAAACCGTCGTTATTTGTATTTCGCAAACAAGGCCGACGTTGAAGGGCAGAATGACGTATCCGCGCTGTTTCGCTCGACCGCCGAAGGTGAAACCGGTCATGCGCATGGCCACCTCGATTACCTCGCGCAAGTGGGGGACCCCGCGACCGACCTGCCGATCGGATCCAGCAGGCAGAATCTGAAGGCGGCGGTTGCCGGGGAAACGCACGAATACACCGACATGTATCCCGGCATGGCCAAGACCGCGCGCGCCGAAGGGTTCACCGAAATCGCAGACTGGTTCGAAACCTTGTCGAAAGCCGAGCGGTCGCATGCGAACCGCTTCCAGAAGGCCCTGGACCAGTTGACCGACTGAGTTCCTTCTGAGGGCAGCGCGCAGGAGGCGAGGCGAAAGCCTCGCTTGCGCGTTTCCGTGTCTTTCGCACCGGTACTTCAATAGGTTTTGACCTGCCATGACCACCCGCGAAGGTAATCTCGAGGCACCCACGCGGCATCCGCTCGAGTGGCGATCAGCGGATTTCCACGACGAACCCGAGCTGTACGCGGAACTTGAGCGCATTTTCGACATTTGCCACGGCTGCCGCCGCTGCGTAAGCCTCTGCACCGCGTTTCCGCGGCTGTTCGACCTGATCGACGAAAGCTCCAGCGGCGAGATCGACGGCGTGGACAAGAAGCGCTACTGGGACGTGGTTGACCAGTGCTACCTGTGCGATATGTGCTACGTCGTGAAGTGCCCGTACGTGCCGCCTCACGCGTGGAATGTCGATTTCCCGCATCTCATGCTGCGTGCCAAGGCGGTGAAGTTCCGGAAGGGCGAGACGCGGTTCCGCGACAAGCTGCTTTCCTCGACCGACGCGATCGGCAAGCTGGCCGCGATTCCGGTGGTCGCGCAGACGGTCAACGCAGTAAACCGGAACGGCGCCGCACGGGCGGTGATGGAGCAGGCGATTGGCGTGCACCGGGACCGGCGTCTGCCGCCATACAGCCCCTCCAGGTTCCGGACCGCGGCGTCCGCGAGCGCAGCGCACGCGGTCCGCGACGGGGAACGTACTCCCGGCAAGGTCGCAGTGTTTGCGACCTGCTATGTGAACTACAACGAGCCCGGTATAGGGCACGACCTGCTGAAGATTCTGGAGCACAACGCGATTCCCTACGTGCTGGCCGAGAAGGAGGCCTGCTGCGGCATGCCCAAGCTCGAGCTGGGCGACCTGGACAGCGTGGCGAGGCTCAAGGAAATCAACACCCCGGTACTCGCGCGGCTTGCGCGCGGCGGGTATGCGATTCTCACGGCGGTGCCGTCCTGCACCTTGATGTACAAACAGGAACTGCCGCTGATGTTTCCTGAGGACGCGGATGTGAAGGCGGTCGCGGACGCCATGTTCGATCCGTTCGAGTATTTCGTGCTCCGCAACCGGGATGGCCTGCTCAGGACCGATTTCGCGAAGCCCCTCGGGAAGGTCTCCTACCATATTCCCTGTCATCTCCGGGTCCAGAAGATCGGGCAGAAGACGCGCGAAGTGCTGCAGATGGTGCCGGGGACGACCGTGAATACCGTCGAGCGTTGTTCCGGGCACGACGGCACCTGGGGCGTCAAGAGCGAGTATTACCAGAACTCGATGAAGATCGGTGGTCCGGTATTCCAGCAGATGGCCTCGGGTGACCCAGACTACATCAGCTCGGACTGCGCGATTGCGGGAAGACACATCCAGCAGGGCATGGGCGTGAATCGGGCGGCAAGGGAGCATCCGCTCACGCTGCTGCGTATCGCCTATGGCCTGTAGGCCGACCGTGCATCAAATATCGACAGCCATGCCCAGGATCCGGCGCGACAGCCTGTTGACCCTCGAGGCCTATGCACGCGAACGCACCGACTTCCGCGCGCGAGTCATCGAGCACAAGAAGCACCGCACAGTGCACCTGGGGGACAGCGTGACGCTGGTTTTCGAGGACGAGCTGACGATACGCTACCAGATCCAGGAAATGCTTCGCGTCGAGCGCATCTACGAGGAGCGAGGAATCCAGGACGAACTCGAAACATACAACCCGCTGGTACCCGATGGCCGCAACTTCAAGGCCACCATGATGCTCGAGTATCCTGATCCGGAGGAGCGCCAGAGATGGCTCGCGAAGCTGATCGGCATCGAGGACAAGGTCTGGATCCAGGTTCGCGGTTTCGACCGTGTATGGGCCATCGCCGACGAGGATCTGGAACGGGAAAACGAGCAGAAGACTTCGGCGGTGCACTTCCTGCGTTTGGAACTCTCCGACGCGATGGCTCGGGCGCTCAAGTCCGGCGCCGGGCTTTCCATCGGCCTCGATCACCCTCAGTATCGGACAATGCTGGAGGTTCCGGTCGCCGTCCGCGATGCCCTGGCAGGCGACCTGACTTGAGCGCCGGGGTCATGCGCTGGCTGATCCTCCCGCTGGCACTGGTCTGCGCGGTTGCGGCGGCGCAGCCTGCGCCAAGGAGCGGCTATGTCCCCCCGAACGAAAGGGAGGACGAGCATTTGGACGAGCAGAGCCCGAAGCTGCCGTCGTTCCCAAAGGAGGAAAACCTTGTCAGGATCCAGGTCGATGGCGAGGCGAGCTTCGGTTATTTCGTTGACCTTGAATCGGTCAGCGTCGGGGGTGACGGCGTGGTCCGATACACGCTGGTGGCGCGCAGCGACGGTGGCGCGACCAACATTGCCTACGAGGGGATCAGGTGCAAGGGGCGGGAACGCAAGCTCTACGCCTTCGGCCGCGCCGACAAGACTTGGTCAGCGGCACGCAATCAGCAGTGGAAATCAATTTCAGACCTGCCGGTCAACCGCATTCAAGCCGCGCTCCACGATGGTTTCTTTTGTCCGGCACGGATCATCGTGCGCGACGCCGAGGAGGCGCGCAAGCTGCTCAAGCGCGGCATCGATACCATAACGGATTCCTACGCCAGGTAGGCCGGTCGCTCGTTTCGGCCCGCGCAGCGGACTGGTGCCGCTAGAGCAGCACCATGTTGTCACGGTGGATGAGTTCCAGTTCCTCTACATAACCGAGCGTGGACTCGATGTCGCTTGAGGGTCTGCCGGCTATCCGGCGGGTTTCCTGTGCGCTGTAGTTGACCAGGCCGCGCGCGATCTCCGCGCCCTTTTGATCGAAGCATGTGACGACTGCCCCGCGCTCGAACTCGCCTTCGATGTTCCTGACGCCGATGGGCAGCAGGCTTTTTCCGCCGGAACGCAGCGCGTGCGCGGCCCCGTCGTCGATGGTGATCCGGCCGACGACCTGCACATGATCCGCAAGCCATTGCTTGCGTGCCGCCAGCGGCGTGGTCGCCGCCACCAGCAACGTTCCCAGGTGCTCGCCCTGTGCAAGCCGCAGCAGGACATCCTTCTCATGTCCCGAGGCAATGATCGTGTTTGCTCCGCTGCGCGCGGCCCGCTTGGCTGCGAGTACCTTCGTGAGCATGCCCCCCTTGCCGATCGCCGATCCCGCGCTGTCGGCCATGTCTTCGAGCGCGGGGTCGCCCGCATTGACGCTGCGCACCAGCGTCGCCGTCGGGACCTTCCGCGGATCGGCGGTGTACAGACCATCCTGATCGGTGAGGATGACCAGGCAGTCGGCTTCGATCAGGTTGGTGACCAGCGCACCCAGGGTGTCATTGTCGCCGAATTTGATCTCATCGGTGACGACGGTGTCGTTCTCGTTGATGATGGGTATGACGCCCAGTTCGAGCAGCGTAAGCAGCGTGGATCGCGCGTTCAGGTAGCGCTGTCGATCGGCGAGGTCCGCGTGTGTGAGCAGTACCTGGGCCGTGTGCAGTTCATGCTCGCGAAAGCAGGTCTCGTAGACCTGCACCAAGCCCATCTGTCCGACCGCGGCCGCAGCCTGCAACTGGTGCATGCGGTGCGGCCTCGTCTTCCAGCCGAGCCGCTGCATGCCCTCGGCGATGGCGCCGCTGGACACCAGCACGATCTCCTTGCCCATGGCACGCAGGCGTGCGATCTGGCGCGCCCATTGAGCGATTGCGGCGATATCCAAACCCTCGCCGCGGTTTGTCACCAGCGCGCTGCCCACTTTGACGACGAACCGTTTTGCATCCTTCACTGCGGTTCCTCCGTCCGTAGCGTCTCGAGGTGCGTCATGACGGCACCCGCCAGCTCGATGCAGCCTTCGCCGTTGATCGCCGATATGCGAAAGCTGCGCCCGCGCCAGCGCATCGCCTTCAGGAACCGGTGCGCCGCGGCATCGCGTTCTTCGGCAGGGAGCAGGTCCATCTTGTTCAGCACCAGCCAGCGCGGCTTGCGGTACAGGGCCTGGTCGTATTTCTTGATCTCCGCGACGATCGTGCGTGCATCGCGTACCGGGTCGGCGCCCGGGTCCATCGGTGCGAGATCGACAATATGGAGCAGCAGGCCGGTGCGGGCGAGGTGGCGCAGGAACTGGTGGCCGAGACCGGCGCCCTCCGCGGCACCTTCGATCAAACCCGGGACGTCGGCGATGACGAAGCTGCGGTCGGGACCGACCCGCACGACGCCCAGATGCGGATGCAGCGTGGTAAAGGGGTAATCGGCAACTTTGGGCCGCGCGCTGGAGACCGCTCTGATGAAAGTGGATTTGCCCGCGTTCGGCAGGCCGAGCAGACCGACATCCGCCAGCACCTTGAGTTCGAGCTTGAGTTCCCTGATTTCACCATCTCCGCCAGGGGTCGCCTTGCGCGGTGCGCGGTTGGTGCTCGACTTGAAGTTGACGTTTCCCATTCCGCCGCGGCCGCCCTGAGCAAGCAGCGCGATCTGCCCATGCTTGGCGAGGTCGGCGACGAGGACGCCGGTCTGAAAATCGGTGATGATCGTGCCTGCCGGCATGCGCAGAACGATGTCCTCGGCGCCTTTGCCGTTGCATTGCTGGCCCATGCCGCCCTGGCCATTCTTCGCGCGGTGAATGCGGGCGAATCGGTAGTCGACCAGGGTGTTGATGTTCCTGTCGGCGACCGCGTATACGCTTCCGCCACGACCGCCATCGCCTCCGTCGGGCCCGCCCCGCGGGATGTATTTCTCGCGCCTGAAGCTTACCGCGCCGTTGCCTCCCTTACCGGCGTGGACTTCGATCTTGGCTTCATCGATGAACTTCATGAGCTGACTGCCGTTTCCGGCGCACAAACAAAAAAGCCCTACCGCGAGGATAGGGCCTTTCTGTCCTCGGCCGGCCTATGCCGGAACGATATGAACCGTACTCTTGTTTTCGGGCCCCTTGACGTTAAACTCGACCTTGCCTGTGATCTTGGCGAACAGGGTGTGGTCCCTGCCGACGCCGACGTTCTCGCCCGGGTGGACCTTCGTGCCGCGCTGCCGCACGAGTATGCTTCCCGCAGAAACGATCTGGCCGCCGTAGCGTTTGACGCCGAGGCGCTTCGCCTGCGAGTCGCGGCCGTTTCTGGAGCTGCCGCCCGCTTTCTTGTGTGCCATGGTGCCCGCTCCTTAACCTGAAATACCGGTGATCTCGATTTCGGTATAGCCCTGGCGGTGGCCCTGATGCTTTGCGTAGTGCTTGCGGCGGCGCATCTTGAAGATCTGGACCTTGTCGCCCAACCCGTGGCCGAGCACCTTTGCCTTGACGGAGGCCCCGGGGACGAGCGGCGTTCCGACCTTCGTGTCGTCGCCGGCGCCGACGAGCAGCACCTGGTCTATCAGCAGCTCGCTGCCGATGTCGCCAGCGAGCTTTTCCACCTTCAGTTTCTCACCGGCGGCAACGCGGTACTGCTTCCCGCCCGTCTTGATGATCGCATACATGATGCACTCCGAGGGATTCTCGAAAACCCAAGATTATACATGCCCTTAGGGTGCTTGGTCAAAAGCTTTTGTGGTATCCTTCGCCGGCCCTGCAGCATGCGGGCAGCACCGGCGCACCGTCCCTCCTGATCCTACCGTGCAACTCGAGTCTATCCGATCGCTGATCGCCACCGATATGCAGGCGGTGGATGCCCTGATCCGGCGGCGGCTGGAGTCTGACGTCGTCCTCATCCGGCAGATCGCCGAGTACATCATCGGCAGCGGAGGCAAGCGCTTGCGCCCGGCCTTGGTCCTGCTTGCAGCCGGTGCGGTCGGATATCGCGGGCTCCATCACCATGAACTGGCTTCGGTGGTGGAATTCATCCATACCGCCACACTGCTGCACGACGACGTGGTTGACGAGTCCGAACTGCGCCGCGGGCGCCGGACCGCCAATGCCGAGTTCGGCAATGCAGCCAGCGTTCTGGTGGGCGATTTCCTGTACTCGCGTGCCTTCCAGATGATGGTCGGCGTGCAGAGCATGCGGGTGATGGAAGTGCTGGCGGACGCGACCAATACCATTGCCGAAGGCGAGGTGCTGCAGCTGCTGAACGCGCACAACGCCTCGATCAGCGAGGAAGCGTACCTCGATGTCGTGCGCCGCAAGACGGCGAAACTTTTTGAGGCAGCGGCGCAGCTCGGCGCAGTGCTCGGTGGAGCAGAAAATGCGGTGGAGCAGGGGCTCGCAGCCTACGGCAGGCATCTCGGCACGGCGTTTCAGCTGATCGACGACGTTTTGGATTATTCCGGGGACGCCACGGAGACCGGCAAGAATCTTGGTGATGACTTGAACGAAGGCAAGCCGACGCTTCCCCTCATCCGCGTGATTCAAATCGGGTCGAAGGCGGATGCCGCGGTGGTTCGACACGCGATCGAGGAGGGGGGCCGCGACGGCTTCGAGTCGGTGCTCGCCGCGATCCGGCATACCGATGCTCTTGCCTATGCGCACGCGAGCGCTAGCGAGGAAGCACGGCTGGCCTGTGAAGCGATCGGTTCGCTGGAGAATTCAAAATACAAGCAATCTTTGCTAGAATTGGCACGCTTTGCAGTCGAGCGCACGTACTAGTTGTTCCCGAGGGGATGCTGTCCCCGGTGCGATCGAATGTGCCGCTTCTATTCCTTCCGGTTCGGGGTGTAGCTCAGCCTGGTAGAGTACTGCGTTCGGGACGCAGGAGTCGCTGGTTCGAATCCAGTCACCCCGACCAAGCTTCCGTTCCGGCTGCGCCGCCCCGCGGAGCTATACTGCCCATTGAGGCCGTTTCGGCGAATCTCCGTTCCCGGGTGGAGTCCTTGAATGGGCAAGATCATCCTTTTTCTGGTCCTGGCGTTTGTCGCCTACATCGTGATCAAGGGCGCCGCGCGCCGGAGCCGGCCGCCGTCGGCCGCCGAAAGACCGCCAGAACTCATGGTTGCCTGCGAGCGCTGCAAGGTAAACCTGCCCAGAAGCGAAGCGCTCGAGGACGGCGGGCACTTCTACTGCAGCGAAGAGCATCGCCGTCTGGGCGCGGGGTAGGCGAGCGTACGCATGTTTCGGCTCCCGGTCCTGAGGTTTCCCTTTCCGCCCTCCTACAGGGATGCGACCGAGTCCTTCTGGGAATCGCTGCGCTACTTTAACTTCTACCGTGCGGCGGTGGCGGCCGTATTCCTGGTCGGCGAACGGTTCGACCCGGAGATGCTCAATCTGGGCAGCCGCGATCCCCGCATGTTCGTGTACACGAGCGCAGCTTATCTCGCGTTGGCGGTGGTCTTCCATCTGCTGCTGCGCCGATGGCGGGCGTATTTCAATGCGCAACTGACGCTGCAGGTCATCACCGATATCGTCGCGCTGACGCTGCTCATGCATGCCTCGGGCGGGCTGCGCAGCGGCCTCGGCGTCATGCCGCTGGTATCGCTTGCCGGTGCCGCCCTGGTGAGCCGCGGCACGCTGATGTTGTTCTATGCCGCGCTGGCCTCGATCGCAGTTCTGCTCGAACAGGCTTACTGGGTGCTCATGTTCGACGCCGCCATTGCGACTTTCCTGCCGCCGGGGCTGCTTTCGATAGGATACTTCGCCACCGCGCTGATCACCAATCGCCTGGCGCAGCGTCTGATCATGAACGAGCGCCTCGCGCGGCAGCGGGGAGAAGACCTGGCAAACCAGCTGCGCATCAACCAGCTCGTTATCCAGGATGTTCAGGACGGCGTGCTGGTCGTGGATCCCAACGGCCTGGTGCGCCAGCAAAACCGCCAGTTGACCGTGCTGCTCGGGCGGCCGGCGCCCGAACTCGACCAGATCGAGCAGTACTCGACGGAGCTGGCCGGCCAGCTGGAGGCGTGGCGGGCGGGCAATGGGCCGTCGAGCGTGACCTTGCGCCTGTCCGAGAGCGGCAGGCTGGTTCGGGCGCGCTTTGTCGCCGCAGGCGTGGCCGGCGGGAGCTTCACGCTGGTGCTGCTGGAGGATTTGTCGAAGTTCCAGGAGCAGGCCCAGCAGCTCAAGCTGGCCGCGCTGGGGCGGCTCACGGCGGGCATCGCGCACGAAATACGCAATCCACTCTCTGCGATCACCCATGCCGGGGACCTGCTGCAGGAGGAGAGCCAGGGGTCGGGGCGCGATCGGCTGTTGAGCATCATCCGCGATAACGCGAAACGGCTGGATCGGATGGTGCACGACGTGCTTGAACTGTCCCGCCGGGATCGCGTACAAATCGAGAAGATCCGGCTCAGGAGCTTCATATCCGGCTTCATAGACGATTACGCGCAGAACGAGGGCATCGCCCGCAGCGCTTTCGTGATCGAGGTGCCGGAGGATGCAACGGTGGAGTTTGACCGCGTACACCTCAATCAGGTGCTTTGGAATCTGATGCACAACTCCTGGAGGCACTGCCGGCACCAGACAGGCAGCATAGTGCTTCGCGTCCTGTCCCGACCCGGTCGGGTAGAATTGCATCTGATCGACGACGGCGAAGGCATCGCGAAGCAGTTGCAGGCGCAGCTATTCGAGCCGTTCTTCACGACGTTCAGCGGAGGCACCGGGCTGGGGCTGTACATCGCGCGCGAGCTTTGCGCGGCCAACGGCGCCGGCCTGGACTATCTCGACCGCGGAACCGGAGCGGATTTCAGGATCCTATGGCAGGCAGTGCAGTGACCCGGCGCCCGGAGCGCCCCACGGCCGGCGTGAACACCACGGTGCTGGTGGTCGACGACGAGGCCGACATTCGCGAGCTGCTCGAGTTGTCGCTGGTCCGAATGGGGCTCGGCGTGGAAAGCGCAGGTTCGGTCGCCGAAGCAAAGGCGCTGCTCCAGAGGCGCAGGTTTGACCTCTGCTTGACGGACATGCGCCTGCCCGACGGGGACGGGCTCGATCTGGTCCGCCATATCGGCGAGCACTGCGATGACTTGCCGGTCGCCGTGATCACGGCCTACGGCAGCATGGAGAACGCCGTCTCGGCGCTCAAGGCCGGTGCGTTCGATTACCTGACCAAGCCGCTTTCACTCGATCAACTGCGCACGCTGGTCAGGTCGGCCCTCTCCCTGCCGCAGAAGGAGGAGCCCGGTCGGCAGCACGTGCTGCTCGGAGACGGCCCGGGCATCCAGCAGGTTCGGCTCATGATAGACAAGCTCGCCCGCAGCCAGGCTCCCATATACATAACGGGGGAGTCGGGAAGCGGCAAGGAACTTGCGGCGCGGCTGATCCACGAACAGGGTGCGCGCCGGGACAGGCCCTTGGTTCCCGTCAACTGCGGCGCCATTCCGGAAACGCTGATGGAGAGCGAGTTTTTCGGTTACCGCAAAGGGGCGTTCACAGGGGCGGAGTCGGACCGGGAAGGGTTTTTCCACGTTGCCAATGGCGGCACGCTATTCCTGGACGAGGTGGCCGACCTGCCTCTGGCGATGCAGGTCAAGCTGCTCCGGGCAATACAGGAAAAGCGCGTGCGCAAGATCGGGGCCACGACCGAAGATCCTGTCGACGTGCGCATCATTTGCGCCACGCACCAAAACCTCTCCGAGCTGGTGGCTGCGGAAGAATTCAGACAGGATCTTTATTATCGACTGGCGGTGATCGAACTCAGGATGCCGCCGCTGCGGGAATGCCGTGAGGACATTCCCGTGCTCGCGGGCGCGATCCTCGCGCGACTCGCGCCGGCCGGGGGCGCCGGAGGCGCACGCCTGTCGGAGGGTGCGCGCGAGGCGCTGCAGCGGTACGACTTTCCGGGCAATGCCCGGGAACTCGAGAACATTCTCGAGCGCGCGGTGGCGCTGGCCGCCTCGGATGAGATCCTGCCCGACGACCTTCAACTCGCCCCGCCGGCATGTATGACGGGGGAGCCGCGCGTAGCGGATGCACCGAACGCGGGGAACGCCAAGTGGCCGCTGCAGGAGTATCTGGATCAGATCGAGCGCGAAGCCATCCTGGAAGCGCTGGACACGACGCGATTCAACCGAACCGCCGCGGCAAAGCTCCTCGGGATCACGTTCCGGGCCCTGCGCTACCGCATGGAACGGCTCCGCATCCGCTAGGCGAGTTCTGATCAAGTGTCAGGCCAGATCGGAGTTTCTGCCGGGTTCTGGAACTGTAAAGGGGCCAATTTCCCTTGTCGGCGAACATTTCGGGCGGGCGCAAGTTGAAGTTCGACCGCGAAGGCGTCCTCGAACAGGCGATCCAGGTCTCCTCCTCCAACTGCGACGAGCGGCCCGATGGCGAATCCATAACGCTTGTGGTCATCCACGCCATCAGCCTTCCTCCCGGGGAATTCGGCGGTGACGCGATCCGGAGGCTGTTCACCAACACGCTGGACTGTACCGCCCACCCGTACTTCGAGACGCTGCGCGAGCTTCGCGTATCGGCGCATTTCCTGATCGCGCGCGGTGGCGAAGTCGTGCAATTTGTGCCGTGCGGCAAGCGCGCCTGGCATGCCGGCGCATCGCGCTATGACGGGCGCGATGGCTGCAACGACTTCTCGGTCGGAATCGAACTCGAAGGAACCGAGGACGTAGCCTACACGGACGCGCAGTACGAAGCGCTGACCGCCCTGGTCGGCGCGCTCTACGAACGCTATCCAATCGCCGACGTCGTAGCCCACAGTGATATCGCGCCCGGAAGAAAAACCGATCCGGGGCCCTCATTTGACTGGGGGCGCGTGCGCGCCGCGCTTCGCCGCGACCAGACGCGGCGGTAAGTGCGTCCGGAACCGGCGGAACGCGGGCTGCGCGACGGGTGCCGCTCGCCCCTCCTATGCGCATTTCCCCATTCGTGCTTCCGTGAGGCGCGCATGCGGCGCGGCGCATGTTCTGATCGGAACATGTGCCCGGTTGCAACGCTGCGCTTGCATATTGAAATCATACGCACTAGAATTAGTTGCATATTTTTGTCAAGATACTATATATTGTGGTTGACGGCGCTTTTCGGACAGAGGCAGCAAGCTGTACCAGACGTGGCAGCAGAGCAGCAGAACGGAAGAAAAGAGGAGTTTTAGGAGACCGTAAATGCAGATAGCCGCAGAAACCGCGACCTGTCATTCTCTATATGCTTTGCATGGCGTTACGTTCTCTGAATCTTCTGCTACGGCCCGGCAGTCCCGGCTTTCCCAGTACAAGGCGATCCGCCGCAACGGCGCGGTCGCGGGCTTTGAGCCGATCCTGATGGCCGTGATCAAGGCGCACCTGGTCCGGCTTGGATTCGACGATGGACCCGCGGAGAGCGTTTTTCCGGCTAACGTTCTCGAATTCCGCGCCTTTGGCGGGCGGGCGATACCGAACGGTTTTGCGTCGCTGCGGTGTGTTCGGCCGCGGCAACGGCGGTCTGGGATGACGGGATCCGGTCGAATCCGGACCTTCTGTAACAGGACCTGCTTCCGGGCAGGCCTGGCAAAGAATTCAGTTCGTCGGGGCTTGCCCCGACGGCTGAATAGCCTGCGCTTGGTCGGGCAGGTTTAACTTGTTGTTCCTTTAACTCTTGATGGAGGCAGTTATGGCCACGAAGAAGAAAGCGAAGAAAGCAGCGAAGAAACCCGCGAAAAAGAAGAAGAAGAAGGCGGCAAAGAAGAAAACTGCGAAAAAGAAAGCGGTAAAGAAACCCGCCAAGAAGAAGGCGGCCAAGAAGAAACCCGCGAAAAAGAAAGCAGCCAAGAAAAAGGCTGCCAAGAAGAAAAAGGCGAAACCGGCTGCGAAACCGGCTGCGCATGTGATGGCTCCGGTGGCTCCGGCCCCGTCCATCGCTGCAACGCCTGGGGCAAGAACTGCCCTGAACCCCGCAGCAGCTTGGCCGTTTCCGACTGGCTCAAGGCCTTAGCGGGTTTGCGAATGAACTGCGGACAGCTCGGGGCTCATCCCGAACTGATCCGCAGGCATTCGACTCTGAGGATAGCTTCCCGGCTTTGCTGCCAAGCGAACCAATTTTATCAGGTTCTCTGGTGGTAATGCCGGGATTTTTCCTCCGGCTGCCATGCTTCCGGCGCCGACCCCGAGAATGTAACTCATTGACGAAATGGCAGATATTTGGCTTGACCTAATGTAACATCTTAATTAAAATGCCAATTGTGCATTGCGTCAATGCGTCGTAGCTGTTCTTTTCGTTGAAGTCTGGTCTTTGCGGCCCCATCTGTGGGCCGCGGCCACTTGCAGCGCCGTTTTGTTTTCTGCTCGACCAGCGAGCCGAGTTGGGTTCGAGGTGGGCAATAAATAATTTAAAAACAATAGGTTTCCCGGGATAGGCCCGGGCGGCCCAGACGGTTTGCGAGAACCCGGCAGTAGCCTGCCGGAAAGACGGAGGTGTGTGATGAACACGACCATATTGTTGAGACAGTACGTGGAAATCCGGTTAGGACCGGTGTTCGGGTTGTTGCATAACAGCCTGGCTGTCCTCGGACTGGCGGCCCTGCTGGTCCTGGTTGTCCAAGGTGAGAGCTATCCCACGCCGGTGCCGTCGGGCGCCAACGCGACCGCCTTCGGAACCATTCGCTACGAGGGTATCTCGCTGTTCGAGCCTGCTGACCCGGACAATCCGAAGTATCAGGCGATTGCAAGTTATCTTTCACGCAGGTACAGGGTGGCATCGGATGCGACCGAGCAGCTGGTGAGCGGTGCTTTTGATGCCGGCCGGCAGGTGGGGGTCGATCCGCTGCTGATTCTGGCCGTGATGGCCGTCGAGTCGAAGTTCAACCCGATCGCCGAAAGCGGGATGGGCGCCAAGGGCCTGATGCAGGTGATTCCCAAATACCACAAGGACAAACTCGTCGAGCATGGCGGAGCCGAGTCCGTCCTGGACCCCATGACCAACATTCTGGTTGGCGCGAGAATCCTCAAGGAATACACCCGGCGTGCTGGCAGCCTCGAGGCCGGCCTGCAGCTCTACAGCGGAGGCCTGTCGGACACTTCGGGTCAGTATGCGCAAAAGGTCATGGGTGAAATGGACCGTCTTCGCCAGACCATCTACCGGTACGAGCGCGCGCCGCGCAAGGATGCCACGGCCTCAGGCTGGTCTGGAATGACCTTTGCCGATGCAGGGGCGGCCGGCGACTTGACCCTGACTTGAACTCCATGAAGCCGCGTCCTTCGGCTTCGGGGAAGCCGCACGGGGGAGTCGCCCCCTTTTCCGTGCCTTCGCTAGCGACCGACCAGTTTCGCGATCCGTGCCACGCCTTCCTCAAGTTCTTCCATTGACCGCGTGTAGGCAATGCGTATGTGCCGCTCCGGATGGTTCAAGCCGAAATCAAGACCAGGTGTGATCGCCACGCCAGCCTCATCCAGCACGCGCAGGGCGAACGCCGAACTGTCAGGACCGAAGCTCTCGCAGCCGGCGTAGATGTAGAACGCGCCCTGCGGCATGATGGGTATCCTGAAGCCGAGCTTTCGCAGCGCAGGCACCATGAAATCACGCCGACGCTGGAATTCGGCGCGTCGCTCTTCCAGCACTGCCAGCGTTTCGGGAAGGAAGGCGGCTATGGCCGCGTGCTGTGCCGGCGCCGAGGCGCAGATATAGACGTTTTGCGCCAGCTTTTCGATTTCGCGCAGGTATCCTTGCGGCACGACCAGCCAGCCCAGGCGCCAGCCGGTCATGTTGAAGTATTTCGAGAAGCTGTTGACGACAAATATCCGGTCGCTCATTGCGAGCGCCGTCGAGAGCGGATCGCCATCGGCGCTATAGGTGAGCCCGTGATAGATCTCGTCGACCAAGGCGAAGCCTCTTCTCGAGGCCGCGAAATCGAGGATGGCACGAAGCTCGTCCGTCGGGATCGTGCTGCCGGTGGGGTTGGACGGCGAGGCGAGCATGACGCCGCGCACACCATCGTTCCATTCGCGGCGCACGTCGGACGCGCTCAGCTGATAGAACTGGCGCTCGTCAACCGCGACCCTGCGCGCGCGTCCCTCGAACAGGCGCACGAAGTGGCGGTTGCACGGGTAACACGGGTCGGGCATGAGCACTTCATCGTTCGGATCGACCAGCGCGCCGAGCGCCAGCAGAAACGCGCCCGATGCGCCGGCGGTGACGACGATGCGCTCTGCGGGGACGTCCACGCCATAGCGCGTGAGATAAAAGCGCGAAATTGCCTCGCGCAGTTCGGGAAGACCGAGCGCATCGGTATAGCCGAGCGATTGCGTGCGCACGGCGCGAATCGCCGCCTCGATCACCTGGGGCGGTGCTGCAAAATCGGGCTGCCCGATCTCCATGTGAACGATGTGACGGCCCCCGGCCTCGAGCGCCTGGGCGCGGCGCTGCACCTCCATGACGTGAAACGGCTCGATCTCGGCGAGTCGGGCGGCGGCGGGGAAATGCTGATCGCGTTTCATGGAGGTCTGCGGTTTGACATCACTGCTAGTACTACGAATCACTAATTTCGAAACATTGTTCGTGTCTATCGTGATGTTGCAAAACTAACGTGTCGCGATACTAGGATGACATTTTTCCGTGTAGACCGCACGGACGCGCGTATTGTACGACCGGAAGCAGCCCCTCCAGCCGGCGCGAGGCACGCGCCAATTGCACTATACTCGCCACGGTCGGCCGGGAAATTCTCAGTGCGGAGCGGTGTCAGATGGATGAGATGTTACGCAAAGCGGCGCTCGATTATCACCGGCTTCCGAAGCCGGGCAAGATTGCGATCGCGCCAACCAAGGGACTGGTCAACCAGCGGGACCTGTCGCTCGCGTATACGCCCGGGGTGGCGGCGGCCTGCGAGGAAATCGTGCGCGATCCGTCCGAGGCGCGCAACCTCACGTCTCGCGGCAACCTGATCGGCGTGGTCACCAATGGAACGGCGGTGCTTGGCCTGGGCGCCATCGGCCCGCTCGCCGCCAAGCCGGTCATGGAAGGCAAGGCGGTCCTGTTCAAGAAGTTCGCGGGCATCGACTGCTTCGACATCGAGATCAACGAACTCGACCCGGACAAGCTGGTGGAAATCATCGCGTCGCTGGAGCCGACTTTCGGAGGCATCAATCTGGAAGATATCAAGGCACCGGAGTGCTTCTACATCGAAAGGAAGCTGCGCGAGCGACTGAAGATCCCCGTCTTCCACGACGATCAGCACGGCACGGCGATCATCGTCGGCGCGGCGATCCTGAACGGCCTGCGCGTGGTGGACAAGCGGTTGGAGGACGTCAAACTCGTCACCTCCGGGGCGGGGGCCGCGGCGCTGTCCTGTCTAGACCTTCTGGTCGGCCTCGGACTGCCTATGGAGAACATCTGGGTAACCGACATCAAGGGCGTCGTCTACGAGGGGCGGGTCGAGGAGATGGACCCGAACAAGGCCCGCTACGCCAAGAAGACCGACGCGCGCAAACTCGCCGAGGTCATTTCCGGCGCCGACGTGTTTCTGGGGCTGTCGGCCGGCGGGGTGCTCAAGGCCGAAATGGTGAAGGGGATGGCCGGCAAGCCGCTTATTCTGGCGCTCGCCAACCCCGAGCCCGAGATTCTGCCCGGCGTCGCGAAGGCAGTGCGGCCCGATGCCGTGATCGCCACCGGCCGCTCTGACTATCCGAACCAGGTCAACAACGTCCTGTGTTTTCCTTTCATCTTCCGCGGAGCGCTGGACGTCGGCGCGACGCAAATCAACGAGGCGATGAAGCTCGCTGCGGTGCGTGCGATAGCGAACCTGGCGATGGCCGAGCAGTCGGAGATCGTATCCGCGGCCTATGGCGAACAGAACCTGCGCTTCGGCCCGGAATACCTGATTCCCAAGCCGTTCGATCCGCGTCTGATCGCCACCATCGCGCCCGCGGTGGCCAAGGCAGCGATGGATTCCGGTGTTGCTACGCGGCCCATCGCCGATTTCGACGCCTACACCGACTCGCTGCAGCAGTTCGTGTATCACTCCGGTCTGATCATGAAGCCGCTGTTCACCGCGGCCAAGGAAGGACCGCGGCGGCGCGTGGTCTACGCCGAAGGGGAAGACGAGCGCGTGCTGCGTGCAACCCAGGTGGTGGTCGACGAAGGACTTGCATTGCCGATTCTCATAGGCCGCCCGGCGGTGGTTGCGAAGCGTATCGAGCGTTTCGGCCTTCGCATCAAGCCGGGCGTGGATTTTCAGCTCGTCAATCCCGAGCACGATCCGCGTTACCGCGACTACTGGCAGGAATATCACCGGCTCACCGAACGCCGCGGCGTATCGGCGCATTACGCGAAGATCGAGATGCGCCGGCGCCTAACCCTCATCGGGGCGATGATGCTCCACCGCGGCGAAGCCGACGGCATGCTCTGCGGCACGTTTGGCACACACGGCCTGCACCTGCACTATATCGACCAGGTGATCGGCAGGCGGCCCGGGGTTAACCACTTCTACGCGATGAATTTGCTTCTTCTTCCCAGGCACACGGTGTTTCTCTGTGACACCTACGTCAACTACGATCCGAGCGCCGAACAGATCGCCGAGATGACGCTGCTCGCGGCAGAGGAAATACGGCGGTTCGGCATCACGCCGAAGGCGGCGCTTCTGTCGCACTCGTCGTTTGGGACCGGCGATTCGCCCTCGGCACAGAAGATGCGTCACGCTCTCGCGCTGGTGCAGCAGCACGCTCCCGAACTTGCGATCGAAGGTGAAATGCACGGCGATGCGGCGCTTTCCGAGGAGCTGCGCCTCGCGACCTTCCCTCGGTCGCGCCTGAAAGGGGAGGCGAACCTGCTCATCATGCCCACGCTGGACGCCGCGAACATCGCCTTCAACCTGCTCAAGACGGCCTCCGGTGATGGCATCACCATCGGGCCGATCCTGCTTGGCGCAGCGCGGCCGGCGCACATACTTACGCCCTCGGCGACGGTGCGACGCATCGTCAACATGACGGCATTGACCGCAGTGGATGCCAATGCCGCGCGCGAGCAGATGAGACTGTTCGCGCGTCCGGCGTGACCGGCTAGGAGGTGCGTTGAATAACTCGCTTGATGAGCGCAGCGCGCATCGTTGAGAGGCGGGGCTCTCGGCAGCCTCCGAACCGGGGGATCGGGGTGTGCCCGCCGCCTGCTAACATCCACCGCGTACCGGGCAGGGGTGCACCGGTGCGATCTTCCCGGAGAGCTGCATGACGCAGGCGTCGGATATGCGCAGATCGAAGACCGGTCTTATCCTGACCGGCGGCGGCGCGCGCGCCGCCTACCAGGTCGGCGTGATCAAGGCGGTCCGCGAACTGCTGCCGATGCCAGAGCGCAATCCGTTCCACATCGTGTGCGGAACTTCTGCCGGAGCGATCAATGCGGCCGCGCTCGCGGTGTTTGCGGACAACTTCGACGCCGGCGTGCAGAATCTGCTCGAGGTCTGGGAGAATTTCCGCGCCTTCCACGTCTACCGTTCCGACCCTTTCGGCGTGGTCGCCAAGAGCGCGGCTCACTGGCTTTCGGCGATGCTGCGCGTCCAGCGCTCCGGCACCATCTCCCTACTGGACAGTGCGCCGCTTGCGGACATGCTGCGGCGCAGCCTCGATCTCGGTCGCATCCAGGAAAACATCGACTCCGGGGCCATTTATGCGGTGTCGATCACCTGCTCGGGGTATTCCTCTGGTCAGAGTGTCTCGTTCTATCAGGGCGGGCCCGGCGTGGTGGCCTGGGAACGCACGCAGCGCGTGGGCTGCGCCACGGCGCTGCGGGTCGAGCACCTGATGGCATCGAGCGCGCTGCCGTTGATTTTTCCGGCGGTCAAGATCAATCGTGAGTATTTCGGTGACGGATCCATGCGGCAGATTTCACCGATCAGCGCGGCGCTGCACCTGGGCGCAGACCGGGTGCTGGTTATTGGACCCGGCCGACAGAGGATCGAACCGCCGCGTGTGCGCTCGGATACCTATCCGACCCTGGCGCAGATCGCCGGCCACGCGCTGAACAGCATCTTCCTGGACAGCCTCTACGTGGACATCGAGCGTCTGGAGCGCATCAACCACACCATCAGCCTGATCCCGCCGGACAAGGCTGCAGGCATGCCGCTGCGCAAAGTCGACGTGCTGGTGATGTCGCCCAGCCAGCAGATTTCACGCATCGCAACGCGCTACCTCAGCGAACTGCCCAGGTCGGTGCGTTTCATGCTTCGGGGTATGGGAGCGATGAACCGCAACGGCTCGAACCTGGCGAGCTATCTGCTGTTCGAGCGAGGGTTCTGCCGTGCGCTGATCGACCTCGGCTACCAGGACACCATGGTGCGTCGTGCCGAGATGCTGGAATTCCTTGGCGCGGGGCACTAAACTGAACGCTTTTCCCAGCCAGGGATGGCCATCATGACACAGCCCGCCGGTCCTGATCCCTTCGAGTTCCTCAAACTGCTGTGGGGACCCATGGGCCTGCCGGGAATGGTGACTCCGACGCTGGACGTGTCCGAGATCGATAAGCGCATCGCCGAGCTGAAGTCGGTCGAGACCTGGCTCGGCATGAATCTCAACCTCCTGAAAATGACCATTCAGGGGATGGAGATGCAGCGCGCAACCCTGTCGGCGATGCAGGGGATGCAGTCTGCCGGCGCCGATGCGGCCAAGGCCGGCGCGCAGACCGGGCAGGCGGGCTCGACCGGCAATCCGTTTGCGGAAGCCTGGTGGAACGTGCTGCAGCAGGCGCAAGTTCCCCAGCCGCCCGATCGGAAAGAACCCGCGAAGAAATGACTCGCCTTGCGCTGCGGCGACGGCGAACATGCACACCTGTTTCCGATAATCAACCGTCAAGGGAGTTTCGATGCCTAAAGCGATACGAATCCACAAGGCCGGCGGGCCCGAAGTCCTGCAATGGGAGGACGTGACGGTCGGCGATCCCGGTCCCGGAGAGGCGCGCGTGCGCAATCACGCCGTCGGGCTCAACTACACCGACGTCTATCATCGCATCGGCCTGTATCCGCTCGCCTCCCCGTCCGGGCTTGGCCTGGAGGCGGCCGGGGTGGTCGAGGCGGTGGGCTCGGGCGTCATCAACGTCAAGCCGGGGGACCGCGTGGCCTACGCGAACCCGCCCATTGGCGCCTACTGCGAGTTGCGTACCATGCCGTCCGACCGCCTCGTGAACCTGCCAGACGAGATCTCCTTCGAGCGGGCTGCGGCGATGATGCTGCAGGGTATGACCGTGCGGTACCTGGTCAAACGCACCTACAAGGTCCAGCCGGGCGATACCGTCGTGTGGCACGCGGCGGCCGGGGGCGTCGGGTTGATCGCATGCCAGTGGCTCGCCGCGCTCGGGGTCACGGTCATCGGCACGGTGGGCTCGGATGAAAAGGCGAAGCTGGCCGCGGCTCACGGTTGCCATTACGTGGTGAATTACAACCGGGAGAACTTTCTCGATCGGGTCAAGGAGATCACCAAGGGGGCCGGCGTGCCGGTGGTGTACGACTCTGTGGGCAAGGACACGTTTGAACGATCGATCGAATGCCTGCGCCCGTTCGGCATGATGGTGAGCTTCGGCAATGCATCCGGGCTCGTGCCGCCGATCGATTTCGGCAAGATGCTGAAGGGGTCGCTGTTCCTGACGCGCCCCTCGCTCATGCCCTACACCGCGAAGCGGGAGGACCTGGTGGCGACCGCGAAGGATCTGTTCGACATCGTGCTTTCGGACAAAGTGAAGATCGAAATCAACCAGCGCTATCCGCTGCGCGAGGCGGCGCAGGCGCACCGCGATCTTGAGGCCCGCAAGACGACCGGTTCGACGATACTGCTTCCCTGAGCCGCGGGGAACGCAGCACCGGTCCGGATGTCGAATTGCGATGATGATGATGGAGACCCCGCAGGATCTGGGCGAGGAATGGCTGCGCAGCCGGTTTGCGCAGCCGCGGAGCTTCGCGCCGGTTACCACCGGTGACGGACATCTCTTTCGCGAGGCCGAGGCACTCAGGACGGCCGCGGTCCTCGTCCCCGTGATCAGCCGCGGCAGCGACCTCTCCGTGCTGTTCACCCGCCGGACCGATCATCTGCACGATCATGCCGGGCAGATCAGCTTTCCCGGGGGGCGCGCCGAACCGCATGAAGAAAGCGCCGCGCAGACCGCGCTGCGGGAGACCGAGGAGGAAATCGGGCTTGCCTCGGACAGGGTCGAGATCCTGGGCATGCTGAGCGAGTACGTGACCGTCACCGGTTATCGCATCACCCCGGTGGTGGGCCTGGTGCGCCCTCCGCTTGAACTGAAGCCCGATGATTTCGAGGTTGCAGAGATATTCGAGGTGCCGCTCGGGTTTCTGCTCGATCCGTCCAACCACCAGCGCAACAGCGTCGTTCACCTCGGCCGACAGCGTCACTATTACGCGCTGCCCTACGGGCAGCACTACATCTGGGGGGCGACCGCCGGGATGCTGATGAACTTCTGCAGTTTCCTCACGAGCTAAGCATTCTTCCGATGGGCCTGATCTCATTAGTCGCGGCGTTGCTGCTCGAGCAGTGGCGGCCGCTTGCCGGCCAGCGCCACCTGTACTCGCAGGTCGCGCGGTATGCCAATTTCCTGGAACGCCAGTTCAATGCCGGCGAGGCGCAGCACGGCGTCGTGGCGTGGCTGGTTGCCGTGCTTCCGCCGGTGCTTCTGGCATGGTACGTGCACGCGTTGCTATTTCGCTGGAGTCCGCTGCTCGCGCTTGCCTTCAACGTGCTCGCGCTCTATCTGACGATGGGATTCCGGCAATTCAGCCACTATTTTACCGACATCCACCTCGCGCTCAAGCAGGATGACCTGGCGCGTGCCCGCGAACTGCTCGCCGGCTGGCGCGGCCACGACTGCGGCGACTTGTCGCGCGAAGAGGTGGCACGGCTCACCATCGAGGAGGCGCTTGCAGCCTCGCATCGCCATGTGTACGCCGTGGTCTTCTGGTTCGTGCTTCTGCCCGGTCCGTCCGGCGCGATCCTCTACCGGCTGGCCTATTTTCTCTGCCGGCGCTGGCGCGGATCGGATGCGCCGGAACTGGTTCATTTCGGCCGCTTTGCGAAACAGGCGTTCGCGGCGCTCGATTGGCTTCCGGTACGTTTCACGGCCGCGGCTTTTGCCGTGGTAGGGGATTTCGAGGACGCGATTTTCTGCTGGCGCACGCAGGCCGCCAGGTGGTCCGATCCCGCATTGGGCATCGTGCTGGCCGCCGGCGCCGGGGCGATAGGGGTACGGCTGGGCAATCCGGTCGTCATCCAGGGTACGGTAGCGGAGCGTCCGGAACTGGGACTGGGCGAGGAGGCCGACACCGGATTCTTCGACAGTACGATCGGGCTGGTCTGGCGTGCGCTCGTGGTGTGGTTGCTCATGCTCCTGCTGCTGGGCATCGCCCGGGCGGTAAGTTAGCGCTTTTGCGTTCCGCAGTTCCAACACGCGGTGAACTGGTCCTCGATCCGCTCGCCGCAACCGGCGCAGTTCCATGTCCGTGTGAACGCTGCGCCGCGCCCGTTTATTTCGCGCAAGATCGAGTCGGCGAGACCGCGGTCCGACTCGTTTTCCAGACAAATCTGCATTGCACACTCGGTGAACGGCACCTCGCCGGCGAGCGTGGAAAGCCCTTCGTTTCGAAGCCGGCAACGGATGCCCGCCGACTCAAGCAGGTTCTTCAGGTGATGGATCTCGTGCGCTTTGAGCGAAGCGTAGAACACCTTCATCTGCGATCTATCTCGAGGCAGCACCGGCTCGCTCCGCGGCGGCGATTCTGTGGAACAGTTCCATGCGCCGTGGGTGGATGCGGCCTTCCGCACATGCGGCGTGGAGTGCACATCCGGGCTCGCTGCGATGACGGCAGTCGGGGAATCGGCACAGACCGAGGTGCGCACTGAACTCCGGAAACGCGGCCTCGATGTCGCTCCATGCGAGGTGCGCGAGGCCGAATTCCTGCAGCCCCGGGCAGTCGATGATCGCCGTGTCGTCGGAGCGGTACAGCCGCGCATGACTGGTTGTATGGCGACCCGAGGCAAGAAAGGTCGAGATCTCGCGCGTGGCACGGTTGGCCTCCGGCACGAGCGCATTGAGCAGCGTCGACTTGCCCATGCCCGACTGGCCGACCAGCACCGTGACTTCGCCCTCGAGGGCCCGAGCCAGGGGACCGGTGTCCCGCGTTGCACTCATCACGATCACCGGATAGCCCGCCTGCTCGAACGGGGCCAGGCGCGCATGGGCTGTATCCAGCTTGTCGGCGAGATCCGACTTGTTCAGAACGATCAGCGCCTTCAGGCCCTGATGCTGTGCTGCCACCAGCACCCGCGTTACCAGTTCGTCGCTGAAACTCGGATCGGTGGCGCAAATGACGGCGACTTGCGTGGCGTTCGCGGCGATCAGCTTGGTGCGGTGTGCTGCCGAACGAAAGAATTCGGTGGCCCTGGGGGCGGCGTCATCGATTACGCCCTGTCCGGGCCCGGTCGGCGCGACGCTCACGCGATCGCCGCAGGCGAGCAGGCTCTTCTTGCCGCGTGGAACACAAAGCAGCAGCCCGCCGTCGGCGCATTCGACGAGGTATTGCCGGCCGTAGGCGGCGATGATCTCGCCGCAGATGGGCTCAAGGGCGGAGCCAAGCGGGACCCGGAGCAGTGCAGCCGGATTCGCCATGGGCGGGTCAGCCGCCGGCCGGCTGGAGCCTTGCGATCCGCATCGCAGCCGGCGGGTGCGAATCGTACACTGCCGAGTACAGCGGGTCGGGCGTGAGGGTCGCAGCGTTGTCCTGGTAGAGCTTCACCAGGGCCTGGGCCAGGTCCGAAGCCGCTGCGTGCTGCGCCGCGTAGGCGTCGGCCTCGAATTCGTGGCTGCGCGAGTACAGGCTCATGAACGGCTGCAGCAGGAATGCGAACACCGGAACGACCATGAAGAACAGCGCCAGCGCCATGGCCGTGGTGCGAGTCTGCGCGTTCAGCGCGGCGTAGAACCAGTCCTGGCCGATCAGATATCCGAGCAGCCACAGGAAGCCCAGGCTGATGCCGAACAGCAGCGCCATGCGCTTCCAGACGTGGTTGCGGCGGAAGTGGCCCAGTTCATGGGCAAGTACAGCCTCGATTTCAGGCGGCGCGAGACGCGCGATCAGCGTGTCGAACAGCACGATGCGTTTTGCTGCGCCGAAGCCGGTGAAATAGGCATTGCCGTGGCTGGAGCGGCGCGAACTGTCCATCACGAACAATCCCTGCGCGCGGAAGCCGCAGCGCTGGAGTAGACGCTCGATCCTGCCTCTCAGGGCATCGTCCTCGAGCGGGGTGAAGCGGTTGAACAGCGGCGCGATCAGGGTCGGATAGAAGGTGACTATGAGCAGGTTGAACGCGACCCAGACGATCCAGACGTACAGCCACCAGGCATCACCCGAGATCGCCATCAGCCACAGCACGCAGAAGACGAGCGGCACGCCGAGCGCGAGGCCGAGCAGCGCCTGCTTGGCGAGGTCGAGCAGGTACAGACGCAGGCTCGTGCGGTTGAACCCGTACCGGGCCTCGATGACGAAGGTGCGGTAGAGCCCGAACGGCAGATCGGCGATGCCGCTGATCACCGCCACCGTGACGATGAAGGCGATGCCGTGAGCAAAACCGCCGGTCTGGAGCACCCGCGTCCAGCCTGCAGAAATCGCCTGCAACCCGCCGCCGAGCGTGAAAGCAAGCGGAATCACCGCGCCGATCACCGTTTCTACCATGCCCAATCGGGTTCGTTCAGCGGTATACGCGGCAGCCTTCAGGTGAGCATCGGCCGTGATCCGGCCAATGAACTCCGCAGGAACGGCGCCGCGATGCTTGAAGATGTGGCGGATATGCCGGTCGGCGAGCCATAGGTGCGCAAGCGTGGTGACTGCCAGGGCGACGAGAAAGGCCAGCGTGAAAAGATGCATCAGGTCTTCGGGAGCCGCAGCACCCGCATATGAGATAATTGATTCTTCAAGCAGACATTTTACACGCAGACCGTTCCGGAAACCTCAAGCGATATGCCCCAGGATCAGAACAACCTCATCTGGCTCGACATGGAAATGACGGGTCTGAACCCGGACACCGATCGCGTCATCGAAATCGCGATCGTGATCACCGATTCCAAGCTTGCGACGGTGGCCGAGGCGCCGGTACTGGTGGTATGCCAGAGCGACGCGGCGCTCGGCGCGATGGATGACTGGAACAAGGGCACGCACGCGCGCTCCGGCCTGATCGAGAAAGTCAGGGCCTCCACGCTTTCTGAGGCCGACGCGGAACGCTCGATGCTGGATTTCATTGTGCAGTACGTGCCGATCCGCACCTCGCCCATGTGCGGCAACTCGATCTGCCAGGACCGGCGCTTTCTCGCGCGCTGGATGCCGAAGCTCGAGGCTTACTTCCACTATAGAAACCTCGATGTCAGCACCCTGAAAGAGCTGGTCAAACGGTGGAAGCCGGAGCTGGCAAAGGGCATGACCAAGCATGGTAAACACGAGGCGCTCGCCGACATTTACGAGTCGATCGACGAACTGCGGTATTACCGCGAGAATTTCATCAAGCTCTGACGGTCAGGCCTCGCGCGAAACGACCTTGCCAGGATTCATCAGGTCGCCGGGGTCGAAAGCGCGTTTGATGGCGCGCATCAGGTCCAGGGCCGCACCGTGCTCCTTGGGCAGCCACTTCATTTTTCCGAAACCCACGCCATGCTCGCCCGTGCAGGTGCCCTCCATGTCAAGCGCACGATTCACGACGCGCTCGTTGAATGCCTTCGCCTCGGCCATGTCGGCCTCGTTGTCCGGTCGCACCAGGATCACGCAATGGAAATTGCCGTCGCCGACGTGGCCGAAGAGTGGAATGGGCATCGAGGCGCGCTCGATGTCCCCGGCGGTCTGGACGATGCACTCGATGAGCCGGGAGATCGGCACGCACACGTCGGTGGAAACGCAGCGCGTTCCAGCGCGCAGCTGCAGACAGGCGAAATAGGCGTCGTGGCGGGCCTGCCAGAGCTTGTTTCTTTCCTCGGCCCTGGTCGCCCACTGGAACGCCATGCCGCCGTTGGCGTGCGCGATCTCCTGCACCAGCCGGGCCTGCTCCTCGACGCCCGCCTGCGTGCCGTGGAATTCCAGGAACAGCGTTGGCTGCTCCGTGTAATTTGTCCTGGAATAGGCGTTGATGGCGTGCATGGTGGTGGCGCACAGCGCCTCGCAGCGCGCGATCGGGATGCCCGACTGCAGCGTCTGGATCACAGTCTCGACCGCCCCCGCGATGTCCTTGAACGAGCACACGGCCGCCGACATCGCCTCGGGAATCGCGTAGAGACGGACGGTGACTTCGGTGATGACGCCCAGCGTGCCCTCCGATCCGACGAACAGGCGGGTCAGATCGTAGCCGGCCGATGACTTGCGCGAGCGGCGCGCGGTCTTGATCACGCGGCCATCGGCCAGCACCACGGTCAGCGCGATCACATTCTCGCGCATGGTGCCGTAGCGCACCGCGTTGGTGCCCGAGGCGCGCGTCGCGGCCATGCCGCCCAGGGTCGCGTCCGCGCCCGGGTCGATGGGGAACATGAGGCCGGAGTGGCGGATGTGCTCGTTGAGCTGCTTGCGCGTGACGCCGGCCTGCACGCTTGCGTCCAGGTCGGCCTCGCGCACGGCCAGGATCTGGTTCATCTGAGACAGATCGATGCATACGCCGCCGTGAATCGCGAGCACATGACCTTCGAGCGATGTGCCGACGCCAAACGGGATGATCGGTGTCCTGTGGAGGCGGCAGATGTTGACGATGTCGCGCACCTCCTCGGTGGAGTGCGGAAACACGACGGCGTCCGGCGGCGCGTACGGGTAGTAGGACTCGTCCTTGCCATGGTGCTCGCGCACGCCACGCGAGGTGCTGAGGCGTTCGCCGAGCAGCGTGCGCAGCGCCTCGACCAGCGTCGTGTCCAATTCGCGAACTTGGTTCATGCGCCTATCCTGTGGAACCGGTGTGGAGCCGGGATTATGCCCCGACTTCGGCCGACGGGGCTACTCGGGCTATGGAAAGCAAAATCGAGTTCAGCCCGGTTGCTTCCGGCTTGTCCGGCTTTAGGCGGGCAGGCTCATTGCTGGCGCACGTACAGCCGGTAGCGCTCCTTGTCGCGGGGGCGGTTGCCTTCCCATATCCGCCTCCATCCAGCATTGCGCAGGCGGTCCTCGTCGTCCGGGTGCGCCTGCACCAGCAGCACCGGACAACGGGGTGCGTCGCGCGCGCCGGCGGCCTCGGCACGGCGAGTGAGCACGCCGGCATGGTAGTCGAATGCCGCCCGCTGGGCTTCGCCCAAGCCGCGGGATTCGATGCAGCGGGAGCCCGTCGGAAGCGCGCGCTTGAGCGCGAGCGCGACCGGCCTGTAGGATCTGCCGTAGTCGATCCAGTCGATCCACAGCGTCATGATCAGGCTCCAGAGCAGCGCCACGCCGGCCGACCAGAATGTAATGCTGCGGAACGCGGACCGCTCGCTGCGCAACAGGATGAACAGCCACGCAAGCGTGAATGCGGCCGCGGCCGTGAATCCGAACCACTGGAACTGAGGCACGTGTCCGGGTTCCAGCTTGGCGAAGTTGCGCTGAATCTGCTCGGGGACACCGGTCATCATCGCGATCCAGCCGAGCCACACCAGCGCGCCGAAGAAGCTGAAGGTCATGGCGCCGAACCATGCAAGCGCGTTCGCCGCGCCACGCCTCAGCAGCGGTACACCGGCACCGGCAAGCAGCGCGAGCGGCAGCAGCAGCGGCAGCGAGGTCACGTCGCGATTCCCGTGCGTCATCGCAACGACGGCAGCCGTGACCACCAGCGCCGCCAGCGGGTACGCGGTGCCCGTCTCGGCAAGGCGCGCTCGCCGCTCCCACAATAACCAGAGCGCGATCGGCCATGCCGGCCACGCCGCCCAGGAAAGCGTGACGGCGTAATCCGCGAGCGCCGCGCCGGTCGGTACGGCCAGCGCTTTCATCTGGTATGCGAGCCACGCGCCCAGGGCGCCGGGCGCGTGCATCTGCGCTTCGAGCAGCCACGCGCCGCAGATCGCCGCGCCGGCGGCCGCGGCAAGCGCGAGCGTCGCGGCGTACTGGCGCGTGCGCCAGTCGCGGCACAGCAGCGGCACGAGGGCCGCTATGAGCGCCGGGATCAGCGCCGCCCCGATGCCCTTGGACAGCAGCGCGGCGCCCCAGCCCGCGCCCAGCAGCACCCCGGCGAGCATCGGCCTGCGCCGCGCGAGCGCGACCGCGAACAGCGCAAGCGCGTGAGCGGCGAGCATGCCAATTTCGCCCAGATTTTCATGAGCGTGCAGGAACAGTCCCAGCGAGCCGAGCAGGACCAGCGCCGCGGCGTCGCCTTCGGGTTTGCCGTAGAGTTCGCGCGCCGCCATGCGCAGGAGAACCAGCACGAGCAGCATCAGCGCGGCGCTCGCGAGGCGCGCTCCGTTGTGCAGTTCAAGCACGGGCGAGGAGACCCATGCAAAGCCGGCAGCGACCCAGTAATAGAGGGGGCCGTCTTCGAGGAACGGTTCGCCGGCCAGGCTGGGCACCAGCCATTCGCCGTGGCGCAGCATCTGGTGCACGATGCCGGTGCCGATCGCATCCTCGGCTTTCCAGGGATCGTGACTGAGCAATCCGGGCAACGCGTAAGCGAGCACCAGCAGCAACAGCAGCACCGGCGGGAGCGGCAACGGCAGCCGGCGCGCGAGCCAATTCTGCAACATTCTGTTACCCCGCAAACAGAAAAGGCAGCCGAAGCTGCCTTTTCCGGTATCTATACAACGCTCACGCCGTTGCCGGCTTGGCGGCGGTCTTGTTCCCGGCGTATTTCTGGCGGAATTTCTCGACGCGGCCTGCGGTGTCGACGATCTTCTGCTTGCCGGTGTAGAACGGGTGGCACGATGAGCAGACCTCGACGTGCAGCGGCTTCGCGAGCGTCGACCGCGTCGTGAACTTGGTGCCGCAACTGCAGGTGACTTCGACTTCCTTGTAATCGGGGTGGATCTTGGTCTTCATGATTCAAATCCTTGCGATGGGCCGCCAAAGCGGCGCGGAGAGCGCGGTATTATGCCAAAACGCGCGAGATAGCGCAATTCGGATGAAACATCAGCAGCTTAGCCGCGCCACCCGGGGTTCTAGAGGGAGGCATGCGTCCCCGGCGGGACGAATCACTGCCGGCGCATCGAGTCGAAGAAATCCCCGTTGGATTTCGTTCCCCGGATCTTGTCGACCAGGAATTCGGCTGCCTCGAGGTCGTCCATCGGGTAGAGAAGCTTTCTGAGCACCCACACCTTCTGCAGAATTTCCGGCTTGATGAGGAGTTCCTCGCGGCGCGTACCGGAGCGGTTGACGTTGATCGCGGGGAAGATCCGCTTCTCGTACATGCGCCGGTCGAGGTGGATTTCCATGTTGCCGGTGCCCTTGAACTCCTCGTAGATCACGTCGTCCATGCGCGAACCGGTGTCGATCAGCGCGGTGGCGAGAATGGTGAGCGAGCCGCCTTCCTCGATGTTCCTCGCCGCACCGAAGAAGCGCTTCGGCCGCTGCAGCGCGTTGGCATCCACGCCGCCGGTGAGCACCTTCCCCGAGGCCGGCACCACCGTGTTGTACGCGCGCGCCAGGCGCGTGATCGAGTCGAGCAGGATCACCACGTCCTTCTTGTGCTCGACCAGGCGCTTGGCCTTCTCGATCACCATTTCGGCGACCTGCACGTGCCGGGAGGCGGGCTCGTCGAAGGTGGAGGCGACCACTTCGCCCCTGACCGTGCGGGTCATCTCGGTCACTTCCTCGGGCCGCTCGTCGATCAGCAGCACGATCAGCACGCACTCGGGGTATTTGGCGATGATGGCATGCGCCAGTTGCTGCATCAGCACCGTCTTGCCGGCCTTGGGCGGAGTTGCTGCATCAGCACCGTCTTGCCGGCCTTGGGCGG
>MEQZ01000196.1:16113-16569 GCA_001770425.1 Betaproteobacteria bacterium RIFCSPLOWO2_02_FULL_65_20 | reverse complement strand
GAGCAGTTTGAGCGCATCGGGTCCCTTAATGCGACGCTCCCATAGGAACGACCAGTCACCGATATAGCATGTCTCCTTCCAAGACATGCTCTCGTCCATCCAACTGGTGTATTCGGGTTTTCCGAACCGAACGGTGAAATAGCCCTCGGGCGCAGACCGCATGGTTGCGAGATTCGCTTTCATCCTCTAAGTCCCGTCCCGGGGACACGAAGCTGGTGCCCCCGGGGACTGCATGATTTGCCGTAACGTCGAATGCGAAGCGGCCCAGAAGCGCGGATCCGACGGTGGCACCCGTGCGGGCAGCCCCGATCGGGCACCAAGTGCCGATCTGCCATCACTGCCGCGTTGCGCTACGACGAGCCCGCGCCGGTTATGTCATTGAGGCAACGAATGCAAAGGGGCAAACGAGTCCACGATTACTTCTTCTTGTTGAATTCCTTCCAGGGATCCTTCATC
>MEQZ01000196.1:1734-16059 GCA_001770425.1 Betaproteobacteria bacterium RIFCSPLOWO2_02_FULL_65_20 | reverse complement strand
ATGCAAAGGGGCAAACGAGTCCACGATTACTTCTTCTTGTTGAATTCCTTCCAGGGATCCTTCATCATCGTCCCGATCGTCTCTATTTCGACGTTGGCGAGTCGACCATCGACCTTGCGAACCTCGCGAAGATACTCGTTCTGCATTATGTCGCGGGTCTCGGGATCGATTGCGATCGGTCCGCGAGGGCTGTTCGGGTTCTTGTATCCCTTGAGCAATTCCATCGTCCTGTCCGGATCGATCTTGCCCTTTTGCTCGCGGATTACATAGAAGATCGCGTCCATCGCGTCCCAGCCTCCGACGGAAATGAAGCCCGGATTCAGGCCTTCGCCGTACTCCTTCTTCCAGGCAGCGACATACGCCTTGTTGGCCGGGCGGTCACCGGCAGCCGAATAGTGATGCACGGTAATGACGCCCAGAGCCGCGTCACCCATGTTAGCCAGTTGCTCGTCAGTGGTGATGTCGCCCGGTCCGATCAACTTGATGCCCGCCTTAGCGAGGCCAAGGTCCTGGTAAGCCTTCATCACCTGGGTGCTCTGATCGCCTCCCGGGACAAACACGAACACCGCGTCAGGCTTTGCGTCCTTGACACGCTGCACATAGGGGACGAAGTCCGGGTTCGCGAGCGGAATGCGGACCCCGCCAATGACCTCGCCACCGCCTTCCGTGAAGCCTTTCCGAAAAGCCTCCTCGGCTTCGTGGCCGGGCGCAAAGTCGCTGACAGCCGTGTAGACGCGTTTGAACTTCTTCGATGCCCACTGCCCCAGCGGGTATGCGGACTGCCAAAGCGTGAACGACACCCTTGCGACGTAGGGTGACATCCGCGGGATCGAAACGCCGGAGGCAGTCCCGATGACAAACGGCAGCTTTGCTTCGGCCGTGAGCGGCGCAATGGCTGCGCCGTTGGGAGTCCAAATCACGCCGGTCAGCAACTGGATCTTGTCTCGCGTAATCAACTCCTGCGCGATCCGCTTCGCATTGGCCGGATTCGGCCCCCCGTCATCGCGAACAATAGGCTCCACGTGGACCCCTGCCGGAAGCTTGCTGCTGTTGAGCTTGAGGTACAGCTTTATCGCCTTGTCGAGTTGATCGCCCGGCGCAGCGTTAACGCCGGAATAGGTGTTGATGATGCCTATCTTTATAGTCTGAGCAGATGCCGTCGCGCCGACTAAGGCGAACGCGACGACTGCCAGTGGCGCTACTTTGATGAAATTCATGATTCCTCCTCTGTCAAAACAATAAGGACTCCACGACCAGCTCGCATTTCCCGAACTGCCACAGAGTTATGGCGCCGCCTCGAAGATCTTGCGTATATTGTCCGGAACACCAGTAGGTTTCTTTGTATCCAGCGACAAGCAAACATACACAGCTTTGGCACGGCAAACGACAGTTCCACCATCTTTCTGGTGTATTTCAAAGTCGAATCCGAAACTCGTGTTCTTGACGAAGTCCAGCTTGGTTTCCACAATTAGCACGTCATCAAATCTAGCCGGCATTTTGTAGTCAAATGTTGTTTGCACCAGAACGGTGCTTACTCCCTCGTCACCCGGCTTGCGGGGCCTCCCCTGAAGCATTCTGAAAAAATCGTTCTTACCGATATCAATGTAATTGCCGTAATGTGCAAAATGCAGGATTCCCGCCGGGTCTGTTTCCAGGAATCTCACTCTGATTTCCGATTCGCTTTTGGCGGACATGGTTAGCCTTCCTAGAATCCATACTCAGACCATTGCGCACAGATTCGCTCGTACGTCTCCTTGTCCGGCTTCACGGGTATGCTGGCGGGTCGATAGTGACCTTCCAATTCACCGAATTTCTTCAAAGTGGCGTCTATCCCCATTTTCGAGCAAACGGAAACATCGGTGATGCCGGTGCGGTCGAACACTGCCGGCCTCCGGCGAGCCGCCGGATTCAACGGATTGACCGGGGTCGGTGGAAATATGATCACATCTCTCTCAGGATCGACACGCGTGGAAAGCGCCCACATTACTTCTTCGGAACTGTTCGGATCGATATCCTCGTCCACTATGATGATGTTGTTGGCCGTGAGGGCCACATACGGGATCGAATATGCCTGCGCGATGGCGTGTTTGCCCCAGCCAGGAAATCTCTTGTTTATCGCGACCACTACGGTAAATCCCCGTCCGGCCTGCGGACAACCCGCGCGAACGAAGCCTGTGATGCGCTGTTTGCACTGCCTGTTCATAGAGCCCTGCTGCTGGATAACGTGCATTACCTCCTCCTCGGCGTGCTCATGGCCGGCGACCGTGGTAATGAACAAAGGCTTTTTCCGTTGAGTAATGCACTTTACATTCATAACCAACGTCTTCATCACCTCTTCGTGATAGCCGTGCCATTCCGACATGGGCCCTTCCTGCACTGTTTCGTTCAGCTGCAAGTCGCCTTCAATTACGATTTCACTGCTCGCCGGAACATAGATGTCGTTTGATTCGCATTTCACGATTTCGATGCTCTTCCCGTCGGTAAAGTGGGACGCGAAACTCAGCTCATCCTCCTTAAAATCCACTTTGGTGCATGCCGCCATATAGACCGCCGGTTCCGCTCCGACGACGATTGCGCAGGGAATGCTCGACAGTCCCCGCGCCCTCGCGCTGCTCACGTGAATCCCGATGTCCTGATTCGCATTAGTTAATACCGTTACGGTATTCTTGTTCATCACGGACACGCGGTAAATGCCGACGTTTCGGCCGAACTTTGGGTCTTGCGTCACGACCATCGCCATAGTGATAAACGGCGCCCCGTCATTCTTGTGCCACTTAAGGACCGGATACCTGCCCAGATCTACATCTGCGCCAGCGAATTTCGTCTCCTTGCACGGCGCAGTCTTCACTACCGTTGGTTCAGCGGTTTTGCCTTTGCTGAGCATCAAATTCATGAAGCGCTCGATGTACTCGCCAACCTCCAAGTTCATTGGAAAGCCGCAGGCGCGCGCCCAGCGATTCTTGGTGCCAAAAACGTTCGCCACGATCGGAATGTCGAAGCCCTCCACATCGGCCTGAAATGCCGGACCATTTGTCGAGTTCAGCCGCCACATGATGCTGAAGACCTCGTCACCCTTCTGAATCTTCTTCTTCAGCTGGACTAATTCGCTATCTTTTGCCAATTCGTCCAGAAAAGTCCTTAGATCCGACATCTTCCACTCCTCGTCGCAAATTGAAAAATTCCCGCGATCTTTCGCGGTCCCACTTCACTCACGCCATGATCCTTTGAAACATCCTCGTCGATCCCGCCCCGCACTCCGATACCTGTCTTTCACTGATCCCTACTCGCCCTCCGGAATCAGCCCCGGAGACCGTCGCTGTCGCGGGACGGCCGGGCACTCACGCTGCCTTGTACAGTTCCTTCAACTTGAACCTTTGCACTTTTCCAGTGCTGCTGCGCGGAAGTGCGCTTATGAAAATCATCTTTCTGGGACACTTATAAGACGGCAAACGGGTTTTGAGGAAGTCTTGCACGGATTGTTCCGTGCGGGCGTCGACAGCGGCGTTGTCCTCGCATACGGCGTACGCAATCATCGACAGCAGGTCGTCATTACCGTCGCAACAGATGACGGCGCATTCCCGAATCAATGGGTGCGCCGCCAACACCTCCTCAATTTCGGTAGGCGACACCCAGAGGCCGGCAATCTTGAACATTTCGTCACTTCTACCGACATACCAGAAGATTCCATCCGCTGTCCTGTAGACTACGTCCCCGGTATAGAGCCATTCCCCACGAAACGCGCTCTTGCTCTCTTGGTGTCTGTTCCAATAACCGCTGGCTATGCTGTCGCCCCGGATCATGAGTACACCCTTCTCTTCGGGTTTGACTTCATGCCCTTGTTCATCGACGATCTTGGCCTCATAGCCCGGGATTATTCTGCCCAGGCAACCCGGATGGCCGATGCCCGCCGACGCGCCGATGTAACCTTGAAGTGCTTCGGTCGATCCCAGTACGGTCAAAATCTCCCGGCCGGTCAGTTTCAGCCATTTGTCATACAAGTTCTTGCTTAGTACTTCACCTGCCGAATAGTAGCGTCGCACGCTTCGACACTCTTCAACCATCTGCCCTCTAACCGCCAAGTACGCGTAAATGGCTTTGTAGATCGTAGGGACTGCAAACACCTTGGTAGGCTTGTATCTCCTGATGTTTGACACCACGACGTCCGGCGTCGAACGTCGGCTTTCCAGAACAACCGATGCCCCGGAAAAGAACGGAATCCAAAGCGAGTTGCCGAGTCCGTAGGAAAACGATAACTTGCTGGCGGAGTACAGGATATCGCCAGAGGAGATATCGTAGAAATGCGGGTTGAGATAGAAGGCCGCATAGTACATATCGTGCTGTAAGTGTATCGTTCCTTTCGGCCGTCCCGTAGAACCTGACGTGTACCCCCAGAAAGCCGCGTCATTCCGATTTGTATTGGCCGCTTGCAACAAAGTCGACTGGAACTCAATGCCTTCGCGGTAGCGTAGAACGCGATAACCATTGCCCAATCCGTCTGGCCAGGCGTCGCTATCTGCATCGTCATCGTTTACGACCAGTACGCACTTCAGATATTCCAACGATTCCTTGAGGGACAACAAGAGATCCAAGAACGCCTTGTCCGCTATCAACACCGCGGCTCTGGTGTCATTCAGAAGATAGGCATAATCGGAGGGACTGAGCATTGTGGATAGGGGCACGGCTACCGCCCCTATCTTGATAACTGCCAAGAAGCCGCTTACAAATTCGGGACAGTCCGGCAGCAACAACCCCACTCTTGCTTCTGGAATTACACCAAACTCCGTCTTCAACAAATTCCCCAGTTTGTTCACTTCAAGCGACAACTGGTCATACGTAATGGTCTGCTCCCGAAAATAGATGGCTATCTTGCCGCCCAATCCATTTTCAATATTGTCGTCCAGCAGGGTTTGGGAAATATTGTAATAAAGGGGTAACTGGTCCGGTGTCGCCCGCCCTGTCATTTCCGAGTCGCTTATCAGAGACATGACAATTAGCCTGGAACAGGCCGGACGCGTCGTTCGCCAGGCGAGCGCTCGTGCAACTCATCCACCGATTGGAGGATCTCCTGCGGCGTCGCCGGCACGTTCAGTCTGGGCGACAGCCGGTACTGCGCAACGCTCGCCACCGCGTCGCGGATGGCGAAGAATACCGACAGCGCCAGCATCAGCGGCGGCTCGCCCACCGCCTTGGAGCGGTATACGCTGTCTTCAACGTTTTCGCCCCGCTCATAGAGCTTGACATGGAATTCGGGCGGCACGTCGCTCGCGACCGGGATCTTGTACGTCGAAGGTGAGTGCGTGCACAGGCGGCCCGACGCGTCCCAAACCAGATCTTCGGTGGTAAGCCAGCCCATGCCCTGGACAAATCCGCCTTCGATCTGACCGAGGTCGATCGCGGGATTGAGCGACCGCCCTACGTCGTGGAGGATGTCCGTGCGCACCAGCCGGTTCTCGCCGGTCAGCGTGTCCACGGCGACTTCGGAAACCGCCGCCCCGTAGGCGAAATAGGAGTATCGCCGGCCGGTCCGCGTCCTGGCGTCGTAGTCCAGCTTCGGAGTCTTGTAGAAACCGCTTGCCCAGAGCTGAACGCGCGCCATGTAGGCCAACTCGGCCAGTTCCCCGAAGGAAACCACCTTCGCCCCCGCGTGCACGCGGTTCGCCTCGAAGCGCACCGCATGGGCCGGGACCTCGAACCGTTCCGCGATAAACGCCGTCAGTCGCGCCTTCAATTCACGCGCCGCAGCCTGCGCCGCCTTGCCGTTCAGATCGCTGCCGCTGGAGGCCGCGGTGGCCGACGCGTTGGGGATCCTGCTCGTGTCCGAGGCCGACACCCTCACCCGCTCGACGTCGATGCCCAGTTCTTGGGCGACGACCTGGGCTACCTTGGTGAACAGCCCCTGGCCCATCTCCGTGCCGCCGTGGTTCAGCAGCACGCTGCCGTCGGTGTAGATGTGCACCGTCGCGCTGGCCTGGTTGAAGAAGGTCGTGCTGAAGGAAATGCCCTGCTTCACCGGGGTCATCGCGATGCCGCGCTTGATCACCGGATTCACCGCATTCCACTCCCGGATCGCGCGTCGCCGTGCCGCGTACGCGGCGCTCAGTTCCAGTTCGTCGAACAATTCCTTCGCGACGAAGTCCTCGACCTTCATCCCGTGGTGCGTCACATCGCGTACCCCCGGTACGTAGAAGTTCCTGCGGCGCACCAGCACCGGATCCAGTCCCAGGTGCTGCGCGATTTCCTCGACGACCGTTTCCACCGCCATCATCGCCTGCGGCACGCCGAAGCCGCGAAACGCGGTCGCCGACTGCGTATGGGTCCTGCAGCGGTGCGACACGATGCGCACGTTCTCGAGGAAATAGCAGTTGTCGACGTGGGCCATGGCGCGGTCGTTCACCACGGCCGAGAGGTCCGCAGAATGGCCGCAACGCGAGGCGAGCATCAAGTCCAGCCCGGCGATGCGCCCGCCGGAATCGAAGCCGACTTCATAATCGATGCGGAAGTCGTGCCGCTTGCCGGTGATCATGAAATCGTCGTCGCGGTCCAGCCGCAGCTTGACCGGGCGCTCGAGCAAGCGCGCCGCAACGGCCGCCGCGCATGCGAACTGGGCCGGTTGCGTTTCCTTGCCGCCGAACCCGCCCCCCAGGCGCCGACATTCCACGATAACGCGATGCGCGTCAACGCCAAGCGCATGCGCGACCTTGAGCTGCACCTGGCCCGGATGCTGGGTCGAGCTGTAGACCAGCATGCCGGCATCCTCGCGCGGCACCGCGTAGGCCACCTGGCCTTCGAGGTAGAACTGTTCCTGCGCGCCGAGGCGAATCGTGCCCTTGAGCCGTTGCGGCGCCGCGGCCAAGGCCGCCGCCCAATCGCCCCGCTCCAGAGTCACAGACGGAACCACGAACGACTGCTGGCGGAGCGCTTCGTCGATGTCCAGAATTGCCGGTAGCTCCTCGTATTCCACTGCCGCCTCGCGTGCCGCGCGGCGCGCCGCGTCGACGCTCTCCGCAACCACCAAGAACATCGGGTGGCCGACGTACCGCACGGTATCGTTCGCCAGGATGGGGTCATCGCGCAGTATCGCCCCGAAATCGTTTTCCCCCGGGATGTCTGCCGCGGTCAACACCGCGACGACCCCCGGCGCGGCGCGCACCGCGGCCAGATCAAGGGTGAGGACCCGGGCGTGCGGCCGCGACGAAAGGCCGAACCCCGCGTGCAGGGTGCCGCGCAGCTCGGGTATGTCGTCCGTAAACGGCGCGGCGCCTCTGACGTGCAGGTGCGCGCTTTCGTGACGCACCGGCGCACCCACGCCGCCCCGTGCCTTGTCGACCGCGACGCTTCCCAGAGGATCGTTCATGCCAGCACGCCCCGAAGATCGGCCAGACGCGTGACTACCGCGCCGCCTCCCGGCCCCGTCTCGAGCCAGAGCCGTCGCAACAGATTCTGCGCGACTTTCATCCGGTAGCGGGCCGTCCCGCGCAGGTCGTCGATCGGCTGATAATCGAGCGCGAGCGCAGCCATCGCCGCATCGCGCGTCGCCTCGTTCCACGGGCGCCTGGTGAGCGCGGCCTCGCATGCCGCGGCGCGCCGGGGCGTCGCGGCCATGCCGCCGAACGCCACCCGTGCCTCAGCGATGCCTCCGCCGTCCAGGCGCAGCATGAACGCTCCGCACAGCGTCGAGATATCCTGGTCGAAGCGCTTGGAAATCTTCCACGCGCGGAACACGCTCTCCTTCTGCGGCAGAGGAACGCGCACCTGCGAAACGAATTCGCCCGCTTCCATCGCGGTCCTCTGGTAGGCGAGGTACAGCGCCTCCAGCGGCAATTCGCGCCTATTCGCGCCCCGGTTCAGCACCACCGTCGCGCCGAGCGCGATCAGGCAGGGCATGGAATCTCCGATGGGTGAGCCATTGGCGATGTTGCCGCCGAGCGTGCCGGCATTGCGGATCGGCGGCGACGCGAACCGCCGGAACAGCGTGTCCAGCCCGGGATAATGCTCCGCCAGCAGCAGATGGGCATCGGTGAGCGCGACCGCGGCGCCGATTTCGATGTGCGTCGCAGTGACCGCGGTGCGCTTCAATTCCGCGACGCTCCCGATGGAAAGCACGTCCCCCAGACCGCGATACTGTTTGGTCACCCACGTGCCCAAGTCGGTGCCTCCGGCAAGGATGCGCGCAGCGGGCATGCGCTCGCGCAGCGACGCAAATGCCGAGAGGGTGCGGGGCGAATGAAAGGCTCCGCCCTCGTGAATGATGACGAGGTCGTCCTTGCGCTCCAGGTCCGCGAGCCGACCGGCAAACTCGGCCTCGGCTCCCCGTGCGGCCACCGAGCGCGAACCCGCCGGGGCGCTCATCCAGTCCAGCTTCGCCTCCGGTATCGAACGGGCGAGTTCGTACATCACCTGCGCCGCGTCGACGATAGGCCGGTATCCGGTGCAGCGGCACAGGTTGCCCGCCAGCGCGTCGTTGATTTCCTGCCGCGACGGTGCGCTGCGGGTCTTGAAGAGGGCGAACAGCGACATCACGAAACCCGGGGTGCAGAAGCCGCATTGCGACGCATGGCCGTCGACGATGGCCTGCTGCACCGGATGCAGCGATCCATCCGGACCCTTGAGGCTCTCGACGGTAATCAGCGCCTTGCCGTCCAGCGACGGTGCGAACTGAATGCAGGAGTTCACGGCACGATAGCGCACGCCGCCTTCATGGCGTTCGGCGACCACGACCGTGCAGGCTCCGCAATCACCCTCGGCGCAGCCTTCCTTCGAACCGGTGCGGCCCAGATCCTCGCGCAGCACCTGCAGCACCGTGCGGGTTGGGGCGATGTCAGTCAGCGCGGTGACTTCACCGTCCAGGAGAAAGCGAACGGTCGCGGCGCTATCGGCGTCAGCGTTCATGGATCAACTCGTCCCCGATGCGCAGTCCGCTACTCGTCCTTCAGTCCGGCCATCGCCGCCATTTCGCGCGAGCGCTGGACCTCCCCGCGCAAGTAATGCCTGAGTGCCTCTTCGGTGAGCGGTTCGACGGCCTCGGCGCCGATCTCCACCAGGCGCCCCTGAAACGCCTGCTGTCGTGAAATCGCCACCAGTTCGCGCGCCAGGCGCGCCGTGATGTCCGCCCGTGTCCCGGCGGGCGCCAAGACGACGAACAGCGGACCGTGCACAAAATCAGGTATGCCCGCCTCGGCCATCGTGGGCACCCCGGGCATTAGCGGAGTACGCGCCGCGCTGGTTACCGCAAGCGCGCGCATCTTTCCGGCCTTGACGTACGGCGCGCCGGTGGGGGTGCCGCTGATGCACATCTCGATCTGGCCGGAGATCAGGTCCACGACCCCGGCGCTTCCGCCCTTGTAGGGCACATGCTGGATCTCGATCCCGTAGCGGTGGGCGAGCAGCGCGCCATTGAGATGGGCGTTGCTCCCGATGCCGGCCGAGCAATACCTGATCTTGCCGGGGTAGGCGCGGGCGTATTCGATCAGCGCCATCATGCTGCCCGCCTTCACCGTCGGGTGCACTACGAAGACGTTGGCGCCGCGTGCCAGCATCGCCACCGGAACGAGATCCTTTTCCGGATCGTAGGGCAGGCGCTTGGCCTCTCCCGCCGTCAGGCCGAAGGTCGAGGCGGATCCGAGGAGCAGCGTGTAGCCGTCGGGCGCGGCGTGAGCCACGACGTTGGCGCCGACCGCGCCGCCGGCGCCGGCGCGGTTTTCGGTCACGACGTTCTGGCCAAGGCGCTCGCCCAGAAACACCGCGAGAACGCGGCCGAAGGTATCGGTGAACCCGGCGCTGAAAGGGATCACCAGGCGCACCGGCCGCTGCGGATAGTCCTGGGCGACTGCGCCCCAGGGCGCAAGAAGGGCGCCGATCGAAGCGAGAATCACCAGCAGCGCCTTGCGCGCCCTCGATGCCGCCACGATCCGCGGTCCGCTGCCCGTGCCTGGCATCGACAACCGTACATTGTGCGGGACGCCGCACGCGCCGTTAAGGAGTCTGTGCCGCCGCATCGCCGTCAGTCCAGCCTGATGCCCGTGCGCCGAATCACCTCGCCCCAGCGTTCGTAGTTTTCCCGCATGATGCGGGCATGTTCTTCCGCGGTGCTCGCGACGAAGACGAATCCGCCCTCCCGGTAGACTTTGGCGATCTCCGGAGAACGGACGGCCTTCATGATCGCCGCATTGACCTTCGCGACCAGTTCCCCGGACATGCCGGATGGGCCGAGCAGTTGCTCCAGGCCGGGAATATCGAAGCCCTTCAGGCCGGCGTCCGCCATGGTTGGCACTTTTGGGATCGCCGCAATGTGTTCCGGGCCGGCTATGGCAAGCAATTTGACCTTGCCTCCGCGCGCATTGTTGATCGCCGTCAGCGGCGCGTCGAACAGGATCTGCACCTCCCCGGCAAACACCGCCTGCGCGGCAGGTGCGCCGCCCTTGTAGGGCACATGGGTCATTTCTATGCCCTCTGTCTTCTTGAGCAACTCGCTGACGATATGCGTAAAGGACCCGTTGCCGAACGAGGCGTAATTCACCTTGCCAGGATGGGCGCGCGCGTAATCGATGAGTTCGCGCAGGGTGTTGTACGGCGCATTTCGCGTTACGGTCAGGATCAGCTGGTTGTACGCGGCGAGCCCGAGCGGCGTGAAATCGGTGAAAGGATCGTACGGTGGCTTGGCGTAAAGGTGCGGCAACTGGCTCGTCGTCCCGGTCACGGTGTACAGGATCGTGTGGCCATCGGGCGCAGACCGCCGCAGCTCGTTCACCGCGATCAGCGTCGAAGCGCCTGGCTTGTTCTCCACCACCACCGGCAACCCGAGTTGTATCGTGAGCCGGTTCGCGATGAGCCGCGACAAGGTGTCAGCGGTGCCGCCGGGCGGGAAGGGCATCAGGATGCGGATAGGCCGGTCGGGAACCGGCCACTCCTGCGCGAGGACAGCGGGCGCGAAACAGAGACCAGCGAGAGTGACGATCATCGAGACGGCAAATGACTTGGCGTTTTTCATCGACTTCCTCCTACTATGATTCTGTTGACGGCCTTACCGGAGGTCCGCCGCGACCGGCATCACCTTGACCCTGACGCACAGGTCAAGATTCAGGTTGACCGGACTGACGTGACTCCAGTCGAGCTCGAGCAGCTGGTTGTAGAATACCCCCTTGCCCCTGGCGACCGGCATCCCCCTGCTCCAGTGGCCCGCGCAGGCGGCGACGCCAAGCCCCTCTGGATGAATTGCCTGGGTGAGCCGGACGCGGCCCTCCACCCATCGCCCTCTCTCGTTTTCCACCCGGATCATCGTGCCATCGCGCAGGCCCTTCTTCTTTCCGGTATCCGCATTGATCGCAATGGTGTAAGAGAACGGATCGAGCTGAGCCGCCTCGTCCAGCCACGGGTTCTCCATGGTATAGCTGTTGGTATGGATGCTGTCGCGGTAGTAGAACGCGTACAGATCGAACCCCGGCGCCGTGCAGTCGTGCGACAGGCAGGGAAGAAAATCCGGCAGCGGCTGGTAGTACTCGCGCGGAATCACGATGCCGCGCGGCGCGGTGATGGCGTTGGTCTTTTCGTAGAGCGGCGTCATGAACTCCCAGTAGATGGGCACACGCACATCCACGAACGGCCGCCAGTACACCTCCTCGGGCTTCTTGGGCCACTTGATGAGGCCGTGCGCCTTGAACCAGTCCAGCCCGCGCTCGCTCCCGAAGTTGCTCTTCAGTTCCGCGTCGCAGATTTCCTCGTAGGTATAGCGCTGCCCGCCTTGCAACCGATGCTCCGGCGCGAGGTTCATCGCGGCGTTGAACGCGGCATTGGCATCGGCACGAATGCCGACCCGGTCGGCAAGCTCGAGCATCACGTCCCCAATGCGCCGCTGCTCGCCCTCGGGCGGAACCACCTGCTGGCGGATCGGCCAGGACCATTCGCCCATCCCCGCCGGGTGACTGAAGATAAACGGGTAGTTCGAGCGGGAATCCACCGTCTGCAGATAGCTGCAGTCGGGCAGCGCGATGTCCGCGAAATGGGTAGTCTCGGTCTCGAACAGATCGACCGAGACGATGAACTTGTACTGCGTCAGCGAACGCGCGATCGATTCGCGGTTGGCGATGCTCATCATCAGATTAGAGCCGAAGTTGATAAGCACCTCGGGGCGGTACGGAAGTTCGAGCTTCGTCCACCAGTCTTCGCGATCGTCCGAATCGAGAAACGGCGAGGTCATGCCCATCACGAACAGATCCTGCAGCCCCATCTGCTGGGGCAGGCGCGGCTCGCCGATCGGATAGGGATAGTGATAGCCCATCCAGGTTCCCGAGACCATCAGGCCATCCGGCCCGGCCTTGGGGACGTAGCGCAGCCTGCCGGTTTCCGGAAAACCGTGGCACGCGGGATTGAATCCGAGGCACCCGCCGACGACATCGGAGGCACCGACCAGCTCGTTCAGCAGGTCGATGGCCTGAAAGTTGTACAGCGAGTTCTTGTGCCCCTGCGAGCCGCGGAATGCGATCGCCGCCACCGGCCGGTAAGGCAGCGTCTCCCCCTCAACGACGATCGTGCTGCCGATACGCGCCTCGCTCGCAAACTCTCCCGTAATGCGCCGGATATCCGCCGCCGGCACTGTCGTGATGGTCTCGCTCCACTCGGGGGTGAACTTCTTCAGATGGTCTTTGAGCTTCTGGAAGCCGGGCTGGCAGGCCACCCCATCGACCTTGTAGCTACCCTCCAGCGCCATGTCGGCTGCATTCGCATCGGTGTAGGGCCGGGCCGCAAATGCCGATATATCCCAGACAAGCGGCTTGTTCGTCTCCGGGTCCCGCACATAGAGCTTGTCCGGTCCGATCAGGTACGGCGCGTTGGTCTTGGCCTGCAGGAACGGGCCATCGTAGATCCCCAACTCATTCACCAGGACATTGCACATCGCCAGCGCCAAGGCCCCGTCGGTGCCCACCCGCAGCGGCACCCACTCGGTCGCCTTGGCCGATGCGAAATTGCACATCGGATCGACCACCACCATTTTCATGCCGCGAGTGCGCGCCTCGGCCGCCAGCCCCATGTTCGCGCAGGAAGCGTGGCCCGCGCCGTGGCCCTTGGAGGCGCCGAAATAGATTGCGTAGTTGCAATACTCGAAATCCGGAACCACCGACCAGGAAGCGTGCATCATCCCCGAGAGCAGGTGCGCGCCATTGCCGCAATGCATCCCGCCGCCCGCGGTGGAGCGATTGGGCGTGCCGAAGGCCGCCGCGAAGGTGCGAAACGGCATCGACGCGGCAGTGACGGTGGTAGTGTGCTGGATGAGCAGCTTGCGCGGATCCTCGGCGCGAACTCGCTTCAGCACGGAGGCGATTTCATCGAGCGCCTCGTCCCAGCTGATTTCCTTCCAGCCGGGATCCTCGTCGATCCCCTTCTTGGGATTGGTGCGTCTTAGTGGTCGGGTCAGGCGGTTCGGGTCGTAATGCGACATGATCCCGGAGACGCCTTTGCCGCACAGGCGCCCCTTGCCCACCGCGCTCTCGGGATTGCCCTCGATCTTGGTGATCACGCCATCGACGCGACGCACGAGGATGGAACAACTGCCATAGCACAACGCACAGGAGGACGGGATCCATGTCTCCGATGCAGCTCCCGCGTCCTGACGTGCGACTGTGAATTCCGGACCCGCGCGATTCATGCCTATGCCCCCGACCGCGAATGGATGGGAGACCCGCCCGATCGCGGCGCGCTCCTCCCCCGTGGAGAGAGCATCCTATTACCGCAGTGCGAAAAGCCGGTTTGATCTATGTCATTCCCCGTTCAAACACCGATCGTCGAATGACGTTTCGCTCCCGAATCGGCAGCGCCGGCGCCGCCCGGGCCCCTAGCGAACGAATCCCTTGATGTAGTCCTCCAGCTTCATCTTCTTCCAGAGGTCTTCGGGCGGGGTGATCGGTACCGGGGTAGGCAGGGTCAGCGGTTTGGTGGCGTCGATGATCATGTAGTCCTGCATGGATCCGATCTTCAGGCGCGTTTCGTCAAAGGCGACGGGATCCAGCGCATTCCCGGCACAGTTCTCGATGATGGAGATGTCGCGGCCGGGCACCATCCGGGTGGCCAGCGCCCAGAGCACGTTCTTCTCGTCGAACACGTCGACGTCGTCGTCGACGACGATACAGATCTTCACCGGGTAACTCGCGACCGAGAGCGCCGCCAAGCCCGCGAGTTTGCCCTGACCGCCCAGCGTCTTCCTGATCGAGACATAGAGGAGAAAAATCGCCTTGCCGCTCGCGGGGCAGTTGACCGCTTTCACGGTGGGGACCACTCGCTTGACCGAATCGTAAATTGCCGATTCCAGGCCGAGCACGTGCGCGATGTTGTGCT
>MEQZ01000196.1:809-1719 GCA_001770425.1 Betaproteobacteria bacterium RIFCSPLOWO2_02_FULL_65_20 | reverse complement strand
CCAGGTCGTGATAGATCGCATCCTTGCGCATTGTGATCGCCTTGATCTTGATGAGATAGACGTTGCGCGGCTCGCCGTAGTGATCGGCGAACTCCCCAAATGGCCCGTCCGTGACCATGCTGCGGGGGTCGATGACGCCTTCGATGACGATCTCCGAATCTGCAGGAACAGGCAAGTCCACCGTTTCGCAGGGCGTTAATCTGAGCGGCTCCCCTAGGAGCCCGCCCATGACCTCGTACTCGTCGATGTCCTGCGAGCCCCGGTGCATCGACCCCAGTACGACGGCCGGATGATGTCCCAGGAACAGCGCCACCTCCATCTTCTTCCCCAACTCCGCATAACGCCTGGCGATCACCCCTGCGTGATGATAGGGCAGGAGCATTGCCCCCAGCTGATTCTTGCCCTTGACCTCATGGCGGTACACGCCGACGTTCAATATCCCCGTGTCCGGATCCCGGCACACCATGTTGGCTATGGTGATGAACTTTGCGGAATCCAGAGGCGCATGGTGCGTAATGGGCAGGATACCCAGATCGACGTTCTTGCCCCGCAGCACCACTTCCTTGACCGGTGCGCGGGTAGAAGGGACCATCAGGGCCGGCTTGAGATCGGCCTCCCTTCTCCGGTACTCGTGGAGAATCTCACCCTGATCGACGCGCCCCGGCTCCATTCCAAGCGCCACGCCGAGGAGCTCGAAGCTTCCGAATACGTTGGTCACCAGCGGAAACCTGCTGCCTGCGATTTCCGGGCAATAGATGACAGGATTGCGATCGATCTTGTACAGCTTGTGCTGGAGGACTCCCACTTCCAGATGGGGATCAAGTCGCTGGTTAGCCTCAGCGTAATACTTGGGTCCGGCCTTCCGGATCAGCTCCAGAAAATCCCTGAGGTTTCGATTCCTTTGCATGCC
>MEQZ01000196.1:0-786 GCA_001770425.1 Betaproteobacteria bacterium RIFCSPLOWO2_02_FULL_65_20 | reverse complement strand
CCAGTTATTGACGTTCGACCAGCGTGCAACACTTGTACGCGTCAGAGGCGCGGGCAGTCTGCGCCACCTGCCCCCCGTCGCGATAGATCGCTGCGGCCGAGTCCAGGAGTACTCAGGCCGCTGCCTGCCGCTCCTCTTCGAGCGACACGTTCTCCACTTCGCACAGGAGGGCCTTGTACGTCGGGAACCCCGATATCGGGTCGCGGCCCGCGAAGTCGGTCAGGTAATTGGCATTGGCTCGGCTCCAGGCCTCGGCCTGAATCGGCCCACCGCCTCCCACGTTGAGCTCCACGCCGCCTGTCATTACCGCATCGGTGACGCGCGCGTAGAACGGGACGCAGCCGCGCGGCGTGCGTACGTGGACGAGGTTCCCGTCCGCGATACCGCGCACGGCCGCATCGTCGGGATGGATCAGCACCTGCGGCACCGGCTGCATCGCGAGCAGACCAGGGATATTGAGATGCTGGGAGCGGTAGGTCGACTGAATGCGTGCCCCGGTGTTGAGCACGAGCGGGTACTCGCGCGCCAGTTCCGGATTCGCGCTGGGCCCCTCGCTTGGTTCGGTGTACGTCGGCAGCGCGTCGAACCCGTGCTTCGCGAGGACGCTCGATGCGATTTCAACCTTTCCCGAAGGCGTCGGGAATCCCGGCTTCCCGTCGTCCCGAAGCTGACCTTTCTCGTACTTGCGCGGCTCCTCCGGCTTGCCGAAACGCATCCCTTCGGGGTGGCGGCGGAGTTCCTCTAGGCCCACCGGGTGATCGCGCAGGACGAAATCGATCAGCGCGT
>MEQZ01000195.1:4540-21237 GCA_001770425.1 Betaproteobacteria bacterium RIFCSPLOWO2_02_FULL_65_20 | reverse complement strand
CAGGCGGCGCAGGGCAGCGGTCGCGTCCCGGGGGAGTAGTTGCATGACGCTATCTTACACTTTGAAGATCGCACTTTCAATTTGTAAGACCACTGGCGGGTTGGCGGCGAGGCAGGCCGCGTGAGCCTGCGCGCGCACCGCTGCGACTGCGTCATTCCCGTCAAAACGTGTTTTTCCACTCCCGGATCGCGGTGAACACCTCGACGGGATCGGTGACGTCAGTGCCGCGCCGGCGGGCTGCAGCCTGCGCGACTTCAGGCTGTGCGCAGCGCAGGAACGGGTTGGTCGCTTTTTCCAGGCCGATGGTTGTCGGAAGAGTCGGATGGTTTTTTTCGCGGGTGGTGGTGTCAGTCCGCTCGCGTCCGGCGAGCGCGACGTTGCCGGGTTCCACCGCCCGGGCGAAGCGGATGTTGGCCAGGGTGTATTCGTGACCGCAGTACACCAGGGTGTCCTCGGGTAGCGCGGCAAGCTTTGCCAGCGATGCGTGCAACTGCGGGGGCGTGCCCTCGAACACGCGGCCGCAGCCGCAGGCGAAAAGCGTATCGCCACAGAACACCATCTTTGAACCATAATACGCAATGTGCGCACGGGTATGCCCGGGAATGTCCAGCACCTCGAACGCCACCCCGAATTCGGGTATTGCGACGCGGTCGCCGCTGGCAACCGGACGGGTGAGCGTGGAAATGGGTTCGTTCTTCGGGCCGTACACCGGGATGTCGCGGCCGCGTTTGAGATCCGCGACGCCGCCGACGTGGTCGGCGTGATGGTGGGTGGCGAGGATGGCGACCAGTTCCAACGCTTCGCGCGCAAGATAATCGAGCACCGGCCGAGCGTCGCCGGGATCGACGATCGCAACTCGGGAGCCGCTTCGCAGCGCCCAGATATAGTTGTCCTTGAAGGCGGGAATGGGGTGGACTTGAATGCGATGCTGCTCGGACATGGGATAATTATAGGCGATGCTGCCCGCGACCTTATCCGAATGGTTTGAGACACCCGGCGGGCGCTACGTGCTCGCCTGGGAAACGGCGCAGTTCGACAGCGCGGTCGACGACGTGTTCGGCTTCAACGCGGTGCAGGTCGGGTTGCCGCAGATCGATTTCCTGCGCGAAAACCGCATTGCCTTCAAGGCGTGTATCGGGCCGGAGGCAGGCGCTGCGCTGCGGGCCGAGCCCTGGAAGCTGCCGCTCGCCTCGCAGAGCATCGACCTGGTCGTGCTGCCGCACATCCTTGAATTCAGTCCGCACGCGCACCAGATCCTGCGCGAGGCCGAGCGGGTGCTCATGCCCGAGGGCTCGATCGTCATTTCGGGATTCAATCCTCTGTCGCTGTGGGGCGCAAAGCGTGCCATGATGCATCGCAGTTCCGATTATCCCTGGTGCGGCAGGTTCATCGGCCTATTGCGGCTGAAGGACTGGCTGGCGCTGCTTGGATTCGAGTTGAACGGCGGCCGCTTCGGCTGTTACGTGCCGCCTTTCGCGCAGGCGAGCTGGCTGGAGCGCTTCGCGTTCATGGAGCGCGCCGGAGACCGCTGGTGGCCGATCGCCGGCGGGGTCTACGTGGTGCGCGCGGTCAAGCGTTGCGTGGGCATGCGCCTGATCGCGCCATCCTGGCGCGAGCGGCTTTCGAAGCAGGCGGCGCTGATCCAGGTGGCGCGCAAGGACAACGTTATTCACGTACGCAGGAATCATGACCGCCAGCCCGAGCACCGATAACACGGTGCTGGTCTTTGCCGACGGAGCCTGCAAGGGCAATCCCGGCCCCGGCGGCTGGGGCGCGATCCTGCGCATGGGCGCGCGGGAAAAGGAGATCTGTGGCGGTGAGCGCCAGACCACCAATAACCGGATGGAACTGACCGCGGTGATCCGCGCGCTCGAGGCGCTCAAGCGCCACTGCAACGTCAAGGTCTATACGGATTCGCAGTACGTGCAGAAGGGCATCAGCGAGTGGTTGCCGCAGTGGAAGCGGCGCGGCTGGCGCACCGCGGGCAAGAAGCCGGTGAAGAACGAGGATCTGTGGCGCGAACTCGATGAACTGGCGCACAAGCACAAGGTGCAATGGCATTGGGTGCGGGGGCACGCCGGCCACGTGGAGAACGAGCGCGCCGATGCGCTCGCCAACCGCGGCGTGGAGAGCGTGTCCCCATAGGCGGTCGTGAGCCAAGAACAGACGGATTTGGCAGCGGTTCGGGTTTTATCAAATCTCCCGACTTTGGGACGTTGCGAAGTTGCAACGTCCCAAAGTCGGGAGAAGATGGATGTCAATCGCAAGCGATGCTGTCTGGTATCGGCCAGACTGGTTTAGGACGGACTAATGCGCAGAATCGTGCTCGACACCGAAACGACGGGCCTGAGCGCCAGGCTCGGGGACCGCATCCTCGAACTCGGCTGCGTGGAGATCGTGGACCGGCGCCTGACCGGCAACCATTTCCACCGCTACGTCAACCCGGAGCGCGAGAGCGAGACGGGTGCACTGAAGGTCCACGGCATTACCGGCGAGTTCCTGCAGGACAAGCCCAAGTTCCGGGAGATCACTGCCGAATTTCTGGACTATGTGCGCGGCGCCGAACTCGTCATCCACAACGCCGCCTTCGACGTCGAATTCCTGAACCAGGAGCTCGCCTTGCTCGAGCTGCCGCCGATCGAGCAGCACTGCGCGGCGATTGTCGATACGCTGGCCCTCGCCAAGGGACTGCATCCGGGCAAGAGGAATTCGCTCGATGCCTTGTGCGAGCGCTACCGGGTCGAGCACTCCCACCGCACGCTGCACGGGGCGCTTCTCGACGCGGAACTGCTCGCCGAGGTCTACCTGGCGATGACCCGCGGCCAGGAGAGCCTGGGGATCGAGCTCGAACCGCCCGGGCCGGCACGGGAGGAAACAGGCGAAGCGGGACACTGCGAGCGCTTGCCGCTCCTGGTTCCGGCCGCATCGGCCGACGAAATGGCGGCACATGAGGCTATGCTCGGGCGCATCGAGACCGACAGCAAGGGACGCTGCCTGTGGCGCCGTCTGGAGACTTCGTAGGGCGGCCGGCGCAGCCGGCGGCATGCGAATGCCGCCTTTCAACGGAGCGGTTTTTTGCGAGAATAGACGCCTACGCGCGCATTTCGGGGAATCCGCCATGTCAGCCGCTGTCAATCCCTACGAAACCGATCTGGAGCGCAACCGCGCCAATTACGCGCCGTTGACGCCGCTCAGCTTCATCGAGCGTGCGGCCTACGTGTATCCGCAACGGCTCGCGGTCGTGCATGGCACGCGCCGCTACACCTGGGCCGAGAGCTACGCGCGCTGCCGCCGGCTCGCCTCCGCGCTCGCGCGGCGGGGCATCGGTGCGGGCGACACGGTGGCGGTCATGCTCTCGAACACGCCTGAGATGCTCGAGTGCCATTTCGGCGTGCCGATGACCGGCGCGGTGCTGAACACGCTCAATACGAGACTCGATGCCGAGGCGATCGCCTTCATGCTCGATCATGGCGAGGCGAGGCTGCTGATCCTCGACCGCGAATTCTCGGAAACAGCCACGAGGGCGCTGGCGCAACTCAAGCGCGCACTCACGGTCATCGACGTCGACGACCCGGAATACGCCGGAACGGGCGCCCGGCTGGGCGGGTGCGACTACGAGAGCTTTATCGCGGCGGGCGATCCGGCCTACGAGTGGCGGATGCCTGCGGACGAATGGAATGCGATCTCACTCAACTACACCTCGGGCACCACGGGCAATCCCAAGGGCGTGGTCTACCATCACCGCGGGGCCTATCTGAACGGGGTGGGCAATATCCTCACCTGGGGCATGCCGCAGCATGCGGTGTATCTGTGGACCCTGCCGATGTTCCACTGCAACGGCTGGTGCTTTCCCTGGACCATGGCGGCCAACGCGGGCACCAGCGTGTGCCTGCGCAAGGTGGACGCCGCGGCGATATTCCGCCTGATCAGGGAGCACCGGGTCACGCACTATTGCGGCGCGCCTATCGTGCATGCCACGCTGGTCAACGCCGATCCGAAGCTTCGCGAGGGCATCGACCACAAGGTGTGGGCCATGGTGGCGGGTGCCGCGCCGCCCGCAGCGATGATCGAGGGCATGGAGAGAATCGGCTTCGACCTCACCCATGCCTACGGGCTGACCGAGACCTACGGACCGGCGACGGTGTGCGCCAAGCACGACGAATGGCGCGAACTGGATATCATCAACCGCGCCGAGCGCAACGGCCGCCAGGGCGTGCGCTATATCGTCGAGGAGGGGTTGACCGTGCTGGATCCGCAGACCATGGAACCCGTGCCCCGGGACGGCCGGACGATGGGCGAGATCATGTTCAGCGGCAACATCACCATGAAGGGATACCTGAAGAACGCGAAAGCGACACAGGAAGCGTTTGCCGGCGGCTGGTTCCATTCCGGGGACCTCGCGGTGATGCAGCCCGACGGCTATATCAAGATCAAGGATCGCTCCAAGGACATCATCATTTCGGGCGGCGAGAACATCTCGTCGCTGGAGGTCGAGGACGTGATCTACCGGCACCCGGCGGTGCTGGCGGCTGCGGTGGTCGCAAGGCCGGACCCGAAGTGGGGCGAGACCCCGTGCGCCTTCGTCGAACTCAAGCCGGGCGCCCAGGTGAGCGAGCAGGAAATCGTCGAGCACTGCCGGGGGAGCCTGGCGCGCTTCAAGGTGCCGCGGCACGTGGTCTTCGGGCCGATCCCGAAGACCTCGACCGGCAAGATCCAGAAATTCGCGTTGAGGCAGCAGGCGTTGTCGGCACCCGAAATCGATACCTCAAAGGACAGAACATGAATGCTTCCGGGAAGACCGCGTCCTCCGAGTCGATGATTCTGCGCCGCAGGCAAGGCGCGGTCGAGACGATCACAATGAACCGGCCTGCGCAGTACAACTCGATTCCCGCAGCGATGATAGGCGAGATCAAGGCGGCCCTCGATGATGTCGCGCAGGACCAGTCGGTGCGCGCGGTGGTGATCGCCGGCGAGGGCAAGGCGTTCTGCGCCGGTCACGACCTCAAGGAAATGATGTCCAGCCGCAGCTACGATTTCACGCGGGAGATCTTCGATCGCTGCTGCGAGATGATGATGACCATCCAGCAGATGCCGCAACCGGTGATTGCGCGCGTGCACGGCATGGCCACGGCGGCGGGCTGCCAGCTGGTGGCGATGTGCGATCTGGCGGTGGCGGCGGAAAGCGCGACTTTCGCGACCTCGGGGATCACGCTGGGACTGTTCTGCGCCACGCCGGGCGTCGCGGTGGCGCGCAATCTGCTGCGCAAGAACGCGCTCGAGATGCTGCTCACCGGCGAATTCGTCGACGCGCGCAGGGCGCAGGCCTGGGGCCTGGTGAACCGCGTCGTGCCCGATGCCGAGCTCGACGCGGAGTTGGCGCGTCTCATCGACGCCATCATTTCCAAGCCGCGCGAGGTTATAGCGTTCGGCAAGAAGGTGTTCTACCAGCAAGTCGAAATGCCGATGGCAAAGGCCTACGGCATCGCCGCCGACGCCATGGCCTGCAACGTGATGATGGAAGACGCCGCCGAGGGCGTGGGCGCGTTCATCGCCAAACGCAAGCCCGACTGGAAGACCTAGACCACCCCCCTCCCGCCCAGCGCGTCGATCTCGGCATCGCCCATGCCGAGTATTCCGCTCAGCACCTCGCGCGTGTGCTCACCGAGCAACGGCGGTGGCACGTCGTAGTCCACGGGGGTCGCTGAAAACCGCATCGGGCTGGCCACGGTCGGCACGCTGCCCAGCAGCGGGTGAGGGATGTCCACGCGCAGGCCGCGGTGGCGCACCTGCTCGTTGTCGAAGACTTCGGCGTAATTGTTGATCGGGCCGCACGGCACGCCGGCCGCTTCCAGCGCATCGATCCACGCCCGCTTGGTGCGGGCCCGCATGATCTCGCGCACGATGGGCACCAGCACCTCGCGGTTCTTGACCCGGTCCGGGTTGGTGCGAAAGCGCGGGTCGTCGGCCAGTTCAGGGCGGCCGCAGGCCTGGCAGAACGCCGCGTACTGGCTGTCGTTGCCGACCGCCAGGATGATGTGTCCGTCGCTGGTCGCAAACGCCTCGTAGGGAACGATGTTCGGATGCGAGTTCCCGAAGCGCTGCGGCACGTTGCCCGAACACCAGTAGCTGAGTATCTGGTTGGCCCCGAACGCGACGATGGTGTCCAGCAGCGCCGTGTCGATGTGCTGCCCGGCGCCGCTCTTTTCGCGGGCGGCGATCGCGGCCGTGATGGCTATAGTCGCGTACAGGCCGGTGAGGACATCGGTGACCGCGATGCCGGTCTTTTGCGGACCGCCTCCGGGCTGGCCGTCGCGCTCGCCGGTGATGCTCATCAGGCCGCCCATGCCCTGGAAAATGAAGTCGTAGCCGGGGCGCGAGGCCAGCGGGCCGTCCTGCCCATAGCCGGTCACCGAGCAGTAGATGAGGCCCGGATGGATCGCGCGGATGTCCTCGTAGCCCAGGCCGTAGCGCTCGAGCGTGCCCGCCTTGTAGTTCTCGATCAGCACGTCCGATTTCGCAGCCAGCTCGCGCGCGATGCGCTGTCCCTCGGGTTGCGAAAGATCCAGGGTCACGGACTTTTTCCCCCGGTTGACCGAGAGAAAGTACGCCGATTCGCGCGTTTCCCTGCCCTCGCGGTCGTGCCACCACGGCGGGCCCCAGGCGCGGGTATCATCCCCCGTCCCTGGGCGCTCGATCTTGATGACTTCAGCGCCCAGGTCGGCAAGGGTCTGGGCGGCCCACGGACCGGCAAGGACGCGGGTGAGGTCAAGCACCCTGATGTGCGAAAGCGGTCTGGTCACGGCGATTCTCCCGGCGCGTAAGTGTAATAGCGTAGCGGCAATCGTGGAACTGATTTGATCGGGACGATGCCGCCGGCACCCCGGGGCCGCCTCCACGCTGATGCGGCATGCGAGGAATGCTATGCTCCCGGCGCTCAGGCTGGTCGGCCAGGACCGAGCGACCGGAAACGACATAGGAAACGCCATGGCAGAGTTGATTACCCGGCGCGACGGACCCGTCGCCACCATACTGTTCTCCAACCCGGCAAAGATGAACGCGATGAGCTACGACATGTGGCGCGCCGTGCCGCAGACCATGGCCGAACTCGATCGCGACCCGTCGGTGCGCGTGATCGTGGTCGCGGGCGACGGCGACAAGGCCTTCATCTCCGGCGCGGACATCTCGCAGTTCGAGAAGCTGCGTGGCACCGCCGAGGCGCAGGCCGTTTACAACCAGGCCGTGGAACAGGCCTACATCGCGCCCATGCGGTGCGCCAAGCCGGTGATCGCGCGCATCCGCGGCGTATGCATGGGAGGAGGACTGGGGTTCGCGGCGGCTTGCGACCTGCGTTTCGCCGCCGATGACGCCGTGTTCCGCATGCCGGCCGCGCGCCTGGGCCTGGGCTACGGGTACGACGGCGTGCGCCGCTTCATGAACGTGCTCGGCGCCGCCAACACGGTGGATATTTTCATCTCGGCGCGCAAATTCGGCGCCGCAGAGGCACTGCGCATGGGTTTCCTGAGCCGCGTGATCCCGGCGGCGGACCTGGGGCGCGAGGTCTCCGAGTACTGCGCGACGATTGCCGAGAACGCGCCGCTCACGATCGCCGCCGTCAAGTTCGCCGCCCAGCAATGGCTCAAGGATCCCGGTGAGCGCGACGCGGCAACCGCAGCGCGCATGGTCGAGGCGTGCTTCGCGAGCGACGACCACAAGGAAGGACGCAGGGCGTTCATGGAAAAGCGCAAGCCGGATTTCAAGGGAATCTGATCCGGGCGCTCATGCGACCGGCCGTGTCCGTGATCTGGAGCAAGTCAAGGACAGGCGCGGTTCCGCTATAATTTCATTTTTCCGCACAGGGTGAGAGTCGAGATGAAAGTCCTTGTTCCCGTGAAGCGCGTGGTGGATTACAACGTCAAGGTGCGCGTCAAGGCCGACGGCACGGGCGTGGAAACCGCCAACGTCAAGATGTCGATGAACCCGTTCGATGAAATCGCGCTGGAAGAGGCGGTGCGACTCAGGGAAGCGGGCACGGCGACCGAGATCATCGCAGTGTCCTGCGGCCCGCAGGCTTCGCAGGAAACGCTGCGCACCGCCCTGGCGATCGGCGCGGACCGTGCGATCCTGGTCCAGACCGACGCAGAACTGCAACCGCTTGCGGTGGCCAAGCTGCTGCGCGCGGTCGCGCAAAAGGAGAACCCGGGGCTGGTTCTGCTGGGCAAGCAGGCGATCGACGACGACTGCAACCAGACCGGGCAGATGTTCGCCGGGCTGCTGGGCTGGGCGCAGGGAACCTTCGCCTTCAAGGTCAAGGTCGAAGGGGACAAGGTGAGCGTCACGCGCGAGGTCGACGGAGGTCTGGAAACCGAGTCCCTGAAGCTTCCGGCCGCCATCACCGTCGACTTGCGCCTGAACGAGCCGCGCTACGTCACGCTGCCCAACATCATGAAGGCGAAGAAGAAGCCGCTCGAGGTCCTCACGCCCGATGCGCTCGGGGTCGATATCGCGTCCCGCCTGGTCATCATCAAGGTCGAGGAGCCGCCCAAGCGCAAGGCGGGGGTCAAGGTGCCCGACGCAAAGACGCTGGTGGAAAAACTGAAGAACGAAGCCAAGGTGATCCAATGAGCATCCTCGTCATCGCAGAACACGACAACCAGTCGATCAAGTCCGCGACCCTGAACGCGCTGGGGGCTGCCGCGCAGATGGGCGGCGAGGTCGCCGTGCTGGTCGCAGGCGCCGGATGCGCGGCGGCGGCGCAGGCCGCGGCCGCTATCTCAGGCGTAAAGAAGGTGCTGGTAGCCGACGCGCCGCACTACGGCGGCCAGCTTGCCGAAAACCTGGCCGCTCTGGTGGCGGGCCTCGTTTCAGGCTCGGGTTACACCCACATCCTGGCTGCGGCTACCAGCAACGGCAAGAACGTGATGCCGCGCATCGCGGCGCTGCTCGACGTGGCCCAGATCTCCGAAATCATCGCGGTGAAGTCGCCGGACACCTTCGTGCGGCCGATCTATGCGGGTGCCGCCCTGGCGACCGTGCAGTCCAGGGATGCCATCAAGGTCATTACCGTGCGCGCGACCGGATTCGACGCGGTGAGCGCAAGCGGCGGGTCCGCGGCGGTGGAGAACGTCGCTGCAGGCGCCGATCCGGGACTGTCGGCGCTGGTGGGCCGGGAAATCGTCAAGTCCGATCGTCCCGAGCTGGTAGCGGCGCGCGTCGTCGTCTCGGGTGGGCGGGGCATGGGCTCGGCCGAAAAATACAAGATACTCGAGCCGCTCGCGGACCGGCTTGGCGCGGCCCTGGGCGCATCGCGGGCCGCGGTGGACGCGGGATACGTCTCGAACGACTTTCAGGTGGGACAGACGGGCAAGGTGGTGGCGCCCGACCTGTACATCGCGGTGGGCATTTCCGGGGCGATCCAGCACTTGGCGGGCATGCAGGACAGCGGCGTGATCGTCGCCATCAACAAGGACGAGGAAGCGCCGATCTTCCAGGTCGCCGATTACGGCATCGTCGGCGATCTGTTCCAGGTGGTGCCCGAGTTGATCAAGGAACTAGGATAGGGTGGTTTCACCGACGAGTCGAATACTGAACCGGTTGGAGGAGAACTCGGATTTGTATACGTCTCCCGATTTCGGGAAGTTGCAACTTCGCAACTTCCCGAAATCGGGAGAGTGTGAAAGGCAAAACCAACTCGTGCGTTTGGTTGTGCCCCGTGCTGGCCTAGGACAAGGACTGCGAACGCCAGGACTTCCGGAGTGAGCTATGGCTGAATATATTGCGCCCGTTCGTGAGATGCTGTTCGTGCTCAACGAGCTGGTCGGATTGGAAAGCGTCTCGCGGCTTCCCGGGTGCGAGGACGCGACCGCGGATCTGGTGGACCAGATCCTGGAGGAAAGCGGCCGGTTCGCGAGCGAAGTCCTTTCGCCGCTCAATCAGTCCGGCGACAAGGAAGGCTCGTCGTTCGAGGGCGGCGCGGTGCGAACGCCCGCGGGATTCAAGGAAGCTTACCGGCAGTTCGCTCAAGGCGGCTGGAACGCGCTGCAGTTCCCCGCGGAGTTCGGCGGGCAGGGGCTGCCCAAGATCGTCTCCACGCCGGTGTCGGAGATGTGGAACTCCGCCAACATGGGGTTCTCGCTGTGCCCGTTGCTCACCGTGGGCGCGATCGAGGCGCTGCTGCTGCGCGGCACCGAGGAAATCAAACGCATGTTCCTGCCGCGGATGGTCGAGGGCAGCTGGACCGGCACCATGAACCTCACCGAATCGCAGGCGGGCAGCGATCTCGCGCTGATCAAGACGCGCGCGGTGCCGGCGACCGATCCGGACCTGGGGCCGCACTTCCGGATCTTCGGCCAGAAGATCTTCATCACCTACGGCGACCACGATCTGGTGGAGAACATCATCCACCTGGTGCTCGCGCGCACTCCCGATGCCCCCGATGGGGTGAAGGGTATCTCGCTGTTCATCGTGCCGAAGTTTCTGGTGAACAAGGACGGCAGTCTGGGCGCGCGCAACGACGTGCACTGCGTCTCGATCGAGCACAAGCTGGGCATCCACGCCAGTCCCACCGCGGTCATGCTGTTCGGCGACAAGGAGGGGGCGGTCGGTTATCTGGTCGGCGAGGAGAACCGGGGCCTGGAGTACATGTTCATCATGATGAACGCGGCGCGGTTCGCAGTCGGCCTGGAAGGCGTGGCGATCTCCGAGCGTGCCTACCAGAGGGCGCTTGCGTACGCCAAGGAGCGTATCCAGAGCCGGGACGTCGCGGGCAGCGACCGATCGGTGCCCATCATCCGTCACCCGGACGTGCGCCGGATGCTGATGAGCATGAAGGCCCATACCGAGGCGATGCGCGCGCTGCAGTACGTGGTGGCGGCCTCGATGGACATCGCGCATTGCCATCCGGACCGCGAGGAGCGCATGCGCCACCAGGCGTTCGCGGACTTCATGATTCCGGTGGTCAAGGGCTGGAACACGGAGACCGGCATCGAGATGGCTTCGATAGGCATCCAGGTGCACGGCGGCATGGGTTTCATCGAGGAGACCGGTGCCGCGCAGTATCTGCGCGACGCGCGCATCGCGACCATCTATGAGGGCACAACCGGCATACAGGCGAACGACCTCGTCGGCCGCAAGCTGGCGCGCGACGGCGGCGCGACGGCGAAGGTGGTGATTCAGATGATCCGCGCCGTCGAGGCCGAACTCGCAGGAGCCGGAGGCGCGGAACTGGCTGCGATTCGAGATCAGCTGTCGCGGGGCGCATCGGCCTTTGCCGAGAGCGCCGAGTGGATCGCGAAGAGCTACCAGGGCGATATCCGTGCCGTGCACGCGGGCGCGGTGCCGTTCCTGAAACTGGTCGGCATCGTCTGCGGCGGCTGGCAAATGGCGCGCGCGGCGCTGGTCGCGCGCAAGAAACTCGACGGCATCGAGAAGGGCGGTCCCGGCGACGCGGCGTTCTACCGGGCGAAGATCGGCACTGCGCTGTTCTATGCGGATCACGTGCTGTCGCAGGCCGGCGGCCTGAGGGACACCGTCCTGCACGGCGCGCGCGGGGTGATGGCGCTCGCCGAAGAGCAGTTCTAGCGGGGGGCAGGAAGCCTGCGCCGGCCACCCGGTAGGGCGCACCGGCCGCAGGAGAACTGCGGCACGATCCCGGCCCGGGATCAGAGCCCGAGGTAAAGCTTCTTCACCAACTCGTTGTCTGCGAGGGCTTCCCGGGATGCTCCCTCGAACTCGATCTTGCCGTGGACGATGACGTAGCCGCGGTCGGCGATGCGCACGGCCTGCTGGAAGTTCTGCTCGGCCATCAGCACGGTCAGGCCGAACCGCTCCTTCAATTCCTTGATCTTGCCGATCACGGTCTGCACCAGCAGCGGCGACAGGCCGACCGATGGCTCGTCCACGAGCAGGATGCTGGGCGTGGTCATCAGCGCGCGGGCGAGCGACAGCATCTGCTGCTCGCCGCCGCTCATGCTGCCGGCGAGCTGGGCGCGCCGTTCGGTGAGCCGCGGAAACGTCTCGTAGCAGAATTCCAGGCTTTCCGCGATCCGGGCACGCGCCGCCTTGCGATACGCGCCGAGCAGCAGGTTTTCCTCGACGGTGAGCTTGGGGAACAGGCGGCGTCCTTCGGGCACCAGGGCGATGCCGAGCTGCACGACGTCGTGCGCCTCCATGCCGATCAGGTCATGGTCCGTGCCGTTGATTTCGGCGACGATGCGCCCCGCGGTCGGGCGCACGATACCCATGATGCACTTGATCAGCGTGCTCTTGCCGTTGCCGTTGGTGCCGAGCAGGGCCACGGTCTCGCCGTCGCCGACCGAGAGCGACAGGTCCTCCAGCACGCGTACGCTGCCGTACCCGGCGGTCAGGCCCTCGATGCGCAGGCTATTCCCCAAGGTAGGCCTTTTCCACTTCGGGATTGCGCATCACTTCGTCGGGTTTGCCGTCGGCGATCTTGCGTCCGGCGACCAGCACCGCGACGCGCTCGGAAAAATGCACGACTGCCCGCATGATGTGCTCGATCATCACCACCGCGATGCCGCGCTCCTTCATCCCGAGCAGTATGGTGATAATTTCGTCGATCTCGTTGGACGACAGCCCGGCCATCGCCTCGTCCGAAATCAGCAGCTTGGGGCGGGCGGCCATCGCGCGGGCGAGTTCGAGCTTGCGCAGGTCGACCTGGGTCAGGCCGCCTGACTTCTCGTCGGCCTTCGCGTCCAGCCCCATCTGCCGCAGGATGTCCATCGCCTCGTCGCCTGCCTGCTCCTCGCTGCGCCACTTGCCGCCGTGGGTGTGCGCCGCATACAGCAGCGGGATGCGCAGGTTGTCCAGGACCGACATCGCAGCGAACGGCCGCGGAAGCTGGAAGCTGCGCGCGATGCCGCGCCGGATGCGGCGATGGGCCGGCAGACCGGCGAGATCATGGCCCTCGAACAGGATGGTTCCCTCGTCGCTGCTCAGCGTGCCGGTGATGCAATTCACCAGCGTGCTCTTGCCCGAACCGTTCGGGCCGATCAAGCCCACGCGCTCCCCGGCACGCACCTCGAAATCGACCTTCTCCAGCGCGTAGAAGCCGCCGAAGTGTTTGGTGACGCCGGTCGCGGCGAGGAGGCTCGCGGTCACGAGCGCCTCCTTCGCGCGCGCCAGTGGTCGAACCAGCCCATGATGCCGTCGGGCGCGAGCGTGACGAAAACCACCAGCAGCACGCCGACGATGAGCAGGTTCCACGCCGAGGACACGGTGACCTGAACGATCTGCTGGATGGTGCCGAGCAGGATCGCGCCGATGAGCGGGCCGGCCCAGCTGTGCATGCCGCCGATCAGCGGCATGGCGATGGCGTTGACGGAGTAGGACAGACTGAAGCTCGACGTGGGCTCGACATACTGCATGAAGTAGGGAAAAGTCGAGCCGGACATGCCCATCAGCGCCCCGCTCACCGTCGTCGAAATGAGCTTGAGCCGCAGCGTCGGGACACCGGAGCACTCGGCCGCGACCTCGTCGTCGCGGATCGCAGCCAGCCCGCGGCCGAGCCTAGAGGTCTCGACGTAGCGCGCCACGGCGATGGCGAAGGCGGTCATCAGCGCCATCACCGTGAACAGGTATTGCGTGTGATTGCTGAAGCCGAAAGGCGGGTCGTCTTGCAGGATGATATAGGCGCCGCGCGCACCGCCGACGTAGTCCCAGTTCACGACGAAGGTGTAGAGCACTTCGGACATGGCGAGGGTGGCGATGGCGAAGAATACGCCGCGCAGCCGCAGCGTGAGGTAGCCGGCACCCAGGCCCACCAGGCCCGCGACCGCGGCACTGACGGGAATCGCGAGCGGGACCGGCGCCTTGAAAAGCGAGAACATCACGACGCTGGAATAGGCCCCCAGCGAGAAGAACGCCGCGGAGCCGAAATTCACGTACCCGGTGAGCCCGCCCAGTATGTTCCACGCCGTGGCGAGGATGATGAACTGCAGCACGATGTACGCGGCCGTGTAGAAATAGTTGTTCGTCACCGTGGCGAGCGCGAGCGCGACCACGAGGAGGGTGACCGTGAACACGATCGGCGTGAACCAGCGTGCCTTCACCGGTTCATCTCCCGAGGAGCCCGGTGGGCTTGAAGGCCAGCGCGGCGAGCAGCAGGCCGAACGAAACCGCCGGCGACCACGACGGACCGAAGAAGGTCGCGGTGAACGACTCGGCGATGCCGAGGATCGCCGCGCCTACCATCGTGCCCGTGATGCTGCCCAGACCGCCGAGCACCGTGATCGCGAACACCAGGCCGATGAACACGCGGCCGAGCGCCGGCTGCACCGGCTGGATGACGATCAGGAACGCGCCCGCGACACCGGCGGTGGCGATGGAAAGGGCGAAGGCGAGCTCCTTCACGCGCCGGGGGTTGACGCCCATCAGCTGCAGCGCGAGCGGGTCCTGCGCGACGGCGAGCACGGAGCGGCCGAAAAAGGTCCGCGTGAAATAGAAGTGCAGCCCGAGCGTCATCGCGAGCGAAACGGCGAACGGCACGACCAGGCGCAGGGGAAAGTCGACGAAGCCGACTCGCCAGGTGGTCGAACTGTAGCTCGTGTTGACCAGGCGGTAGTCCACGCCGAAGGAGAGGATCAGCACCACCTCGGTAATGAACAGGATGCCGAAGAAGAACGCCAGGCTGCGCAGCGACTCCTGGCCGTGGCGCTCGAAGGCGTAGTAGTAGATGCGATAGATGACCAGCCCGAGCACGAAGAAGGCCGGTGAGAGCACGAATGCGGTTACAATCGGATCAGCGCCGAGCATCTCGTGGGCTATGTAGGCGACGTAGGCGCCCAGAACGATGAACGCCGGGTGCGCAATGTTGACCACGTCGAGCATGCCGAACGCGATGCCGATGCCGACGCTGACCGCGGCATAGAAGCCCGCGAGCAGAATTCCGGAGATGAGCGCGTTGACCAGGAGATCCGCTGTGACTTCCATGGGGCCTTGAGACGCGAAATGCGAGGTTGATGGACGAAAGAAATCCGGCGGGCGGGCCGGCGGGGTGCCGGCCGCGCGCTCTCAGAATTCCTTCAGGACGCCCCTACTTGCGATTCTGGTCGTAGGGATAGCGGTGCTCGCCCGACTTCAGGCTCGCCGGCCACACCACGACCGCCTTGCCGGGCTGCTTCCACTGCTCCAGATCGTTGCCAACGATCCCGCGGTACTGGACGTACAGCGGACGGCCCACCGCCCACTCGCCGTTTTTGGCGAAGCTGACGTCGCCGACGACGGTCGAGAACTTGTTCGCGTGGATGTACTTCGCGATCTTGCCCTGGTCCAGGCTGCCGACTTTCTGGATCGCCTCACCGACGATCTGCATCTGCGCGTAGGCGTAGGGCGGGAGGTAGAACCCGAGCGGATCCAGCTTCTCGGTCGCGGCGCGCGGCTGGTACTTGGCCAGGAACTCCTTGATGAAGGGGAACTTGATCGTCGGCTCGGGCACGTACAGCTCCCAGGAGGTCATGCCGTTCAACAGAGGTCCGAGCTGCGTCTTCAGGGCCGCGTAGCCCAGCCCGATCATGGGGCCGCCGAACTGCTTGGTCTTCAGCCCGACCTCGTTCGCCGCGCGCACGATGCAGGCCGAATCCGGCGGATAGGAAGCGACGAAGACCACGTCCGGGTTGGTCGCCTGGATGGCACGTATGATCGGCGCGCAGTCAGTCGTGTTGGGCGGGTAGGTCTTGTCGTAGACGATTTTCATCTTGTGGTTCTTCACCGACCGGCGCGCACCCTCGAGCGCCGCGTGCGGGTACTCGGCGTCGGCGCCGACCAGGGCCACGGTCTGCGCCTTGGGTTTCATCGCCGCAGCGATCTCGAAGAACCCGTTCACCAGCCCGAGCGACGGGTCCGCCCCGTTGGGCATGATCTGGAAGTAACCGTCGTACTTGAACTTGGCGTTCACGTCGGTTCCGAATAGCGACATCAGTACCATCTTGCGCTGCATCGCGATCGGAATCGCCGGGGCGATCACGTTCGTGCCATAGCCCGACATGATGATGTCGACTTTATCGATGTCGAGCAGTTTGTTGTAGATGCCCGGAACGGTCGAGGGGTTGGTCTGGTCGTCGTAGGTGACGAACTCGACCTTCCTGCCGAGCAGCCCGCCCTTGGCGTTCACGTCGTCGCGCCAGATTTCCATGGCGAGCAGGGCGGCCTTGCCGTTGCCGGCCAGCGGACCGGTCATGCTCATGCCGAAACCGATCTTGAGCGGGTCCGCGGCGTGGGCGGAAGCGAGGCCCGCGGCAAGCAGCAGGCCGGTGGCGAGCTGGACTGCGGAATGCAGTCCAGCCGCTAATCGCGGATGTTTTCTGGTCATGGCTCCTCCATTATTGGTGATAGGAAACGACTACCTACGGGGGGTGAATGATGCCACGCCTTTCCATTCAGGCGCAATCCCGCGATCCGGGCAGGCGAAATCCCGGTATCCGGGCCGGTGCAATCCCGGGATCCGGGCCCCGCACGCCAAGGTTTTTCCGATGGCGCGCATAGGAAGACGGTATTTCTGCTGCCGCCCGCCATTTGGTAGCTTGCTACCAGCGCTCGCCGGCGCGTCCGGCGAGGACCCCTAAAACCACGGAGAGTGATCATGACCGATAAGTACGGCAAGTCGTACCCGTTCCAGCCCATGGACTGGATCGAAGGCGTCAACATGGACAAACTGCGCACCGGCCGCCTCAACCGGGCGAAGG
>MEQZ01000195.1:0-4497 GCA_001770425.1 Betaproteobacteria bacterium RIFCSPLOWO2_02_FULL_65_20 | reverse complement strand
CAACGAGTGGAACACGCGCTACATCACCAGCACCTACACGCCGCCATGGACGACGCCGAGTTCGGGTCTGCGCTATTCGCTGCTGCTCAAAGGCGACGAGCACCCCATCATCTACGAGCAGGGCGACATCGGCTACCACACCCAGCGCAACTCGCCCTGGCTGCCGCCGGAAAACGTCCGCTACGCGATCACCGGCATGGGCTGGATCGCACGCTGCATGGGCGATTCCGCGCACCAGGCCGCCGTCGCGCGCTTCATCGACCAGACCATGATCGAGCTCAAGCGGGCAGGCGTGCAAAAAGAGGTGCTGGCCATGGATTTTTCCGATCCCTACATCACCGCTGCCTTCGAGGCCAAGGGCGTGAAGACCAGCGGCGACGGCTTTACGGCCATGCTGGCGGCGCGCAAGAACAAGCTGCAGGAGGAAGTGGAATGCCTGCGCAACACCTGCACCATCGGGGACGCCATGTTCGACGCGCTGGTTCGCACGGTACGCCCGGGCGTGAGCGAGCATGAGATTCTCGGCGAGGCCTTCAAGGCCTGTTACGTCAACGGCGGCGAGGTCCATTCCGGCGTGTTCTGCACCTCCGGGCCCTATTCCTGGCCGAATCTGCGCCATTCCACCGGCCGCCGGCTCGCGCACGGCGATGTCATCTACATGGACGTCTACAACACCTCGTGGAACGGCTACAAGACCTGCTATTACCGCACTTTCAGCGTCGGCGAGCCCTCAAAAGCGACCAAAGCCGCTTACAAGCGGGCCTACGACTGGCTCTACGATGCCATAGGGGTCATCAAACCGGGTATCACGAGCAAGGAAATCGCCGAGCGCTGGCCGGCCGGCCCGGACGTCTGGGGCGACATCGGCGTCGTCCACGAGGACCAGACGGCGGGCAACAACTGGGCGCACGGCATAGGGCTGACCCTGTACGAGCCGCCCCTGGTCTGGCGCGGCTGCTCGCTCGATCACCCGATGGTGATCGAGGAGGACATGTGCTTCGCCATCGAAACGCAGGAGGGCGACGGCGAAGGCCAGGGCGTGCGCATCGAGGAGGTCATCCGGGTGACCAAGACGGGCGTGGAAATACTTTCCAAGTGGCCCAGCAAGGAACTGACGACCATCGAGTGCTGATCATGGTAGCTCCCTCCGGCCGAGCCGGCCGGAGGGCAACGGAGGATTTACCGATGCGTGTTTTCGATTTCAATTGCGCCGCCTGCGGCAGCGCGTTCGAAGTTTTTGTCCGCTCGGCGGACGACGGGCAGCAATGCCCGCAATGCGGCTCGAGCGCGGTGGCGCGCCACCAGGTCACGCAGATGGGGCTGCGCACCAGCAAGACACGCCGCGGCCGCACCATCGACCTGAGTTCCAACTCCTGCCCGTGCGGATCGGCTGGCCACCGGCATGCCGGAGGGGGAGGCTAATCGGCGCGTGCGGCCTTTCCGGCTGCGATGGCTTCTCCCCGCAGCGTTTCGACGAAAATCCGCGCGGCGGCTGTCAGCGGGTGCTGCCTGAGATTGATCAGATAGAGATCCGCTTCCAGGTACGGTTCGATGATCGGGTTGATGCACACCCGCTCGGATTCGATGTCGCACAACACGGCCGTCAGCGGCAGGATGGTCGCCCACTTCGAGTTGCAGACGAAGTCGATCATGCCGTGCACCGAATCCATTTCCAGGATCCGGCTCACAGGGATTTCCTTGGTCCAGATGTGGCGCTCTATGTTCTTGCGCAGGACGTGGTTGGGCGAAGGGACGACCAGGTTGAGCGGCGCCACCTCCGCCAGCCGGAGCGGATCACCTCTTTTGAAGCCGAGGGCCGGGTTGCTGATGAGGACCATGCGGTCCTCGGAGAATTTGGTGATCTCGATGCCTTCGTGCTTCGGCGGCTCGAGGATGACGGCGAACTCGACCGCCTTCGCGAGGACCGATTCGGCGAGCGTGTCACTGAACCCCTGGATCACCCGCACGTCGATCATCGGATAGGCATCGGTGAACGTCGGCAGGAAGGACGGCAGCAGGCCGCGCACCACCGAAGGGATAAGCCCGGCGCGTACCTGTCCGGCCAGCTGCCCGCTCACCTCCGCCATTTCGATTTGCGCCAGATTGACCGAACGCAGGATCGCCGCCGAGTGCTGGTAGAAACGCCGCCCTTCGGCGGTAGGGCGGACGCCGTTGACCGCACGTTCAAGCAGCGGGCGATTGAGAATCTTCTCCAGATTGCGCACCTGTTCGCTCAAGGCCGGCTGGGAGCAGTGCTCGCGCTCCGCCGCCTTGGTGAAGCTTCCCTCCTCGTAGACGGCCACGTAGTACTGCAGCTGGCGGATGGTGATCGGGATCATCGCGAAGTGCCGGTGGAGACCATTCCTGTCTGTGTCCTCACCCGGAAAGGTACGCCAGGCGCGGCTTCTTGGACGATTGCGTTCTAGACCTTGCCCAGCGCCTTGAGGATACGCTCCGGCGTGGCGGGCTGGCTGGCGACGTAGGCCTTGAGCGGCGCGAGCGCATCGTTGATCGCGTTCATCACCGCGCCGGGCGCGCCGGCGGTGCCGGCTTCGCCGGCGCCCTTGGCGCCGAGCTCCGAAGTCCTGGTCGGCGTCTCGACGTGGCCGATGATGATGTCGGGCATCTCGCCTGCCATCGGCAGCAGATAGTCGGCCATGTTGCCGTTCTGCAGCTGGCCGTTGTCGTCGTAGAGGCAGTGCTCGAATAGCGCTGCGCCTATGCCCTGTACCACGCCGCCGCGAATCTGCTCGTCGACCAGCATCGGGTTGATCACGGTGCCGCAATCCTCCACGCACCAGTGCTTGAGCAGCTTGACGAAGCCGGTGTCGGTGTCCACTTCGACCAGCGAAGCCTGGATGCCGTTGGTGAACACAAAGCCGTATTCGCGCGGCGTGTAGTGGCGTGTCACCGTGAGTTCGGACTGGAACTTCATCGGCAGCGTGTCGGGACGGAAGTAGGCCACGCGTCCCACTTCGGCCAGCGTGAGCTTTGATTCGCCCGAAAGCTTGTCGATGACTTCGTTGTTGACGATGTCCAGCTTGGCCTTGTCCTGGTTGAGGATCGCCGCGGCGACATCGAGAATGTTCGAGCGCAGCGCCTTGCCCGCCTGCAGCACCGCTTCGCCGCCTATGCCGGCGCCGCGCGAAGCCCAGGTGCCGCCGCCATAAGGCATCACGCCGGTATCGCCGGTGGCCACGCGCACCTTGTCGATGGTCACGCCGACCACGCTGGCGGCGATTTGCGCGAAGATGCCCTCGGCGCCCTGGCCCTGCTCGGTTACGCTGCACAGCACGTTGACCATGCCGGCCGGGTCAAGGCGCAGGGTCGCGCCGTCCTGCGCCGAAATGCGCGCGCCGCCGACGCCATAGAATGCAGGCGACGGATTGGTGACTTCGATCATCGCCGCCAGGCCGATGCCGCGGTGTATGCCTTGCCTGCGCAGTGCAGCCTGCTCGGCGCGCAGCGCGTCGTAATCCATCAGCTTGAGCAGCTTGTCCAGTGTCTGCTGGTGCGACAGCCGCTCGAACTTGATGCCCGAGGGGAAGGTGTAGGGATAGGCGTCGTCCGGAATGATGTTCCTGCGGCGGAATTCGGCCGGGTCCATGCCGATTTTCTGCGCGGCGAGGTCGACGATGGCCTCGGTCAGCGCCACGGCGATCGGGTGGCCGACCGCGCGGTACTGGCAGGTGACGTTCTTGTTGGTGAAGACGACGTGCATCTTCGCGCGGTATTGCTTGTGCCGGTAGGGGCCGCCGGTGAGGTTGACCACCTGGTTGCCCTCGATGCCGCTGGTGCGCGGATAGACCGAGTAAGGCCCGATGGCGGTGAGGTCGTCAAGGTCAAACGCAAGGATCTCGCCCTCCTTGGTGCAGGCGAGGCGGATGGTCGCCTTGTGTTCGCGGGCATGAATGTCGGTGAGGAAGGACTCGAGCCGGTCGGCGACGAATTTCACCGGGCGGCGCAGCATCACCGACAGCGCGGCCGTGGCCATTTCATCCGGATAGACGTGCACTTTGATGCCGAAGGAGCCGCCGACGTCCTTGCAGATCACGCGCACGTTCGATTCGGGAATGCCGAGGTGGCGCGAAAAAATGTCCTGCATCATGTGCGGCGCCTGGGTCGAGTGATAGACCGTCAGCGAATGTTCCGCGGCGTTGTAGTCGGCGAGGATGGAGCGGCTCTCGAGCGTGACGCCGGTATGGCGCCCGAAATCGTAGCTTTGCTCGACCACGACATCGGCCTTCTTCCACGCCTCGTCAAAACCCTCCGTGACGAGCTCGCGCGCAAAGCAGATGTTGTCGCCCAGCTCCGGGTGGACCAGCACCTTGCCCTCGAGCGCGGCCTGCATGTCGGTCACCGCAGGCAGCTCTTCCCAGTCCGCCTCGATCAGCGCCAGCGCGTCCTCGCCCTGCGCGCGTGTTTCGGCGACCACCACTGCGACCGCCTCGCCCTGCCAGCAGGCGCGTTCGATGGCGATCGCGTGCTGGGGCGGCG
>MEQZ01000194.1 GCA_001770425.1 Betaproteobacteria bacterium RIFCSPLOWO2_02_FULL_65_20 | reverse complement strand
AATCACCCCTGCCTTCGGGTCGAGCAGAAACTCCACGTCGTCGACGAAACCCATGGTCCTGGAGGCGAACTCGGCATACAGATAGCCATCCTGGTCTGCGACGATATTCACCCGCGGCGTTGAACGCAGCAGCGACCTGAGCGCCGCCCAGGCATCGGGCGCGGAGCCGCTGATCCGGATGGGGGCGATGTAATGTCCGGCGTCCTTGTCCGCATCGGCCTGGCTCGACACGCAGTTGGGCGTGCTCTTGCACGGTGCGAGCCGTCCGGCCCGTGCCCCGAGATTCTCCGGCCGCGATCCGCTGAACAGACCCATCATCACTCCCATTGCCATTGCCACGGCGATAACCGCCGCAGCGACTGCCACGCGCCCGAGAAATGAGGCTTTGAAGCGCACTTAAGATAGACTTGAGCAAGGAGGCGATGCCCTCCTGCAAATCCCCCGGGTCGGCTGCGTCCGCATCGATGCCGTGGCCAAGGCAGGGGTCAGGCTTCCTCGCCGCCGCTCTGGGCGGCGATCTCCTTGCGCACGGACTCCATGTCCAGCGACTTGGCCTTGGTGAGGATCTCCTCCAGCGCCGGGGGCGGCAGCGCGCCCGGCTCCGCATACAGGATCACCTGCTCGCGGAACAGCATCAGCGTCGGAATGGAACGGATGTTGAATGCTGCGGCAAGTTCCTGCTCCTCCTCGGTGTTGACCTTGGCGAACACGACGCCCTCATGACGCTCGGAGGCCGCCTCGTAGGTCGGCGCGAAGGAGCGGCAGGGCGCGCACCACGGGGCCCAGAAATCGACGACCACCATGTCGCTGCCGGTCACGACTTGCTCGAAATTATCCTTGGTCAGTTCGATTGTCGCCATGGGCGGACTCCTTCGCCGAAAAACAGGGAGGCCGTTTCAGCATCACCGAAACGGCCTCTGGCCTCGTTTGAGCAAAGCAGGAGGGAAAGGTTCCCCTCATTTCGTGCTCGGTTTTCAGTATATCAGAGGGGAAATCACCGCTCCCGGCGGGAAAACCGCCCGAGAAACGAGGCGATTTCGTCCCAGTAACGCGGCTCGCCCGAAACATCGTCGTGACCGGCGTCGCGCACTTCCACCCAGCGCTTGTCCCCGCCACCCCATGCGTCGAACAGCCGCCGGGAATGCTCCGGCGGGATCACGCTGTCATGTCCCGCGACCACGCACAGCAGCGGCACGGCAAGTCGGCCTGCGCGCGACAGCGAGTCAAACGGATGCCTGAGCAGCAGTCCGACCGGAAGCCACGGATAGATCGATTGCGCGAGCGCGCGCACGCTGTCGTAGGGGCTGACCAGGATCACGCCGGCCAGCTGCCTGTGCGCGGCCAGATGCACGGCCACCCCGGTGCCGAGGCTGCGGCCCATGGCGAGAATGCGCGACGCGTCCACGTCGCTGCGCTGTATCGCGTAGTCGTAGGCAAGCAGCGCGTCGGCGAACAAGGCCGATTCGCCGGGACGGCCACCGCTGCCTCCATAGCCACGGTAGTTGAGCAGCAGCAGCGAATGCCCCGCGAAGCGGTCGGCCACGCCGATGAGCCAGGACACCTCTTCGGCATTGCCGCCGAAATAGATCAGCAGCGGCGCGCGCTCCTCCACGCCCCTGACCAGCCAGCCGGACAACTGCACGCCGTCCGGCGCGACCAGCCGCACGTCCTCGACTTCGCCGCGCGCGGGTCTGGGCACGCTGCTCACCGGCGGGGTCGGATAGAACAGCATCTTGTCCTGATAGAAATAAAGGAACACGGGCAGCCCGACCGCGACCGCAGCACCGATCTTGAGCAACTCGATCACCATCCGCATTCCGCGCCTTGTGTAGCGAATCCGCTTCGACTCATAGCCCCGCCGGCTGTTCAATCGCGCTCGACTCCCCATTATAATGTCGCGTCTCAAGATCCAAGCCAGCGTAGCCGGAACCGGCTGACCCGCATTGGCATCCATATTCTCCCGATTTTCGGAAGTTGCAACCTCGCAACTTCCGAAAATCGGGAGATGTAGGTAAACCCAGGATCTTCGCGCGCCGGCACGTGAATCATAAGAGCCCAGGAGATCAATCCGGCATGACCCTCTACCGCGGCCGCTTCGCGCCTTCACCGACCGGGCCGCTGCATTTCGGCTCGCTGGTAGCCGCGCTGGGAAGCTGCCTCGAGGCCCGCTCGCACGGCGGCCAGTGGCTGGTCCGCATGGAGGATCTCGATCCGCCGCGCGCGCAACCGGGCGCCGCCGAACTCATACTGCGCACGCTGGAGGATTTCGCGTTCGAATGGGACGGCGCGGTGATGCGCCAGAGCGAGCGCAGCGAAACCTACGCACAGGCGATCGCGCAGCTGCACGCGCGCGGCGCCCTGTACGACTGCGCGTGCACGCGCAAGGAACTCTCGGATTCGGCGCTGGTGCTAGAGGGCGAGCGGGTCTACCCCGGCACCTGCCGCAACGGCCTGCCGCCGGGCCGGCGCGCGCATGCCGTCCGGGTGCGGGTTCCGAACCATGCGATCGCATTCGCCGATACCATCCGGGGTTCCATCAGCCAGATCCTCGAGCGCGAGGTCGGAGATTTCGTCGTCAGGCGGGCCGACGGGCTCCACGCCTATCAGCTCGCGGTGGTCGTGGACGACGCCGCGCAATCCATCACCGACGTCGTGCGCGGCGCAGACCTGCTCGCCTCGACGCCGCGGCAGATCCATCTGCAGCGCCTGCTCGAGCTGCCGACGCCGCGCTACGCCCACCTGCCTGCGGCGGTCAACGCGCTCGGCGCCAAGCTTTCGAAGCAGACGCTGGCGCGTCCGCTCGATCCCGCGCGCGCGGCTGCGACCATCGCGGCCGCACTGGCGTTTCTCGGCCAGGCACCCCCGCCCGAACTGGCGCGCGCCGCATTGCGCGAGGTATGGGACTGGTCGCTCGCGCACTGGAACCTGGACAGAGTGCCGCGGCAACACGCGCTGCCCGCTCCCGCGGACGCCTGAGCCCGCGCAAGGCGCGCCATGCGAAAGCCGACGGCTTCACCGGTCACCGCCGTTCCCCCTCGGCCCCTTCATCCAGCGCAAGAGCCAGCGCCTGCCGCCACGCTTCGCGCGAGCCGACCTCGCCCCGTGCGTACGCCTCGCACAGCGCCTCGAACGCCGGCGGGGACAGCGATTCGATGCGTTGCTTCACCCAATCGGCGGCGCCCGCGGCAATCAGCCGGCGCACGCGCACACGCGGCCCGATGCGGGCCCCGCCCGAGGACTCGTGCGCGGCGATCGCCTCCACCAGCGCAGGGACCCCTGCGCCGGTGGTCGCCACCGTGCGCACGATCCGCGGTACCCACCCGGTAAAGGTGCGCAGTCCGATCATGCCCGCGAGTTCGCCCTCGGTGCGCTCGGCGAATGGCGAGTCGGCCTTGTTCACGGCATAGATGTCGGCGATTTCCAGCAGCCCGGACTTGATCGCCTGCACCTCGTCACCGAAGCCCGCCGGACAGATGACCACCCGCGTATCCGCGAGCAGCCCGATTTCGACGTCCGACTGACCTGCCCCCACGGTCTCGACGATCACCACGCCGTAACCCGCCGCGTCCAGCACGTCGATCACTCGCGAGGCGGTCCGGGACAGGCCGCCCGGGTAACCGCGCGAGGCCATCGAGCGGATGAAGACACGGTCGTCGGACTGGTGTACCCCCATGCGGATGCGGTCGCCCAGGATCGCCCCTCCCGAGATCGGACTCGACGGGTCCACCGCAACCACCGCGACGCGCAGGCCGCGATCCAGGTATGCGCCGATGAGCGCGCTGGTGAGCGTGGACTTGCCCGCGCCGGGCGGTCCCGTGATCCCGAGCACCCGCGCGCGCCCGATATGCGCATGAATGGCGCGCAGCAGCAGCCCCGACTCGGCTGTCTCGTTCTCGACCGCGGAGATCGCCCGCGCCGTGGCGCCCCTGTCACCGGCGAGTACTTGGTCGGCGATGTCCTGCGTCATCGCACCAGCGCCTCGAGCACTGCGCGCAGTGCGGCGGGCAGCGGCGTGGGCCGGTTGCTCGCGCGATCGACGTACACATGCACGAAATGCCCCTGCGCCGCAGCCTGCATTTCGGCGTTCCTGAAGATGCCGATCTCGTAGCGCACGCTGCTCGTTCCGAGCTTCGCCACGCGCAGTCCCGCGTGCACCGTGTCGGGAAACGCTATCGGGCTGAAGTAATGGCACTGCGTCTCCACCACCAGGCCGATCACCGGGCTCTCCTCGATGTCGAGCACGCCACGCTCGACCAGATACTGGTTCACGACTGTGTCGAACCAGGAGTAATAGACGACGTTGTTGACGTGACGATAGACGTCGTTATCGATCCAGCGCGTAGTGATGGCGAGGAAATGCCGGTAGTCGGCACGGCTGTCCGGCGCAGCGCGGGTCATGCGGCGGCGCGTGCCAGCGCGTGCTCGAGAATGTCCGGTGGCAGCGGCACCGAACGGCGTGTGGCGGTATCCATGTGCACGCCCACCAGATCTGTGACGGCGACCTCGTCGCCGCTTTCCGCGTCGTACATGCGGTGCCGGAAACGCACGGTCTTGGGCTTGATCTCCAGCAGTTCGGAAGTGATACGGATCAGCGCGCCTGCATGCAGCTCCTGCTTGTACTGGGTGTGTTGATCCACGGCTGCCATTCCGCGCCCGTTCGCCGTCAGATATGCCGATGTGATGCCGATCGCCGAAAAAAAATGCCACGTCGCTTCGTCGAAGCGCGCGGTGTAGAACTGCACGTTCATGTGGCCGATCTGATCGATGTGCCACGGATACACGACTCCGCGGTAGGTTTCCAGCGCGCCTTGTTTCATGCATGTCTCCCGTTGCTGTGCGCTCTCATCAGAGCGCAGCGTGCGTCCGCCCAAATAGCCGCACCGCTGTCGCAAGGAGAATCGAACCGCCATCGAGTTGATAACACCGCGCCCCCTCCGCCGTCAACGAGGCCTAGGCCCGGTGACCACGAGCGCGACCCCCGCAATCGCCAGCAGCATGCCGACCAACGCGGCGCCCGTCAGCGTCTCCCCGAACAGGAAGTACGCCATCACCGCCGTCGTGGGCGGCGTGAGATAGAACAGGCTTGCCACCGCGGTCGCCGCCCCGCGCCGAATCAGCAGCGTGAGAAGGGAAATCGCGCCGATGGACAGCACCAGGACGAGCCAGGCGATCGCAATCAGGAACTTTGGCGCCCACTCCACGTGCATGGTTTCGAACGCCAGGCCGAAGGGCAGCAGCGCGAGACCCGCAGCGACGAACTGGATCACCGAACCCGAGCGCAGATCGAAAGGCGCGCAGAAGCGCTTCTGGTACACCGTTCCGATGGTGATCGACACCAGCGCGACGAGCGCCATGCCGATCGATAGCGCCGACAGGCCGGACAGATTGATTTTCTGCAAGACCACCAGCACGACGCCGCCCAGACCCAGCAGCAACCCCAGCCATTGCCTGCGCGAGACGTGTTCGCCCAGCAGCGGGGCGGCGGCGAAGGCCGTCAGGATCGGCTGCAGCCCCACGATCAGGGCCACCAACCCGGCTGACATGCCGAAATGGATCGAGGCGAACACCCCGCCCAGATAGCCCCCGTGCAGCAGCACGCCCGCGACCGCAATGTGCGCCACCTGCCGGGGCGAATTCGGCCACGGCGCGCGAAACAGCATTGCGATCGGCAGCATGAGCACCACCACCGCCGCAAAGCGCAAGACGAGGAAGGTGATCGGCGGGGCGTAGGGCAGACCCAGCTTGGTGAAAATGAAGCCGGTACTCCATAGGAAAGCGAATACCAGCGGCATCGACCGCACCCAGGCGCCGCCCCGCGCAGGCTCGGCGGTCATGCCACTGCCATGAACTTGTTTTTCTTGCAAATCATATACCTGCGTGTTAGCGGTCGCTTACATCCATGATCTTCACCCTGGACCGGCCGGACAGGGAAATCGCGGGGAGAATTATATCAACCAATTGTTCCGTAGGGCATTTAATGATTCCTGGCGCTTAAAATGGTGCGGCGCAATAAATTCTTCTTGACACGGCCGAAATCTGGATTAGAATTGCAATTGTTGCGGTGCAATATAACGCGCCCAAACCGATTCCAACCTGACACGCAGACGAAGGAGATTCACATGTACGTAACCCCTGAGCAAATCGCCGCCGCCAACAAGGCAGGCGTCGAGACCCTGATCGGTCTGGCGAATACCCAGTTTGCCGCGCTGGAGCGCCTTTCCGCGCTGAACTTCAACCTGGCCAAATCGGCGTTCGAGGAAAGCGTCGGCTACACCAAGTCGCTGCTCGGCGCCAAGGACCCCCAGGAGTTCGCGAGCCTGAGCGCCACGGCCGCACAGCCCGCACTGGAAAAAGCCCTCTCCTATACGCGCAGCGTCTACGAAATCGCGACCCAGACGCAGGCCGAGATGAACAAGTTCGCCGAAGCGCAAGCGGGCGAGTTCAACAAGAACATGGCCGGTTACCTCGACAAGGTCTCCAAGAACGCGCCGGCAGGCTCAGACGTGGTAATCGCCGCGGTCAAATCGGCCCTCGCCGCGACGAACTCGGCCTACGACAGCATCAACCGCGCGACCAAGCAGGCTTCCGAACTCGCGGAAACGAACTTCGCCGCCGCGACTACAGTGTTCAAGGAAGCGAAGAAGAAAGCCGCCTAAATTCCGGCTAAAGGTCTCCGCGCCCCCTCTCTCCTCCTCCTCCTCCTGAGGGGGCGCCCTAAAGCCCCGGCGAAAGCCGGGGCTTTTTGCATTTGGTTCCCGCGGCGGAATCCGGATTACCTTGGCTATCCCGCTGCCGCCGGTTCTTCCCAGGTACCGCCCAACACCTTGACCGCGGCCTTCATCTCGACGATCGCCGCGGCCACATGATCCGGCGTGCCGCGGACGCCCAACTCGATATGACGGCGCTTGCCGTCGTCGCCGATGCTCGGCAGGCTGAAGGTCTTGGCGCTCCGAAATCGCGCCTCGATGTCGGTCATGAGCGGCGAAATCAGGCTTTCGTACAGGCCATACACGATGACCGAGGCTTCCGCATCGGCGCGCGTGTTGACAAGATGCGCGTAGCGCTGGTCCAGCACCCACTCGACCATCGGCCAGGCCATGATGGGAAAACCCGGCACGAAGTGGTGATCGCCCACCGAGAATCCCGGGACGCGGTTGTAGGGATTTGGAATGATCGTCGAACCGCGCGGGAATTCGCCCATCTTGAGCCGGAACTGCGTGATTTCACTCTTGAAGTGAGCACGCATCTCGGCCTCCGCATCCGGATGCAGGTGAAGTTCGACGCCCGCCGCCGCCGCGGCGCAGGCCCGGGTGTGGTCGTCGGGCGTCGCGCCGATGCCGCCGAAGCAGAACACGATGTCCGCCGAGGCGAACGTGCGCTTCAGCGTGGACGTGATCAGCGCGGGACTGTCGCCGAGATACTGGGCCCAGTCGAGTGCAAGGCCGCGCGCGCCCAGCAGCGCGATGAGTTTCACCAGATGCTTGTCCTCGCGCTTGCCGCGCAGGATTTCGTCGCCGATGATGATGCCGCCGATCATGCTCACTCGACCTCGCGCGGCGCACTCTCCGGAATCTCCTCCAGGCGCGCGAGCCACGCGGTCGCTACGCTGTCGCTCGGCGCGCGCCAGTCCCCGCGCGGCGACAGCGATCCGCCGGAGCCGACTTTCGGCGAGTTGGGAATCGCGCTGCGCTTGTACTGGCTGGTCTGGAAGAAGCGCGTCAGAAATACGCCGAGCCAGCGCTTGATCTCGCCGATCGAGTAGTGCCGGCGCCCGGCCTCGGGCACGTCCGGCCAGCTGCCGCGCGCGCGGTCGCGCCAGGCGCAATACGCCATGAATGCCACCTTGGCCGGGTCGAGGCCGAAACGCAGCGTGTAGTACAGATTGAAGTCCTGCAGCTCGTAGGGTCCGACGACGCCTTCCGTGCGCTGCGCAGGCTCCCCGCCGCCCTGGCCGGGAACGAGTTCCGGGCTGATCTCGGTGTCGACCACCTGTGCGAGCACGGCACCCGCGGCCTCCCCGAGATCGCGCGTTCCCGCCTCGTAGCGGATCAGGTACTGGATCAGTGTCTTGGGCACGCTCGCATTCACCGCGTAGTGCGACATCTGGTCGCCGACCCCGTAGGTGCACCAGCCCAGCGCCAGTTCCGAGAGGTCGCCTGTGCCCACCACCAGCGCGTTGTGCAGGTTGGCGAGGCGGAACAGGTGGCTGGTACGCTCTCCCGCCTGCACGTTCTCGAAAGTGACGTCATGGACCGGCTTGCCCGCGGCGTACGGGTGGCCGATATCTTTCAGCATCTGCATGCATGCGGGGCGGATGTCGATCTCGGCCGCGCTGCACCCGAGCGCATCCATCAGGCGCCGCGCCTGCGACAAGGTGCGTTCGCTGGTGGCGAATCCCGGCATCGTATAGCCGAGGATGTTCGTGCGCGGTGCGCCCATGACGTCCATCGCCCGCGCGCAGACGATCAACGCCTGTGTCGAATCCAGTCCCCCCGAGACGCCGATCACCACGCGCTCGATGCCGACCGAGCGCAGCCGCTTCACCAGTCCCTGCACCTGGATCTCGTAGACTTCGCGGCAACGCGCATCGCGCGTGGCCGGATCGGTCGGCACGTAGGGAAAGCGCTCCAGCGATCGATCGAGCAGCAGCACCTCGGAGACCGGAGGCGCGAGCGCAAAGCGGACGCGGCGATAATTCCCGATTTCCTCCGCGTGCCGCTGCACGGACTGCGCAAAGCTCGTCTGCCGCAGGCGGTCCTGCGCAAGGCGGTCCAGATCGATGTCGGCGCACGCAAGCTGCGCACCGTAGGCGAAGCGCGCCGTCTCGGCAAGGCGGGAACCATTCTCGTAGATCATGCCGTGTCCGTCCCAGGCGAGGTCGGTCGTCGACTCGCCGTAGCCTGCCGCGCAATACACGTACGCCGCGAGGCAGCGGCCGGACTGGTTGGCCACGAGCTGCGAGCGGTACTCGTCCTTGCCGGTGGTGATGTTCGAGGCCGACAGATTCACGAGCACGGTCGCGCCCGCCAGCGCCGCGTACGACGAGGGCGGAATCGGCGTCCACAGGTCTTCGCAGATCTCGGCGGCGAGCACGAACCCCGGCTGGTCCTCGGCTTCAAAGAGCAGGCGCGCGCCGAAGGGCACGCCGCGCTGGCCGGCGAGATCGATTTCGCGCACGCCGGCGTAACTCGCCGGAGCGAAGTGGCGCAACTCGTAGAACTCGCGATAGTTCGGCGGATAACTCTTGGGCACCACGCCGAGGATGCGCCCGCGGTGCAGCACCGCGGCGCAGTTGTACAGCAGACCGTCGACGCGCATCGGCAGACCCACCACGGCGACCAGAGCCAGACCGGCCGAGGCGCGCGCGACTTCTGCCAGCGCTGCGACCGCAGCGTCGAGCAGCGCCTGCTGGTGGAACAGGTCCTCGCAGGAGTAGGCCGTGAGCCCCAGTTCGGGAAACACCGCGAGCACCGCGCTGCGCTTGTCGGCCTCGCCAAGCAGTGCGACGGTCTGGCGCGCATTGAACGCGGGGTCCGCCACGCGCACCTGCGGCGTCGCGACCGCAACGCGAACGAAATTGTGCCGGTACAGGTTGAAAAACTGTCCGCTCATGGGCGCATTATCGCTCAACGGCAACCCGGGGGGGTCGGTGGCGCGGTCGGCAGGCCGCTGCATGCGGCCATCGCGGCGGACGGAATCATGCACGGCGACGCACGCAAGCACCCGGGTTACATTTCGGAACACTTTATTACCGCATTCCCGCGCAGGCTTTGCTAGGCTTGAAGCATGAGAACGCCGTCCAATCAATCCATCGAACGAGGGGTAATCATGAACGGCCCATCCAAAGCAGGTCTGGCAATGGTGGTTTTCGCGACCGGGATGCTCGCCAGCACGTCGGCGCTTGCCGACGGCCCGCGGGGCTATCCGCGGGCCGGAGTCCATCGCGGCGCCCCCGTGGTCGCGCACGGCTACGCCCGCCACCACGGCGGAGGCGCGAGGATCGGCTTCTATCTGGGCGTCCCGCTCGTGCTGTCCAGCGGCTACTGGGGACCGCACCGTTACTACCCCGCGCCGTACTATTCGCCCTACTACCCGCCGGTGGTCACGGTGCCGGTCTCACCGCCGACCTATATCGAACAAGGCCAGACGAGTGCGGCACCGGCCGCGCCCCAACCGGGATACTGGTACTACTGCAACGACGCCCGGGCGTATTACCCCTATGTCAAAGAATGCCCCGGCGGCTGGCAGCGCGTCTCGCCGCAGCCGCCACCCGGATGAACCGTTGACCACAGGAACCAAGACCATGCTCCGAATCACACGACTGTCCGTTCTGCCGGCGCTGCTCGTCCTCGGCGCCTGCGCCACCTACCCGCCCAGCGGGCCGAGCGCACTGGTGCTGCCCGGCACCGGCAGGAGTTTCGACCAGTTCCGCGCCGACGACATGCAATGCAGGCAGTACGCCAGCGTGCAGGCCGGCGGCCAGGAGCAGGCCGCAACCGACAGCACGGTCAGGAGCGCCGCGCTGGGCACGGCGATCGGCGCGGTCGCCGGCGCCGCAATGGGCGGTCGGGACGGCGCGGGCGCGGGCGCAGGCATGGGCCTGATCGCCGGCACGCTGGCCGGCTCGGGCGCAGGCAACACGTCGGCCTACGAAATGCAGCGCCGCTACGACATCGGCTACCAGCAGTGCATGTACGCCAAGGGCCACCGGATTCCGGTCAGCGGCCGGTTCGCGGCCCCCACGTATGAGTCGCAGCCTGCCTCCGCCGTGCCGCCGCCTCCACCGCCGGGCTCGCCGCCGCCACCGCCGCCTCGCTGATCAGGGGACGCCCGCCGCGGCCTGCCCGCTGCGGCTCCGCATCACTCTTCGACCCGCCGGGCCACGCCTTCGATCGGCGCCGCGCGCAGCCCCTCCAGCCGCGCCAGGCCGTAGTGAATGAACGCCAGGCCGCCGTACAGCGGCGCGAAGAATCCCAGCAGCGGCACGTGGCCCGCGAGCGCCACGATCAACCCCAGTACAAACAGCGGCGCGCGATCCTGGCGCAGGATCTGCGTAAGCTCGTTACCGCTCGCGTGCTCGGCGAGCGCATCGTAGGGAAACATGCGGTAGTTGAGATAGCCGAGCAGCAGCGCCGGTAGCGCCGGCCACAGCGGCGGCGCCAGCCACAGCGGCAGCGACACGGCCACGGCCGCGGCAAACCAGAGAGAGGCAACCAGCCCGTTCCACGCGCTGCCCGCCGCGCCGCCGCCCTGCCGGCGCGCGAGCCGCGGATAATCCCTTTCGGCGACGTGGTTGACCATCACCGGCATCGCGAACACGCCGATGATCAGCGTCGCGGTGATGACGACCAGCGGCACGAACAGCAGCGCGAGCAGAATCCAGCCGAGCTGCGCCGCGATCGCCGCCAGCGGCGCCACGGCGAACATCCACTCCACCACCGGCGTGCCGCGCAGCATCGCGTCCACCGCCGCGACAGCCCGGCTCCAGAACGCGAGCGCAAGCGCGATCCACAGCGCGAGCGCCACCGCCACCGGCCAGAGCATGAGCGCGAACATGCGCGGGTGAAACAGCGAAATGACTCCGCGTATCAGGGATTGTGCGAGCACTGGCGGTCTGTGTTCATGGTCCGGAACAGGACTCTAACAGGCCTGATCTAGCAGTGGCAGCGGGCATTCGGCCTCTAGGCGATCGCCCGGTACCGGCGCGCGTACCACACCGACAGGTTCCAGCCGACCGGCAGCGCGAGCGCCAGTGCCAGCGCCGCAGGCGCCCCCAGAGGCAGAATCGTCTGTGACAGCGCGAGCAGGCCCAGGCCGATGCCCAGCATTCCCCAGAGTCCGTTCGCGATCACCGCCGCGCTCGCGTGCCCGCCTATGCGCGTATGCACGATCAGCATGGTGCAGGTGGTGGAAATCGGATACACGGCGACCATGCCGACCGCGGACGGGCCGGCCCAGTGGCTCAATCCCAGCACCGCGCCCATCAGCACGCACACGAGCGCCGTGCGCAGCGGCAGTTCGTACCACTGCCGCCGCATGCGCGGTACGGGTGCATCGCGAAAGCGGCGGCTGAGCGCGATGCAGGCGGCGTAGGCGACCAGATTGAGCAGGCCTGCGGCGCCCGCCGACCAGGCGACGGAGCGCACGAGAAATGCGAGCCCGACCCAGCACGCAGCGGCCGCGACCAGACTCGCCAGCAGGCCCCGCCTTTGCGCCAGAACCACGTACCCGAGCATGAACACGGCGCTGACGGCGTTGACGGCGAGCCCGCTCTGCGCGCTTGCGGCAACGTAAGCCGCGTCGTGGTCCAGGGAAAGGAATACGTAGGCCGGCCACACGGTGACAGGCAGGGTCACGACGAGCGCGCCGATGAGCGGTCCGGCGCGCTCCACCACCACCGATGCGGAAACGACGATGCCCGCGGTCAGCGCAAGCTTCAGCGCGAGAGACAGCCAGAAAACGAGATCGGGCGGGATGACGCCAGGGCCTGGTGACATTCAATACTCGGTTGCGACGGCGGCGACGCCGAAGCCGGACAAGCTAATCGCCTGCGGAACGATCGGATGTGATGAATGTCAAGCCGTTCGCAGGGAAACGCATGAAAGCGGTGCCCTAGCGAGGCCGGCGCATTGTATTGCAACACAACAGTGCAGGCCCCGCTCACTTTTTCTGGCTCTGATCCTGCCGATCCCCTATCATGTAGCCCGCCCCAATAATCAGGAGTCGTGCCCCGTGAAGCTGACGCTCTACTACGCCCCCCGGACCTGCGCGCTCGTGCCCTACGTGACGCTCACCGAGGCCGGCGCCGATTTCGATGTTCAGAACGTCAACACGCAGACGAACCAGAACCAGACCCCCGAATTCCTCGCGCTCAATCCCAAACACAAGGTCCCGGTTCTGGTGATCGATGGCGACCCGCTGACGGAGAACGTCGCCATTCAGATCTGGATTGCGCGCCAGTTCCCCAAGGCGAGACTCCTGCCGGCCGACCCGAAGGCGGAAATCAAGGCCATCTCGCTCATGGCCTGGTGCGCCTCCGGAATCCACCCCCACCTGACGCCGAACGCCAAGCCGTCGAGTTACTGCGACCTTCCCGGCGCGGAGGAAAGCGTGAAGCAGCTTGCCAACAAGCTGCTGTTCGAGGATTTCGCCCTCGCCGACAAGATGCTGGCCGGCCGCGAGTGGTTCTTCGACCATTTCACCGCCGTCGACGCGTACTTCTTCTGGTGTTTCCGGCGCGCGATCCTTTTCAAGCTCGACGTCTCGGCGTTCAAGAACTGCATGGCCCATTTCGAGCGCATGAATCTGCGCCCCAGCGCGCAGAAGGTGGTCGCGTACGAAAAGCAGGTAGTGGACGCGTTCGCCAAAGCGGCCTAGCCAAAGGGCGTCGGCCCGCTGCTGGCCGCGTTAGCGCCGGGCCCTGTTAAGATCCGCAGCGGTCTTTCGTACCGTCCCCACCCCAACAGTTCTCCCTGTTTGTCGAGAACGAAAGGGATGTCCAGGCATGCCGGGGCCGTCAGGCGTTCGAGTGGATTACGCCGTTGACGACCTTGACCTTGTCGCCGTTGCGCCACGTCGGCGCGTTCGCTTCGTTGAACACGCGGGTTGACCCGTCTTCGAATCGGACGGTGATGGCATAGCTCGTCGTCGATTTCACGCGTTTCTCGATCTCGTTGCCGGCCAGTCCGCCGCCCACCGCGCCCACCACGGTCATGACATCCTTGCCGCGGCCGCCGCCGACCTGATTGCCGAGTAGCCCGCCGACGACCGCCCCGCCGACCGCCCCGAGACCCGTCCCTTCGGCGCGCGATTCGATTTGCCGGGTCGACTCGATCACACCGCATTCGGCGCACTTCGTCTTTTCCGCATCCTTGCGCGCCACCTGTACAGGAGCCGTACGCGGCTTCGCGGTTTCGGCCCGCCTCGCACCGGCTGAGGGCGTGTTCGCCGGGTTCTGCCCGCTCATGACGCCGTCGCCGGTGTTGCCGGACGAATTCGGGATCCAACCCATGAAGGCCGCTATACCGGCTGCGCAGAACAGAATCAGGGCAATGGCCGCGGTCCAGAGGAGGACCGGGGGAAACTTGCCGGCTTGCGTTGTCATTTTGACTTCCTTTGTACGATGTCGAACGATGATCCCGCCGGAGTGAGGGCGGGAAGAAACAAGTCGTGAAAGCTCAACACTACATTTTCCGTTTCACGTCCGCAGCCGTGTCCTGCGTGGCCTCACCCGCCCGTTCAATGTCTTTTCCCATGCCCGCGACCGTGTTGCAGCCCGCAATCGAGCCGAACATCCCGACCAGCATCAATGTCGCAAGAATCTTCTTGATCATTTTGCTTCTCCTGCATTGAAGTACGTTTCGTCCGATCTCCGGCGCGCCGCTTCGCGACGCTGCCCCGCTCGTTCGCTGTGCAATCCAAGGTCAGATCGAGTACGGACACGACCCACCGGTCGCCAGAAAGGCCCTGCTTGCGCAGGGCCTTGTTCTTGTCGTAGCACTGTGCCGTTCAATTACTTCGCGATCCGGGTGCCGACCACTTCGATGTCGACGCGCCGGTCCGGTTGCAGGCACGCGATGAGCTTCGCGCTCGTGCCGCCCACGCATTCGCCCGCCTTCGTGACCGGCTGCGATTCACCCTTGCCTTCGGTGTGCATGCGATTCGCCGCGATGCCTTTGCTGACCAGATAAGCCTGCACGGCTCCCACGCGCTGCTCGGAAAGGTGCTGGTTGTAGCGCTCCGAGCCGATCCGATCTGCATGGCCGGAGGCCATGATGACTTCCGCGTCGATGTCCTTCAACTTGCCGACGAAGTCATCCAGCGCGGCGCGACCGGCAGGACGCAGCACAGCCTTGTCGAAGTCGAACAGCGTATCGGCATCGATGGTCACTTTCTGTGCCACCGGCATTGGAGCCGGCGGCGCCGCGGTCGGCGCGACGGCCACTACGACCGGCTTGGCCGCCGGGGCGGGCTCTACGAGTTTCGCCACCGGCTGCACCGCAGGCCTGAAATTCGGATCGCACTCGGCCGTCGATACAGGCGCGGGGCCAAAACCGCTGTGCCAGCACAGTCCGTAGCCGCTCATCGCAACGTTGCCTCGGGAGTCGGTGGCATAAGCGGAATCCTTGGCGGCATCGGTGGCAATCGCCGTCCCGGACATAATAGCCAGCGCCATCGCAACGGCCGCAGCCAGCCCGACGTTTTGCTTCGTAAAAGACTTAGTCATGATGTTCTCTCCTGGTTGAATGGTGTGGAAACGAAGGGCCCGGCAGGCGCCTGGTCTCGACGCGCCCACAGTATCGCGAAGGTATTTCGCCGTCTGTCTGCCAGCACACATAGGCTGCGCGCAAGGCGTCGCGCACGATTCAGGTTCCGGGTCGCCTGGACGAGTCAGTCCGGCGCTCCAGGCAAGAACGACAAGGCACAGCTGCGCCCACCGTCGGTCAGCGTCTTCATTTTTTCGATTAGCACGACAGCATGCGATTCCGCCGCCGCAGCTCATTGCTCTGTGCGCTGTCGTACAGACCACGCCGCGGCAAAGGAATAGCTTCAGATACGCTTCACTTTCTGCGCACAAAGGATCCTGCCATGAATATAACCTTGAGTCTCGCCCCCCTGGTATCGCTGCTCGCCGGCGTGCTGATTCTGATCGTGCCCCGGCTGCTGAACTATATCGTCGCCGCCTACCTGATCGTGGCCGGATTGCTGGGGCTGTTCGGCGACATACATCTGAGATGAGCCGGATTCCGGCCCATGGCGCCCGCGGTTTTCAGTGGGCGCAGCTCCTGAAGGCGGGTTCCCCGCACCGCTTCCATGCGACGGTTCAAGGGTTCGGTGACCATGCTGCCCGGCAGCCTATACGCCAACCCGCCGCGCACCACCTGCCCCCCCACAACGAGCTCGCCGGCGTGTTCGGGGCCAACGGCCTGGATCAGATCATCTGCCGGTCGGTCAATGACGCCTTTGTCATGAACCAATGGAAGCAGGATCAGGCAGCCGGCAAGCCGGGAATTCGATCACCGCATCGAAGCCGCCAACGCAGATTCCTCTACGGCATGCTCCGGCACCGGCCGAACACAGCGAAAACCGTCGAGGATCGGGTCAAGAAAATTCCGCGCTATGTGCGGCAACGCACAGATCGAGGGGAGCCGCCAAGGAATAGTTGCATGACGGTCTGCAAGGTTTTTCATACCGCGCCGATCCTAACCCCGATCATCAATGGAGAGTGATATGAAGATCTCGATAAGGAATGTGCTTTGCCGTGTTCTGGTCGTTGCAATGATGATGTTGCCCTTTCAAACGGGACAGGCCAGCATGATCGGTACCGATCAGGCGACCTCCGCAGCCAGTACGCAAGCCGACCGCAATACGGTGATCAACCTGCTGAGCCGTGCCGAGACGGCGCGGGAACTCCAGTCGCTGGGCCTTGACCCGAAGACGGCCGCGGATCGCCTGGCAGCGATGACCGATGACGAAGTCCGCTCGCTCGCCGGGAAGATCAATGCCGTTCCCGCAGGCGCAGACGGCTTGGTCCTGCTGATCCTGGTCGTATTCTTCATCTGGTATTTCGCTTTCCGTCGCTAGGCAATCCGCATGCGCTGGAATCTTCCTGACCACGGTGCGAACTCCGGGAGACGGCAATACCCACTCCTGTGACTTTGTACAAAGGCGTCCGCCTGACCGCGGGCGCCTTTTTCCTTCTCGCCGCGCTGACCGGCTGCGCAACCATGGTTCCGCAGACCATGGACCTGCGCGACGCCTGGCCGGCAGGCGTTCCCGACCGGGTGGAGTTGGGCGACGTTCCGTTTTTTCCGCAACAGGATTATCAATGCGGCCCTGCCGCATTGGCGACGACACTGGTCTATTCCGGCGTGAAGGTCACGCCGGACGATCTGGTCAGTCAGGTCTATCTCCCCGCACGTCAGGGCAGTCTTCAGGTCGAAATGCTGGCTGCGCCGCGCCGCTACGGAATCGTGTCGTACGCGATCGCCCCGCGTTTGGATGACCTGCTGCGCGAAGTTGCGGCGGGCAATCCGGTCATCGTGCTGCAGGATAACGGCATAGGACCCCTTTCCAAGTGGCACTATGCGGTGGTTGCAGGCTTTGACTATCCGGCGGGCGAATTGCTGTTGCGCTCCGGAGAGACCCTACGGCTGGCCATTCCATTCACGATTCTCGAATACACCTGGAAAAAGGGCCGCTACTGGGCCATGGTCACCCTGCCGCCGGACCGTATCCCGGCCACTGCCACCGAATCGGGCTATCTGGAGGCGATCCTTGCCATGGCACGCGTCGGTAATGCGGGCGCCGTTACCATGGCGTATAGGACATTTCTCAATCGCTGGCCCGACAATGTCACCGCGAGCGTCGCGCTGGCGAACAAGCACTATGAATGGGGTGCGATCAAGGAGGCCGAAGCGGTGTTGCGCCAGGCTGCGGCGCGTCACCCGGATTCGGTGCTCGTGCTGAACAACCTGGCCCAGACAGTTTCGGATCAGGGGCGCAATGACGAGGCCCTGGCAATCATCGAGCGGGCGCTCAGAACGGAGAGTCTGTTTACCGCGTCGGCACGTGAAACCCGTGAATTGATCCTGCAACGCAGGGCAAAGGGCGGGTAAGCGCCTGCCCAATGCGGGTCCCGCGGGGGAGCGGGCAGTCGGTCACCTGCGTCCCACAGCGACGAGCAGAAACACGCCGATTGCGATCGCCCCCGCGCTGACGATCAGCGGAACGGCGACCGTTTCCTTCTCCTGGACCTTGAGTTCTATCGGGCCCACCTTCATGGCGGTGGTTTCCTTCGTATAACTGAAGCCGCCATACACCAGGCCAAGGCAACCTGCCGCGACCAGGATGATTCCCATGATTCTCGTTGGATTCATTTCGGTTCATTTCTCCATCCGCGCGCTGCGCGCTGCTTCGGCGCAGAAAGCGGAAAGGTCTGCGAGTACGATCTGTACCGCAGGGTTGGCCGCCACGACGCCTCCATACGGGTCGTCGCTCGCGGCGGGGACGGCCGTATCGAACTCGCGCCATGCAATTACGGCGGGTGCCACCGGCAAATGTTCCATGAATGAGCGGGAGGGTAGATGAAATACTTCCTCCCGTATGTGCGGGAGCGCACGGAACTCCGGCATGCAAGCGTGAACAATCACTGCATCGTCGAGCCTCACGGCAACGGCCCCCAGGGCGGTTATTGGCGCCAGCGCATTGAGGCTGGCTTGAGGCCGGAACGAGTTCCAATGATCTACTGCCTGGAGAATTCAACCATGAAACTGTTAAAACGCTTATCTGCTCTTTTTCTTGCCGTCACGCTGGTGTCGGTCCTGGGTTGTTCCTCAACTCCGACGCAGGAGAGCACCGGGGAATACATGAGCGACAGCTGGATTACCACCAAAGTCAAGGCGGCCCTGGTCGACAGCCCGCAGGTCAAGGCAACCGAGGTCAACGTCGAGACATTCAAGGGCGTCGTGCAACTCAGCGGCTTCGTGGGTTCCTATTCGGCGCAGAACGAAGCGGTCCGGATCACGCGCGGAATCGAAGGCGTGAAGTCGGTCAAGAACGACATGCGCGTCAAATAATGGCTCGCGCGCGGCGGTGACATTGGCGGCGGCGAGTTGCGCCTCGGCACTGACGAGGTCCGGCCGGGCGCATCAACGGCGCGTGTCAATAGCGGTAGCCCGCTCCTAACAGGAGCACATCGGTGTCGCGATTGTAGTTGGTGTTGATGCGATTCCAGGAAACACGCGCATTCCAATGCTCACTGAGCCGGTACGCGGCCGTCGCGGTGAAGATCCATGAGAATTTGCTGTCGCCACCTTCGCTTTGGACGTGAGTGCGGTACTTGTCGACGGCCAGGTACGGGCCAAAGCCGATCCCCAGCAGAAGGCGATCACTCGCGAGGACCTCGCGTACCCCCCATATCTGCGCGGTGACGCCAGTGCGGCGGACCAGTCTGGGATCGCCCTCGTTCAGCACGCCAAGCGTCACATCGACAAAGCGCCCCAGGCCATGGCGGTACTCGATCGCCCGCGCGCTGTCGCGCTGTGAATAGTAACTGTTGACGATAGTCTGGCCGAGAAACACCGTGATCTCATCGGTCGTCGTTTTTTCCAGCTTGCGCGGCGCGGCGACTTGGGGCCCGCGTTCTGACACCGGCTCCAGCTGGTAGCCGATGCCGAACATCAGCGCGCTGGTGTTGATGCTGTTGCGGGCGACGATGCGGTTGAAGCGCATCTGATACAGCCAGCGGCTGCCGGTGTACCAGGTCGCCCCCAGGCTGGCGACCGTTCCCCAGCCGTGGATGTTCGCGTAGCCGCCACCCGCGCATGACACCGTGGTGTCGAAATAACGGTATGGGCCGACACCCACAGCGAGCGACAGGCGGCGATCGAAAACGTTGGTGCGACCCCAGATCTGAACGCTTTGCCCGTCGCGATGGTGCCCGGGCACATGACCTTCGTTCAGCCAGGAAAAACTGGCAGCGACGTGTTCTTTCAAGGGTTGCTGATACTCGAAGGCCCATACGGTAGAGGAGTAGTTCGTCCCGGACTCCTTCAGCCCGCCCCCAAGCAGGGTCAGTTCCTGTGCATGAGCCGTGCCGCTTAGAATCAGCGGCAGCGCCAGGAGAATCCGCCACATTTCATATTTTCCATAAGCCGAGGTCAGGTCGATACTTGACACGCGTCACGACGTCTTTTCTGTTCGGTGGCGCGCATACGACGCAGGGAAGTTGCGACGCTGGAAAAATGCGGCGCAAGAAGAACCGTCCCGCCGGATCAACCGGGGCCAACGGCACTCTCTTGCCGCCGCTGCCGGAGACGCACGCTTACCTCAGGTGTGGTTTCCATGACAGGCCGCCGAAACAGCGGCGGGAGTTCGGATCGTTTGCGGCCGAGGTCGCGTCCCCGGCCGTCCGGCGCCTGTTGAGATGGCGACGGACCCATCGGATACGCTGCGCGCATACACTGGGTGAAGCGTCGCGCATGATCGAGGGGCGCAAGGCAGACAGGCACGGATGGCCCGGTCACCCGCCACTCTCTGCACGGCCTGCCGGCTCGCCGCGGCGGGCGGCCGCCACGTCTAAGAAAAAGTATTGCCATATGTGCGTCACCGCACAGACGGCCACCTTCCATTGTGAATCGGGTCCGAAAAGGAGATACTGCGCCTGGCAATTGTATCCCGCCGGAAAGCGCGGGGGCCTACGGACACATGGAGGGAGCCATGAAGGCGTGCGTCGCTGTGCTGCTGTTTCTTTTCGGCGGCATTTGTTCCGCCCAGGTGTCGCCGGATAGCGTGCAGCCGAGCCAAGCGGCATACCCGGATTCGGAAGCGACAGCGG
>MEQZ01000193.1:14639-17544 GCA_001770425.1 Betaproteobacteria bacterium RIFCSPLOWO2_02_FULL_65_20 | reverse complement strand
CGGAGCCCACCGGGTCTGGCCCTGGCTTCCGACGGCCGTTGCTTATCGTTTCAGCAAATAGCTTCAATGACAGCGGCATCAGTACGGTTGTTGCGGCCGTCATTACGTCGAACCTGCGCTTGGCCGACGCTCCGGGAAACGTTTGCCTGCCGATCAAGGGAACCGGCCTTACGAAAGCGTCCGTCGCAAATGTTTCTCAGATCATCACCGTGGACAAGACGTTTCTCACCGAACGAGTCGGAAGACTCAACCCTCGATTGCTCGCCGAAGTTGACGATGGGCTTCGGCTCGTCTTGTCGATCTAGGCAGGGTCTAACCGTGCGCTTGACCCGGACGCGCGCGAGCGGCGCGCGCCGGTCACCGTGAACGTTGACTGCCGACACCCGCCCCAAACACGACGAGGCCTCGATGGGACTGTATAGCCGTTACATCCTTCCGAGAGTCATCCACTTCACGTGCGGCTTGAAGCCGAGCATGCGCCAGCGCGCGAAGGTGGTGCCGCGCGCGCGTGGCTGCGTGCTCGAAGTCGGTATCGGCTCCGGCTTGAATCTCCCCTTCTACGATCCCGCGAAGGTGAGCAAGGTCTGGGGCCTCGATCCGGCACCGGAGATGACCCGGATGGCGGAACGCGCCGCCCGCTCGCTCGCCTTCGAGGTGGAGTTCATCGGTCTGCCGGGCGACGAGATCCCGCTCGACGATAACAGTGTCGATACCGTGCTGGTGACGTACACGCTGTGCACGATTCCCGATACCACCGCCGCGCTTCGGCAGATGAACCGCGTTCTGCGGCCGGGCGGCGAATTGATTTTTTGCGAGCACGGCGCGGCGCCGGATGCGAGTGTCCGCCGTTGGCAGGATCGTCTGAATCCGATATGGAAGCGGCTTGGCGGCGGCTGCAACCTCAACCGGCCGATTCCCGCACTTCTCGAGGCGGGAGGGTTCCGCATCGACAGCCTGGACACCATGTACATACCGGGCTGGCGCCCGGCATGCTTCAACTACTGGGGTACGGCCGTTCCGCGGTGAGTAGCATCGCAGGCCGGCAGCCTGACCGATTACAGGAGGCCATGAAATGAAGGCATTCCGTCCTGCTCAGCGCGAGGATCACACAGTGACTTCCAATACGATCGAAACAACGGTTCCGGTGGCCGTGGTGCAGGCGGCATCCATCCCTTTCGACACCGAAGCCTGCATAGCCAAGGCAGTCCGGCTGATCGGCGAAGCCGCCGCCACCGGCGCAAAGGTCATCGTCTTCCCGGAGGCGTTCATCGTCGGCTATCCGAAGGGACTGGGTTACGGCCTGGTGATCGGCGCGCGCGATGCGGCCGGGCGCGAAGAGTTCCGGATTTATCTCGAGGCCGCCATCGAGGTGCCCGGTCCGCAAACTCAGCGGCTCGGCGAAGCCGCCGCCGCGAACGCGAGTTACGTCGTGATGGGCGTGATCGAGCGCGAAATGGGCACCTGCTACTGCACGGTCCTTTTCTTCGGTCCGGACGGCCGGCTGCTCGGCAAGCACCGCAAGCTCATGCCGACCGCGTTGGAGCGGATGATCTGGGGTTTCGGCGACGGTTCGACGCTGACCGCCGTGGACAGCCCCTACGGACGGATCGGCTCGGTGATCTGCTGGGAGAACTACATGCCGATGCTGCGCATGGCCATGTATTCGAAGAACGTCGCGCTGTATTGCGCCCCCACCGCCGACGACAGGGACACCTGGCTGCCGTCGATGCGGCACATCGCCCTCGAAGGACGCTGCTTCGTGCTGACGGCGTGCCAGTTCATCCGCAGGAAGGATTTTCCCAACACCGTGCGCGTGTCCCTCGGCGATACGCCCGATTCGGTGCTGATGCGCGGCGGCAGCGCCATCGTCAGCCCTCTGGGCAAGGTGCTCGCGGGGCCTCATTTCGAGGGCGAAACCATCCTGACGGCCACGCTTGATCTGGGCGAGATCGGTCGCGGGAAGTTCGATTTCGACGTCGTCGGCCACTACAGCCGTCCGGACATATTCCAGCTGAACGTCAATGAGGCACGGATGCGCCCGGTGGTGGCAAAGACCGGGGAGTAAGGCCGCGAGGTCTGACCGATGCCGCCTGACCCGCCGCCCCGGAGGGACGCTGCGCCGGCAAGCCGGCTTCGCGCCCCTGAGCCAGCACGTCATACCTCACCAACGATGCCGCGGAAGCCATGGACATAAATACGGCATTGCCGTAGCATAGGACAATGCTCGAATTTGTCGAAACTCCGTTCTTCACCAAGGCACTTGATCGGTACCTCGATGATGACGAGTATGGGGAGTTGCAGACTCATTTGAGCAAACATCCCGATTCCGGAAAGCTCGTTCCGGGATCGGGAGGCGTGCGGAAACTTCGCTGGGGTGCCGAAGGGCGCGGCAAGCGTGGCGGCTTGCGCGTCGTCTATTACCTGCGGCTCGCACGTGGCCAAATCTGGATGCTGACGCTCTACGGCAAGAACGTACGGGCAACCATTCCGGCGCACGTCTTGAAGCAAATGAAAGAGGCTATAGAAGATGCGAAAGATGACTGAAAAGCAGTTGGCGAAATGGGAGAAGTCCCGTGACATCGGCAAGGAAATCCTCCACGGGATTAGTGACATCAAAGCCGGTCGCATTGGCCGGCGCTACACGGCCGAGTCCTACCCCATCGTCCGGGCCAGGGAGAGGTCGGGATTGTCGCAGGCGAAGTTTGCCCAATTGCTCGGGGTCTCGGTACGTACGCTCCAAGACTGGGAGCAAGGGCGCCGTGAACCTAATGCGGCGGCGAAGACCTTGATCAAAGTTGCCGAGTTGCATCCAGGGGTGTTGCGCAAGATCGCTGCATGACCGCAGGCCGGGGCCGGCGCGATGATCGCCCCCCGCCTTCCCCCGGAGCGCGCGAGGTGCGAGTGG
>MEQZ01000193.1:8946-14601 GCA_001770425.1 Betaproteobacteria bacterium RIFCSPLOWO2_02_FULL_65_20 | reverse complement strand
ACCCACCCTTCCCGGGTGTACAGGTAGGGCCATAGCCACGGACCAGCCATCATGACCACACGCGCAGAACTCGAAGCCGCCCTCGCCCGGGCCGAAGCCGCCTGGCACAAGGCGAACGACGAACTGGACAGGGCGCAGGCCGCCCGGGTCCAGGCCAACGCCGCCTGGGACAAGGCGGTCGCCGAGCGGCGCACCTCAGGTGGCGACCGGCGCAAGGCAGACACGATCTGGGACAAATTCGCCGAACGGCGCAAGGCCGTCGCCGACCGGCGCCATGCCCACGCGGAACGCGACCAGGCCAACACTGCCTGGGACCGGGCGCACGCGGAACGCGACCAGGCGCGCGCCGCCTGGGACAAGGCGCGTGCCGCGCTGGACGAACGGAACCGCGCCGAGAGGAAACCCTAAGCACCCCGGTCCCGAGCCTCGGATGAGCGGGGTCACCCGCTCATGTACAGCGATCCATCGACAGCCTCACTGCGGCGGCCTGACGCCGTCCTTGCTCACCTGGATCCGGGGCGCGGCGAGCGCGCCGTCGGCGCCCTTCTGCACGATCGCGAACACGTATTCGCCCGGCTTCAGGTCGGCGCGCGTCCCGGGGACTGCGCGCACCAGGCCCGCGGACTCCGGAACGATGATCTTCTGCGAACCACCCTTGAACTGGAGCGTGAGTTCGCGCGTGCCGGTCGCGGAGACGGATGCCGCCACATTGGCATTGGTCATCGTCGATCCCGGTTCGAGATCCCACGGCGTCTGGCCCTGGGGCACGGTCGGCGCCAGGTAGTGGACCTCGATCGCCACCATCGAGCCGTCAGGCTGCCGCATGGTGGCCGCGCCGACATAATCGCCCTGCTTGATGTCCTCGAACCGGATCGCCTTGGCCACGGAGACGGCGACGTTGTCGGGCATCCGCAGTGCGAGGTTCTCGCCCTCGCGCGAGCGCACCGAGAGCGTATTGCCCTCGACCGCAGTGATGGTCCCCCGCACGCGCGCGGAGGTCTGCGCATCGGCAACGCCAGTCACGAGCACGCCCAGAGCAAGCGCCGCCACGAATCCGATCTGTTTCATTTTCTCGTCCCCTCCTGGAAAGGCCCGACTCCGGACCTGGATTTTTCGAACCGCCACGGCCGACTCCCGCAGCGCGCCGGGTAAACGCCGCGGACGCAACGGCTATTCCCGCCGCGGTCTATTTCTGCGTGAGCAGCCTGACGACTTCGCCGTGGCCGCGCGAGCGCGCGAGGTCCACGGGCCTCTGCCCGGCCTTGTTGCGGGCCGTCGCGCGCGCCTTCGCCGACAGCAGGTACGCGACCAGGTCGGCGCCGCCGCTGGCCGCGGCCCCGTGCAGCGGCGTATTGCCGGCCGCATCGGCCGCCCGGACCGGCGCGCCGCGTTCGGCGAGCAGCCGCGCCACCGCGAGCGTGTCGCTCATCGCAGCCCAGTGCAACGCCGTCTCGCCGTCCCGGTTCGCGACGCGCACCTCGGCGCCGCGCTCGAGCAGCAGCGCGGCGAGCGCCGGCTCCTCGTGCAGCGCCGCGGCGTGCAGCGCGGTCTCGCCGTTGGGCGTGCGCGCGGTGACGTCCGCGCCGTTGTCCAGCAGCAGCGCGGCGATGGCGCGCTGGCCGCTCTCCACGGCGACGTACAGCGGCGATTCGCCCTCGGCGTTCTTGGCCGTGTAATGCACCCCGGCGCGCACCAGGCGCGCCACCTCCGGCGCGTTGCCCGCCTCGATCTGCTCGAAGAGCTGCTCGCGCAGGCTTTGCGCGCGGCCCGGCGTGCCGGCCAATGCGCTGGCCAGCACCAGCACCATGAGTAACAGCCTCGGGAACAGCCGCAGCATCGCTTTCATCGCCCCGCGTCAGGTTCGGAATCCGGAAGACTAGCAGAACCCGCCCGGAGCAACTCGCGCTGTGGCTGTCGAGCTGGCGATAACGCGCTATCATTCTCCGCAATTCCCATAGGCCAGAGGCACGCGAACGTGGGCTGCTGCCACCACTACTTCACCCAGACCCCCGAGGGCGACGACGCGTTCGTCGTCGATGCCTCGCGCATCGTGTTCGGCCCCGGGTGTCTTGCCGAAGCGGGTCAACACGCGCAGGCGCTGGGCATGCGCCGCGTCGGCGTGTTCACCGACCGCGGCGTGCTGGGCCATCCGTATGTCGAGACCGTCACCCGAGCGCTCGCCGCCGCGGGCATCGACTTCGCCGTCTACGACCAGGTGAAGGTCGAGCCCACGGACGGCTCGTTCCAGGATGCCGCACGCTTCGCCACCGGGGGCCGGTTCGACGGCTTCGTCTCAGTGGGCGGCGGCTCGGTGATCGACACCTGCAAGGCCGCGAATCTGTATTCGAGCCACCCGGCCGATCTTCTCGCCTACGTGAATGCGCCGATCGGCGAGGGGCGCGCGGTGCCGGGGCTGCTCAAGCCCCACATCGCCTGCCCGACCACCTGCGGCACCGGCTCGGAAGTGACCGGCGTTGCGGTGTTCGACCTTTCGGCGAAACATCTGAAGACCGGCATCAGTTCCAGGCTGTTGAAGCCTGCGCTCGCGCTGGTCGATCCGGCAGTCGCCGCGTCACTGCCCGCGACCGTGGTCGCCGCGAGCGGCTTTGACGCGCTGTCGCATGCGCTGGAGGCGTACACGGCGCTGCCCTATACGCGCCGCGCCCGGCCCGCGAACGCGGCGCTGCGCCCGGTGTATCAGGGCGCCAATCCCTGGAGCGACGCGAGCGCGCTGCAGGCGCTCGAGTCGATCGGCACGCACCTGGTGCGCGCGGTGCGCGACGCGGGGGATGCCGAGGCGCGAACCGAGATGATGTACGCGGGCACGCTGGCCGGCATCGCTTTCGGCACCGCCGGTTGCCACATTCCGCACGCCATGTCCTACGCGGTGGCCGGGCTGGTGCGCGACTATCGGCCGCCCGAGTATCCGCAGGACCATCCGATGGTGCCGCACGGCATGGCGGTGATCCTCAACGCGCCCTCGGTCTATCGCTGGACCGCGCCGGGCTGTCCCGAGCGCCATCTGCACGGCGCACAGTGCCTGGGCGCCGACGCGCGCGGCGCGACCATCGTGGATGCAGGAGAGATCCTCGCCCAGCGGATCATCGCCATGATGCAGGAGACGCTCTTTCCCGGCGGCCTCGCCGCGATCGGCTTCGGCGAGGCCGACGCGCCCGCGCTCGCCGAGGGCGCTCACCCGCAGCAGCGGCTGCTCACGAATTCGCCGCGCCCGGTGGGCAAGGCCGATCTGGCCGGCCTGTTCCGCGGCGCGATGCAATACTGGTGATTCACCATCCAGGCGCGAAAAGCATGCGGTTCGCGCCTCGATTTGCGGCGCTGCCTGCATCCACGCCCCGGGAATCCACCGAGTTCGTGCGCGCGGAAATCGCCAAGTGGGCGAAGGTGGTGAAAGCCTCGGGTGCCCGCGTGGACTAGGAAGCCGGCGCGGCCAGGTCCGGCATGTCGAACCCGGCCGCGGTCAGTTCGGCCACCAGCGAGCGCTGCTCGCCGGCGGTAAGCTCAACCAGCGGCGGGCGCACGGTCGCCCAATCGGGGTCGCGCCCCCAGTGGCCGACGACGGCCTTCAGCGCCGAGATCATCGGGTACTTCTGCAGTATCGCCCGCGTTGCGCTGATGCCCGCCTGCAGCGCGTCGGCCTCCGGCTTCTGCCAGTTCTCGTAGACGCGGTGGATCGGCCCCGGATTGACGTTGCCGGTGGCCGTGATGCAGCCCTTGCCGCCTGCGCGCATGGTGTCGAGCAGGAACACCTCGCTGCCGGCGAACACGTCGAAGTCCGAGTTGGCGTAGGCATCCAGCACCGCCTTGGTGTTGTTCCAGTCGCCGGAGGAATCCTTGATGCCGGCGACCGCGCCCGGATAGGCCTTCAGCAGCCGCCCGATCAGCGCCAGGCTGATCGGCACCTGCGCCACCGGCGGGATGTGATACAGGTAGAGCTGCAGGCGCGCGTCGCCCACGCGCTCGATCACCTCGGCGAAACTGCGGTACAGGCCCTCGTCGGACACGCCCTTGTAGTAGAACGGCGGCAGCATCAGCACGCCCGCGCAGCCGAGCTTGACCGCATGCGCGGTGAGCCTGACGGTGTCCGTGAGCGCGCACATGCCGGTGCCGGGCATGAGCTTGGAAGCCGGCACGCCGCCCTGCACCAGCGCCTCCAAGAGCAACATGCGCTCATCCACCGAGAGCGAGTTCGCCTCGCTGTTGGTGCCGAACACCGCCAGCCCCGAACAGCCATGGGCGAGCAGCCATTTGCAGTGGCGCAGGTAGCGCTCGGGATCGGGCGAAAGATCGCGCTTGAACGGCGTGACGACGGGAGACAGCACGCCCTGGATGCGGTGGGCCATACGGGGTTCCTGCTTGATTGGGGAAAACGCGAAGATACACCAGACCAGGCTGTCCGGCCGGAACCGGACGGGCTGCTCTTCTTTGACGCCTCTGTTCTCTCGATTTCGGACCGTTGCAACTGCGCAACGGTCCGAAACCGAGAGATGTATACAAAACCGATTCTGCTCCAGAATCGTCGACAGTAACGTCCTAAGCGCCATATCGACCGCAGTGGCATGTATCACGCCAATTTGACAAATACGGGGGTGCCGCCTAACCTCCCAACGCACGGCGCCGTCATCGGGCGCCGCCATCAATCGAAGGAGCCCACAATGAATATCTTGCGCAAAGCGGCGTTTGCCGCGCTCGCCGCAGTCCTGCTCGCGCCCGTCGCCGCGAGCGCCCAGGAAGTGACGCTGCGTATGGTCAGCGCCTTCTCCGAAAACAGCATCTACGTCGTGCGGCTGCAGAAGTGGATCCAGACGGTGAATGCCGAAGGCAAGGGCACGCTGCAGATCAACTTCATCGGCGGTCCCAAGGCGATCCCCACCTTCGAAGTCGGCAACGCGCTGAAGACCGGCGTCGTGGACCTGGCGCTGTCCGCCGGCGCCTTCTACACCAATCTGATGCCGGAGGCCGACGCGCTCAAGCTGGCGCAGATCCCGATCGCCGAACAGCGCAAGAACGGCGCCTTCGAGCTGATCAACGAGATCTGGAACAAGAAGGCGAACATCTACTACCTCGGCCGCCCGGTCGAGGGCGAGCCATTCCACCTTTACCTGACCAAGAAGATCACCAAGCCCGATCTCACCGGCCTGAAGATCCGCATCACGCCGGTGTACCGCGATTTCTTCCAGGCGCTCGGAGCCAACGTGGTGACCACGCCTCCCGGCGAAGTCTATACGGCGCTGGAGCGCGGCGTCGTGGACGGGTACGGCTGGCCGATCGGCGGCATTTTCGACCTCAACTGGCATGAAAAGACCAAGTTCCGCGTCGATCCTGGCTTTTACATGGCCGAAGTCTCGGTGCTGATGAACCTGGACGCCTGGAAGAAACTCGCGCCCAAGCAGCGCGCGTACCTGCACAAGCAGATCCTCGCCTCCGAAGCCGACAACGGCTTCTGGCTGCGCAATAACGAGGCGGAAACCAAGCGCCAGGCTGCGGCCGGGATCCAGACCATCAAGTTCGACGCCGCCACCTCCAAGCAGTATTACGACAAGGCCTACGAGGTGGGCTGGGCCGGGGCGATCAAGGCGAGCCCGGAATACGGCCCGAGGATGAAAAAGCTGTTGTCCAAGTAATCCAAGCTGTCGA
>MEQZ01000193.1:0-8906 GCA_001770425.1 Betaproteobacteria bacterium RIFCSPLOWO2_02_FULL_65_20 | reverse complement strand
TTCTGAACCACGTTTCCGGATCCGGATGGAACGACTCTCCGAACTCTACGGCAAGCTGCTGACGGGCTTTGCGCTCGTCGCGTGCCTGCTGCTGTTCCTGTTGATGCTGATGATTTGCGCCGACGTGCTGCTGCGCAATCTCGCCATTTTCCCCGGCCTGCGCGGTCTGGCGTGGAGCAACGAGATATCGGAGAACATGCTCTACCTCGTCACCATGCTCACCGCGCCCTGGCTGCTGCGGCGCGGCCAGCACATCCGCGTCGATATCGTGCTGGTCGCGATACCGAAGCAGACCGCGTGGTACTGCGAGTGGGTGGCCGATGCGTTCGCGCTCGCGTGCTGCGTGGTCATGATGGTCTACGGCGGCAGCGCCGCCATCGCGAGCTACAAGGCCGGCTCGATGGTCATCAAGACGCTGATCACCCCTGAATGGTGGGCGCTCGCCCCGCTGCCCGTCGCTTTCGCGCTGCTCGCGATCGAGGTGCTGTTCCGCATGCAGCGGCTGTACGCCGGTGAGCGCGGGCCGCGCGACGAAGCGATCTCGGCCGGGTAGGGATGATCTGGTCCATGTCTTGGCAGGGAGCGGCATGGCTGATGCTCGGCGGCTCCACGGTGCTGATTTTCCTCGGGCTGCCGGTGGCGTTCTCGTTCCTGGTCATCAACATCGTCGGCGCCTGGCTGTTCCTCGGCGGCGAGCCGGGAATGGTGCAGCTCGCGCGCAACAGCGTCGTCTCGGTGGCGAGCTTCGCGCTCACGCCGATCCCGCTGTTCGTGCTGATGGGCGAAGTGCTGTTCCACACCGGGCTGGCGGTCAAGGTGATCGACGGCGTCGAGCGCCTGATCCGCAACCTGCCCGGAAGGCTGGCTGTGGTGGCGGTGGTCGCCGGCACGGTGTTCTCGGCGATCTCCGGCTCCACCATCGCCACCACGGCGATGCTGGGCAGCCTGATGCTCCCGGTGATGCTTTCGCGCGGCTACCACCCGACCATGGCCACCGGCCCGATCATGGCGATCGGCGCAGTGGACATGCTGATTCCGCCCTCGGCGCTCACGGTGCTGCTGGGCAGCCTGTCCGGCATCTCCATCTCGAAGCTGCTTATCGGCGGCGTGATCCCCGGCCTATTGCTTTCGGCCGCCTTCATCGCCTACATCGTCGTGCGCGTGAAGCTCAAACCCGAACTCGCCCCGGCGTCCGAGTTTCAGGTATATCACGGCTGGGAGAAGCTGCGGCCGTTCTTCCAGTACGTGCTGCCGCTGGTTTCCATTTTCGTCATCGTGGTCGCCTCGATGGCGGCCGGCTGGGCCACGCCCACCGAGTCCGCGGCGATCGGCGCCCTCGCGACGGTCGCGCTCGCGCTGGCCTACCGCGCGCTGACCATCCAGAACCTGCTGCAGGCGCTGCGCGGCACCGCGAGCATTTCCGGCATGATCCTGTTCATCATCGTCGGGGCGACGACGTTCTCGCAGATCCTGTCCTTCACCGGCGCATCGAACGGCCTGGTGGAGTTGATCACCGAGCAGGGCCTGCCGCCGCTCGCGGTCGTCGCCGGCATGATGCTGATCCTGATCTTCCTCGGCGTGTTCGTCGACCAGGTGAGCATGATGATGATCACGCTGCCGATTTTCATGCCGGTGGTGCAGAAATTCGGCATCGACCTGGTGTGGTTCGGCGTGATGTTCCTGATCTGCATGCAGATGGGGCTGCTGCTGCCGCCGCACGGGATGCTGCTGATGACCATGAAGGGCGTTTCGCCGCCCCAGGTCACGATGGCGCACATCTTCCGGGCGGTGACGCCGTTCGTGCTGATGAGCATCCTGATGCTGGTGCTGGTGTTCTTCGTACCCGCGGTAGCCGTGTGGCTGCCGCAGATACTGGGGTAGTGCTCGGTCGGCTGCGACTCGAGTGTCTGCAGCGCCGGCGAAGACTTTGGGTTTATATCGGTCTCCCGATTTCGGGAAGTTGGAACTTCCAACCTCCCGAAATCGGGAGATGATGAAAAGCACAATCGAGCAGGCCGGTTCCGGCTTGTCCGGGTTAGGTACTACGAGGATCGAGGGGCCGCGGCGCGCGGCGGACTAGCCCTCGATCCCGAGGGGGACGTATGGAGCGGTCATTCGAGGCCGAGGTCGAGCTGCTGAAGCTCGGCGCGGGAAGCACATTCCACGGCGAGGGCATACTCGCCGTGACCAAGGCGCTGCTGCAGTCCGGCGTGTCCTACGTCGGCGGTTACCAGGGTGCGCCGGTGTCGCACATGATGGACGTGCTGAACGATGCGCGCGAGATCATGGGCGAACTGGGCGTCCATATCGAGACCAACGCATCCGAAGCCGGTGCGGCGGCGATGCTGGGCGCCTCGATCAACTACCCCGTGCGCGGCGCGGTGACCTGGAAATCCACGGTCGGCACCAACGTCGCCTCGGACGCGCTGTCCAACCTCGCCTCGGCCGGAGTCAAGGGCGGCGCGCTGATCGTGATCGGCGAAGACTACGGCGAGGGCGCATCGATCATCCAGGAGCGCTCACACGCCTTCGCGATGAAGTCGCAGATGTGGCTGCTCGACCCGCGGCCGAACCTCCCGAGCATCGTCCATATGGTCGAAAAGGGCTTCGAACTCTCCGAGGCGTCGAACACGCCGGTGTTCCTCGAGTTGCGCATCCGCGCATGCCATGTGCACGGCAGCTTCGAGGCCAAGGACAACCGCGCGCCGCCCATCTCGCGCAGGCATGTACTGGAGAATCCCGACTTCGACTACGGCCGCATCTGCCTGCCGCCGGCGACCTACGCACAGGAGAAACACAAGATCGAGGTCCGCTGGCCGGCGGCGGTGAAATTCATCCGCGAGCACAGGCTGAACGAATGCTTCGCCGGCACTGATGCCGGCCTGAGCGAAGAGATCGGCATCATCTGTCAGGGCGGCCTCTACAACGCCGCAGTACGCGCGCTGCAGCAACTGGGACTCTCGGATGCGTTCGGCACCGCGAAGCTGCCTGTCTACTGCCTCAACGTCACCTATCCCCTGGTACCGGAGGAAGTGGTGCAATTCTGCGCCGGCAAGCGCGCGGTGCTGATCATCGAGGAAGGCCAGCCGGCATATCTCGAAGACGCCGTGCAAGCGATGCTGCGCCGGGCGGAAGTGAACGATACCAAGGTCCACGGCAAGGACGTGCTTCCGCTGGCGGGCGAGTACACCAACGCAGTGGTGCTGAACGGCGTCGCGCGCTTTATCGAGACGGCCGCCCCGCACGGCGTGGACACGCATACCATCCACCGGGTGTACGAGCGCCTCACCGCGGCCGAGCAAAAGGCCGCGGAGCTGCTCGGGACGGCGATTCCGGCGCGGCCGCCCGGCTTCTGCGTGGGCTGTCCGGAACGGCCGGTGTTCTCGGCGATGAAGCTGATCGAGCGCGAGACGGGCGCCTTTCACATCTCGGCCGACATCGGCTGCCACACCTTCTCCACGCTGCCGCCGTTCAACATCGGCAACACCGTGCTGGGTTATGGCCTCGGGCTCGCCTCGAACACGGCGGTGGATTCGTTGTTCGGCCGGCGCACCGTCACCGTCATGGGCGACGGCGGCTTCTGGCACAACGGGCTCACCTCGGGCGTGGCGAACGCCGTGTTCAACAAGAACGACGGCATCCTGCTGATCATGAAGAACGGCTACACCTCGGCCACCGGAACGCAGAACATTCCTTCCTCGCCCCACCAGACCGAGTACAAGTCGCAGGACATGGGCATCGAGAAAGCACTCACTGGCCTGGGCGTGAAGTGGATGAAGACCGTCCACAACTTTCGCGTCTCCGAGATGGCGAAGACCCTGAAGCGGGCGATGGCCAGTCCCTACCAGGGGCTGAAGGTGATCATCGCCGAGGGCGAATGCCAGCTCGAGCGCCAGCGCCGCATCCGCCCGCAGAACGCCGAGCGGCTCAAGCGCGGCGAGCGCGTGGTGCGCGAGCGCTTCGGCGTGGACGAGGACACCTGCACCGGCGACCATTCCTGCATCCGCCTGTCCGGCTGCCCGTCACTCACCGTGAAGCCCTCGGGCGACCCGCTCAAGGTGGACCCGGTGGCGCACGTCGACAACGGCTGCGTCGGCTGCGGGCTGTGCGGCGAGGTGGCGCACGCGGCGATCCTCTGCCCGTCGTTCTACCGCGCGCAAGTCGTCCAGAACCCCGGCGCATGGGACCGTCTTCTGCACGGTCTGCGCCAGACCCTCATCGGCTGGCTCCAGCCGCAAGAAAGGACAACGGTATGAACACCGACGCGCTCCCGGAACGACCCATTACGATCCTGATTGCCGCCCTGGGCGGCGAAGGCGGCGGCGTGCTCGCCGACTGGATCATCGCTGCCGCGGCGTCACAGGACTATCCGGTGCAGAGCACCTCCATCCCCGGGGTTGCCCAGCGCACGGGCGCCACGACCTACTATGTCGAACTCTATGCTGCGCGCATCGCGGAACTGGGCGGGCGGCGACCGGTGATGGCCCTCACCCCTGCCCCGGGCTACGTCGACGTGATGGTCTCCTCGGAACTGCTCGAAACCGGACGCGCCATGGCGAACGGCTACGTCACGCCGGACCGCACCGCGCTCATCGCTTCGACGCACCGCATCTACACCGTCGCCGAGAAGATGCACATGGGCGACGGCCGCTTCGACGGCGAGCGCATCGTCACGGCGGCGCAGGCGATGGCCAAGCGGGCCATCCTGTTCGACATGCAGGACCTGTCCAACCGCGCCGGCACTCTGATCAGCGCCGTGCTGTTCGGCGCGCTGGCCGGCGCCGGCGTGCTGCCGCTGCCGCGCGCCGCGTGCGAGGAAGCAATCCGCAAGGGCGGCCGGGGCGCCGAGGCGAGCCTCAAGGGGTTCGAGGCCGGTTATTTGCACGCAAGCGGCGACGCCGGGCAGGCCGCTGCGCAAGAGCTGAAGCGCCGGCGCACGGTGCCCTCCGAGCGCGTCCGCCAGACTTTTCCCGGCGAGACACATCCGATACTTGAAGAAGGCGTTGCCCGCATGGTCGACTTCCAGGACCGCGACTACGCCAACCTCTATCTCGATCGGCTCGATCCGATCGCCAGGCTGGACCGCGAGCAGGGCGGAGGCGCGAGCGGATACAGACTCACCAGCGAGACGGGGCGCTTCCTTGCGCTGTGGATGTGCTGTGAGGACCTGATCCGGGTCGCCGACCTGAAGTCGCGCCGCAGCCGCTTCGAACGGGTGCGTGCCGAAGTGCAGGCCAGGCCGCACGAGCCCGTTCACATCATCGAGTACCTCAAGCCGGGCGTCGAGGAAGCCGCGGCCGTGCTGCCGCCCTTCCTCTCCAAACGCCTGCTCGCCTGGACCGAGAAGCGCGGCCTGACGCACAAACTCAACGTCGGCATCTACCTGAAAAGCACCAGCGTCACGGGCTTTCTCATGCTGCGGCTACTGGCGGCGATGCGGCCGCTGCGGCGGATGACCTCCCGCTACGCGGACGAACAGGCACTGATCGAACGCTGGCTGCGCGTGATTGCCGATTCGGGGGCGCGAGACACTGGGCTGGCGCTGGAGATCGCTCTCTGCGGGCGACTGATCAAGGGCTACGGCGATACGAACCGGCGCGCCAAGGCAGGCTTCCTGCGAATCATGGATACGCTGGCCGAGGGCGGCGCATTCGCCGAGGACCTCGCACGCGCAGCGGCCATCGCCAAGGCACGCGAGGCGGCGCTCGCCGATCCCGAAGGCCGCGGTCTGGAAAATTCGCTTGCGGCGCACGGCATCACACCCCTGCCGCCCCAGCCCAAGCCGATACAGTTCATGCGGCGTCCGAAGCCGGACCGCAGGGCTGCGTAGGGCGTCATCATGGAAATCTCCTTTCACGACGAGATCGACTCTCTCAAGTTGGGCGACGGCCAGCTTTTCCACGGCGAGGGCATACTCGCGGTCACGAAGGCGCTGCTTCAGTCCGGCGTGTCCTACGTGGGCGGTTACCAGGGCGCCCCGGTGTCGCACCTGCTCGACGTCATGGTGCAGGCGCGCGACTATCTGGACGAACTGGGCGTGCATGTCGAGGCCTGCACCAACGAGGCCGCCGCCGCCGCGATGCTCGGCGCCTCCATCAGCTACCCGATGCGGGGCGCGGTGACCTGGAAGTCGATCGTCGGCACCAACGTCGCCTCCGACGCGCTGTCCTACCTGTCGACCGCGGGCGTGCTCGGCGGCGCGCTGATCGTGGTCGGCGAAGACTATGGCGAAGGCGCGAGCATCGCGCTGGAGCGCACCCACGCCATGGCGCTCAAGTCTTCGATGTGGCTGCTCGATCCTCGCCCCAGTCTGCAGATGATCGTCAAGATGGTCGAAAAGGGATTCGAACTCTCCGAGGCGTCCAACAGTCCGGTCATCATGGAGCTGCGCATCCGCGCCTGCCACCTCCAGGGCAGCTTTGTCGCCCGCGACAACCGCTCGCCGGCGATTTCCACCCGCACGTTCCTCGCCGGTGCCGCCGAATTCGATTACGAGCGCCTCTCGCATCCGCCGGCCACATTCCGGCAGGAGAAGCTCAAGGCGGACGTGCGCCTGCCCGCGGCCCGGAAATTCATCCGCGACAACCGGCTGAACGAAGTCTTCGAGGGCAGCGAACAGGGTGTGGGAATCATCTGTCCGGGAGGCCTGTACAACAACGTCCTGCGCGCACTGCGGATGCTGGGCCTGGCCGAGGACTTCGGCAACGCCCGCCTGCCGATGCTCGCTCTCAACGTGGTCTATCCGCTGGTACCAGAGGAAATAACGGCGTTCTGCGCCGGCAAGCGCGCAGTGCTGCTGCTCGAGGAAGGCATGCCGGAATTCATCGAGCAGGACATTGCCACGCTCCTGCGGCGCGCCGACGTTCAGACCCGCCTGCACGGCAAGGATCTGCTGCTGCTCACCGGCGAATACACCGCAGAGGTGATCGTGCGCGGACTGGCGCGCTTTCTTGACCAATACGCGCCACACCTGGATACCTCGACCGGGGAGCGTTGGCTGGAGACCGTCAACACGGCACGCGCCCGCGCCGGCGAACTGCTCGGGGCGCCATTGCCACCGCGGCCGCCCACATTCTGCGTCGGCTGCCCGGAGCGCCCGGTATTCGCGGCGATGAAACTGGTCAAGCGCGACATAGGCGAGCCGCACGTGTCAGCGGACATCGGCTGCCACGCATTCGCCACCTTCGAGCCGTTCTCGCAGGGCAATACCATCCTGGGCTACGGCATGAGCCTCGCCAGCGCCGCAGGCGTGGCGCCGATGATGGCGACGCGGCCCATGGCGATCATGGGCGACGGCGGCTTCTGGCACAACGGGCTGCTTTCGGGCGTCGCCTCGAACGTGCTCAACCACGGCGACGCGGTCCTGGTGATCATGAAGAACGGCTACGCATCGGCCACCGGCACCCAGGACGTGGTGTCCTCCCCGCTGGAGAGCGCAAAGGCGCTGGCAGTCGGGCAGAGTTCGGTGCATACCGACCGATCCATCGAAAATGCGCTGCGCGGCGTGGGCGTGAAATGGCTGCGCAACGTCTACACCTACCGCGTCGCAGAGATGGCGAAGACGCTTCGCGAGGCTTTCGCGACGCCCGAGCCGGGACTGAAGGTGATCATCGCCGAGGCCGAGTGCCAACTGGAGCGCCAGCGCCGCATCCGGCCGATTCTGGCCAAGCTTCTCGGGTCCGGGCAGCGCGTGGTGCGCACCCGCTTCGGCGTCGATGACGACACCTGCTCGGGCGACCATTCCTGCATCCGGCTCTCGGGCTGCCCCTCGCTCACGGTGAAACCCTCCGCCGACCCGCTCAAGGTGGACCCGGTCGCGCACGTCAACAACACCTGCGTCGGCTGCGGCCTGTGCGGCGAGGTCGCGCACGCCGCGATCCTGTGCCCGTCGTTCTTCCGCGCCGAGATCGTCCAGAACCCCGGCGCCTGGGACCGGTTCATCGCCGGCGTTCGCGAAACGGTGATCGGCTGGCTGCAGCCGGCCTGATTCGAACCGATTCGGACGAAGGCGCTTCCGCGGCCGCCGCCGCCTGCCGTATGCTGTGCCTGATCGCGACCGATCGAGGAGCATGCATATGGCACAGGCGTTCAGCGTCGAAGTCCCGATCCGGTTCTCCAACTGCGACCCGGCCGGAATCGTCTATTTCCCCGAATTCTTCGACCTGATCAACTCGCTGGTGGAGGACTGGTTCACGGTCGGCATGGACACCTCCTACGCCGACCTGATGATGCGCCAGCACATCGGCACGCCGACCATCGACATCCAGTGCGAATTCATCAAGCCCTGCCGCTACGGCGAGCGGCTGACGCTGGAACTCGCGGTGACCAAGCTCGGGCGCACCTCGTTTCACCTTGCGGAGACCGGCAGCGTCGCGGGCGAACTGCGCTGGCGCACCCGCCACGCGCTGTGCTTCCTGTCCACCGAGACCTACCGCCCCGTACCGATTCCCGAGGGTCTGCGCGGGAAAATGGCGCGGTTCATGTAGGGACGCGCCGGCACCTAGGGGCAATCTTCAGCGCACGGTAATACGATTTGGCGCACCGTGCTTCGCGTCCAAGCGCGCCGCGCTGGCCGCCACGATCAGGGCCTGGGCGTTTCTGCTATGCGGGCCCAGGCTGCTCACTCCTATGCTCACCGTGACGCCCGCCCCATCACCCCCGCCGTTCACTTCGACCGGCAGCAAGGAAGTGGTTTCCACTGCGTGGCGTATACGCTCCGCCAATCGGGCCGCATCTGCAGCCGTGGTATTCGGGGCGATTACCGCGATCTCCTGTCGCCCAAAACGGGCCGCCATATCCGTATCTCGGGCGACGCTGAGAACTACCCTGGCCAATGCGATCAAGACCAGATCGCCGACCGTATGCCCGTATGTTTCATTGATCTTCCTGAGGTGGTCGACGTCGAC
>MEQZ01000192.1:8265-17868 GCA_001770425.1 Betaproteobacteria bacterium RIFCSPLOWO2_02_FULL_65_20 | reverse complement strand
GCGGAAAAACGTTCCGGCCGCCAGCCGACGCGCTCGAGGTTGGCCCGCGCACGGCCCGGGGACAGGTCGGCGATGCCGGCCAGGTGTATGCCCGGGGTCTTGGGCACCTGCGCCAGGTACATGGCGCCAAACTTGCCCGCGCCGATCAGCCCGACGCGAAGCGGCTTGCCCTCCGCCTCGCGCTTTTGCAGCATGGGATACAGATTCATGGATCAGCGCGACTGCTTCCCCGTTTTGCCGGGCTTCTCCATTGCCTGCTTCGCCCCCGCCGCGGGCTTGGGCTCCGCCGCGGGCTCCACGACCTGGAAAAACACTTCGTCCTGTTTGACCATGCCCAGATCGTAGCGCGCGCGTTCTTCCACCGCCTCCAGCCCCTGCTTCAGATCGCGCACCTCCGCGTCCAGTGCGACGTTGCGCCTCTGCGCCTTGGCGTTCTGGTCCTTCTGGGCCTGCACCTGCCGGTCCATGTCCCACACGCGCAGCCAGCCGCCCTTGCCGAGCCACAGCGCGAATTGAAGCAGAACGACGAGGCCGACGAGGACCGCGGCGAGTACCTTCATCGCCTCACTCCCCGTGCCTCATGCGTCTAGCGAAGCTGATAAAACGCATCCCGCCCGGGATAGCCTACCGCCTCGCCGAGGTCCTCTTCTATGCGCAGAAGCTGGTTGTATTTCGCGATGCGGTCCGAGCGCGACAGCGACCCGGTCTTGATCTGCAGCGCATTGGTGCCCACCGCGATGTCGGCGATGGTGGTGTCTTCGGTCTCCCCGGAGCGGTGCGAGATCACTGCCGTGTAACCCGCGCGCTTGGCCATCTCGATGGCGGCGAAGGTCTCGGTCAGCGTGCCGATCTGGTTCACCTTGATGAGAATGGAATTGGCGATGCCCAGGCGGATGCCTTCCTGCAGGATTTTGGTGTTGGTCACGAATATGTCGTCGCCGACCAACTGCACCTTCTTGCCCAGCCGGTCGGTGAGAATCTTCCAGCCTTCCCAGTCGGACTCCGCCATGCCGTCCTCGACGGACACGATCGGATACTTGTCCACCAGATTGGCCAGATAGTCGGTGAACTCAGACGAGGACAGCTTCAATTTTTCCGCTCCAAGCACGTAGCGGCCGTCGCGGTGGAACTCGGAACTGGCGCAGTCCAGCGCGAGCAGCACATCTGCGCCCGGCTGATATCCGGCCTTGTCGATCGCATCGAGTACCAACTGCAGCGCAGCTTCATTGGACGCAAGATTGGGCGCGAAGCCGCCTTCGTCGCCTACCGTGGTCGGCATGCGCTTGCCCTCGATCAGCTTTTTCAGCGCGTGAAACACCTCGGCGCCGCAACGCAGCGCCTCGCGGAAGCTCTGCGCACCGACCGGCACGATCATGAACTCCTGGATATCGAGGCTGTTGTTCGCATGCGCGCCGCCGTTGATGACGTTCATCATCGGCACCGGCATCTGCATCGCGCCCGAGCCGCCGAAATAGCGGTACAGGGGAAGCCCGGATTCCTCCGCCGCCGCTTTCGCCACCGCCATCGATACCGCAAGCAGCGCATTGGCGCCCAGGCGGGACTTGTTCTCGGTGCCGTCGAGGTCGATCAGCGTCCTGTCGATGAAGCTCTGCTCCTGCGCGTCGAGCCCCATGATTCCTTCCGAGATCTCCGTGTTGATGTGCTCCACGGCACGCAGCACACCGTTGCCGGCGTAGCGCGTCGCGTCCTTGTCGCGCAGTTCCAGCGCCTCCCGGCTGCCGGTCGATGCGCCCGAAGGCACTGCCGCCCGCCCCATCACGCCCGACTCGATCAACACGTCCGCCTCCACCGTTGGATTGCCGCGCGAATCGAGTATTTCCCTTGCCACTACGTCGACGATTGAGCTCATGTGGTGTCCCTGACATCGATTCGGTCAAATTGCCGCTATCAAAGCGCCCTTTCCGCGAGACCCTTCCGCTTCACCAGTGTATCGAGTTCCTTGAGGGTTTCCAGTAGCCCCTTCATCATCGCGAGCGGCCAGGCGTTGGGCCCGTCGGAAAGAGCCCTGTCGGGCTGAGGGTGGGTCTCCATGAAGATCCCCGATACGCCGCTTGCGACTGCGGCCCGTGCCAGCACCGGCACGAACTCGCGCTGCCCCCCCGACGAAGTCCCCAGGCCGCCCGGCAGTTGCACCGAGTGCGTGGCGTCGAACACGACCGGGCAGCCCGTATCGCGCATGATCGCAAGCGACCGCATGTCGGAGACCAGGTTGTTGTAGCCGAACGACGCGCCGCGCTCGCAGACCATGATGTTGTCCTCGCCGCTGGCGTGCCTGGCCTTGGCCACCACGTTCTTCATGTCCGCGGGAGCAAGGAACTGTCCCTTCTTGATGTTGACCGGGCGTCCTGCCGCGGCCACGGCATGAATGAAATCGGTCTGCCGGCACAGAAAGGCAGGCGTCTGCAGCACGTCCACCACCGCAGCCGCAGGCGCGATGTCGTCATGGTCGTGCACGTCGGTGAGCACGGGCACGCCGATCGCCGCCTTCACCTCGGCGAGGACGGCCAGCCCCGCCTCGCGCCCGGGGCCGCGGAAAGACGTGCCCGAACTGCGATTGGCCTTGTCGAAGGACGATTTGTAGATGAACGGTATGCCCAGCCCCGCGCAGAGTTCCTTCAGCGTCCCGGCGGTGTCGAGCGCGAGCTGCCGCGATTCGATGACGCAGGGCCCCGCAATCAGAAACAGCGGGTATTCAAGGCCGACATTGAATCCGCAGAGTTTCACGCGGGTGTCCGCGGGGTCAGGCGGCGATCGCCGTCTTGGTCTTCTGCGCCTGGTACGCGATCGCCGCCTCGACGAAGGACCTGAACAGCGGATGCCCTTCGCGCGGCGTCGAAGTGAATTCCGGGTGGAACTGGCAGCCGATAAACCAGGGATGCGCGGGCAGTTCCACCATCTCGCACAGTTGCTCGGCCTCGGTGAGCCCGGAAACGCGCAGCCCTTTTTCCTTCAGCCGGCCAAGGTATTGGTTGTTCGCCTCGTAGCGATGCCGGTGGCGCTCGTTGATGACGTCGTCGCCGTAGATCCTGCGTGCCTGGCTGCCGGGATCGAGGGCCGCTCGCTGTGCCCCAAGACGCATGGTGCCGCCCAGGTCGGACTTCTCGGTGCGGCGCTCGATGCGGCCGTCGCGATTCTGCCACTCGGTGATGAGGGCGATGACCGGATGCGGCGTCTCGGGATCGAACTCGGTCGAATTGGCCCCCGCAAGGCCGACCACGTTGCGGGCGAATTCGATCACGGCGAGCTGCATGCCAAGGCAAATGCCCAGGTAAGGCACCCGGTTCTCGCGCGCGTATTGGATGGCCTTCATCTTGCCTTCGACGCCGCGCTTGCCGAATCCTCCGGGCACCAGCACCGCGTCCACCCCCTCGAGCATCCCTATGCCATCGCGCTCGATCGACTCCGAGTCGACGTAGCGGATGTTGACCTTGCTGCGAGCGTGGATGCCCGCGTGCACCAGCGCCTCGTTGAGCGACTTGTACGAATCGGTGAGATCCACGTATTTCCCGACCATGGCGATCGTCACCTCGTGCTGGGGATTCTCCAGCGCCTCGACCAGGCGTTTCCACACCTTGAGGTCGGCGGGCTTGGCGAGGATATTGAGCTTGTGGCAGACGATCTCGTCCAGCATCTGCTGGTGCAGCATCCACGGAATCTTGTAGATGGAGTCCGCATCCCAGACCGAGATCACCGCATTGGCCTGCACGTTGGTGAACAGCGCGATCTTCTTCTTTTCCTCCTCGGGGATCGGCCGGTCGGAACGGCACAGCAGCGCATCGGGCTGGATCCCGATTTCCCGCAGCTCTTTGACCGAGTGCTGCGTCGGCTTGGTCTTGAGTTCGCCCGCGCTCTTGATGAAGGGCACCAGCGTCAGGTGGATGTAGCAGGTGTTGCGCTCGCCCAGTTCCAGCCGCATCTGCCGCACCGCCTCCAGGAACGGCAGCGACTCGATGTCGCCCACGGTTCCGCCGATCTCGACGATCGCCACCTCGGCTTCGCCCGCCCCGCGCACGATGAAGGCCTTGATCTCGTCCGTGATATGCGGGATGACCTGTACGGTGCGCCCGAGATAATCGCCCCGGCGCTCCTTCTTTATCACCGAATCGTAGATCTGGCCCGTGGTGAAGTTGTTGTTTTTCCTCATCTTGGCCGACTGGAACCGCTCGTAGTGGCCGAGATCGAGGTCGGTCTCGGCGCCGTCCTCGGTCACGAACACCTCCCCGTGCTGGAACGGGCTCATGGTGCCGGGATCGACGTTGATGTACGGGTCGAGCTTGAGGAGGGTGACTTTGATCCCGCGGGACTCGAGGATCGCGGCAAGGGAGGCGGCGGCTATCCCCTTCCCCAGCGAGGAAACTACACCGCCCGACACGAACACATATTTCGCCATTTACGAACGGGTAGGAAGAATAGCAAATCATATCCCAAAAGCGGGGGTCGGACAAACCGATCGGCGCAGTTCACGCACCGCCTCGACCGCGGTGTCGAAATCACCCGGCAGAGTTGCCGAGCCGGCCACAACGGAACACAATTCGGCGTCGTGTCCAATCCAGACCAATCCATATCCGGTTCGATGCCGGGCCTCGCCCAACGCATACCAGCAAGTTTCTTTGCCATTGTCATGGGATTGGGCGGCCTGGGGCAGGCTTGGAGCGCCGCCGGACGCACCTACCCGCTGCTCGCGCCGTTCGGCGAACTGCTGGTCGTTTTCGCCGCGATGCTATGGGTGCTGCTCGCGGCGAGCTACATCGTCAAATGGGCGAGCGCTCCGGCCGTCGCGCGCGCCGAATGGATGCATCCGGTGCAGTGCGCATTCGTCGCCGGCATCCCCGCCTCGCTGCTGCTGTTGCTGCCCGCGCTTGCGCCGCGATTGGGCATGACCGGCTTCCCCCTGTTCCTGCTGCTGGCTTGTTGCCAGGTCGTGGTGACGGCAGCGATCTTCGCGCGCTGGATCAGCGGCAGGCCCGAACCGGCGACGGTCACGCCAGCCTGGCACCTTGGCGCGGTCGCCGGTCATTTCTTCGTTGCCGGCGCGGCGGCGGCGCTGGGCCACAAGCTCACCGGATGGTGCTTCTTCGGCACCGGCATGGCCATGTGGATCATCATCGATTCCGTCGTGCTGCACCGGCTCGCGACCCATGAAACGCTTGCGCCGCTGTTGCGCCCGCTGATCGCCAACGAAATCACGCCGCCCGCCGTAGCCCTGATCGTGTACATCGGGCTCGGCGGCGGCGAAGCCGATGCCATAGCCCTGGGCCTGTTCGGCTGGGCACTGTTCCTCGCCGTCGCCCTCGTGATCATCTGGCGCTGGCTGTGCGAGGCGCCCTTCGGCCCTGGATATTGGGCTTACACGCTGCCCGCCGCGGTCCTTTCGGTCGCCGCGTGGCAGATTGCGCATGCGACGGCGACAGAACCCGCTCGCTACTTCGCGCTCGCGCTGTTCGTCGCGGCCAATGCGCTGATCGGCTTCATCGCAGTGCGCACCGTCGCCGCCCTCGCGCAGGGACGTTTCGTGCCCCGGTAATGCGTATGGCCTGGATGACACACATGCAACACGGGCAACAGGTACAACATGGCTGAGGCGATCGCGCGCTCAACGCCTGGAGCCGTGCCGGGTCATGCTCGGTCGCGCCCGAATATCGTCCGCGACGGTTCCGAATGAGGAGCGTACGCCTCTGGTCGGTGCGGCACGCCGGCGCGCTGGCAGTGCTGTACCGCCTGTTCATTCGCCTGGCACCGCGGCTGCGCCGGAGCGTCGAATGGTTGGGTCCGGAACGGCTGGAACGTGTGGTTGCCCCGGCCGAGCGAACCATCAAGGGCTTTTTCTTCGACTGCCACATGTGCGGCCGGTGCACGCTGTCCTCCACCGGCATGGCCTGCCCGATGAACTGTCCGAAATTGCATCGCAACGGCCCCTGCGGCGGCGTGATGGCGGATGGGGGCTGCGAATTGGACCCGGGCATGCGCTGCGTCTGGCTGGAAGCGCTGGACGGGGCGAAACGCGTCGTCGGCCGTGCCGACCTCGACCCGGCGCAGATCCAGCGGCCTGCGGACCAACGATTGCGAGGAACATCGGTCTGGATCGGCGCCATCATGGCCAGGGATACGGCAGCGCCGGAATCGCCATCCGAAGGCCCGGCTGCTCCTGGACAGGTGCGCGAGCCGGGCGCCCTGGAGCGCGCGTGCAGGTCCGGCCGCTTCGTCGTCACTGCGGAGCTCTCGCCCCCCGATTCTGCGGATCCGCAGGATCTGCTGCGCCGCGCCGCGCCCTTTCGCGGGCAGGTCGATGCGGTCAACGTCACCGACGGCGCCGGCGGCAACTGCCACATGGGGAGCCTGGCCGCCTCGGCACTGCTCGCCGCCGACGGCTACGAACCTGTGTTCCAGATCGCCTGCCGCGACCGCAACCGGATCGCGATGCAGGGCGACATACTGGGCGCTGCGGCGCTGGGTGTGCGCAACCTGCTCGCCATCACCGGCGACGGCGTGGAGAACGGAGACCATCCGCAGGCGCGACCCGTGTTCGATCTCGATTCGGTGTCGCTGCTGGAAGTTGCGCGCGGGTTGCGCGACCGCGGCGCATACGCGTCGGGCCGCAGCATCGGTGCGAGGCCCGGCCTGTTCCTCGGCGCGACGATCAACCCGTTCGCACCGCCGTTCCGGGAACGAATTGCCAATTTCGAGAAAAAGATCGCCGCCGGGGCCCAATTCGTCCAGACCCAGTATTGCTTCGATCCCGAGATGCTCGAGGCCTTCATGCAAGAGGTGCGCGCCAGAGGAATCGAACGCCGCTGTCATATCCTCGTCGGCGTGGGACCGCTGGCGTCTGCGCGCACCGCTCGCTGGATGCTGGCCCACGTGCCGGGCGTGCACATACCGGCGCAACTCCTGCACCGGCTCGAGCAGTCGGCGGATCAGAGGCGCGAAGGCACCATGATCTGCGTGGAGCTGATCCGCGCCGTTCGCCAGATGGAAGGCATCGCAGGCGTGCATGTCATGGCGCACCGGAATGAAAGCCTGGTGCCGGAGATTCTTCGCGAATCCGGCCTGGCCGCGGAACGCGACGCCGTGCCGCCCCGGCACGGCGCGACATGAGTGGCGCGCCCGTGAGTGCCGTATCATGAATTTTCCAGCGAGGTGAGTGATGATCGAGAACGAAAGGCAGTTGGTCGAGGCGATAGCGGAAATGCGCGAGGAGGAGGCCTTCGCGCTCGCCAAGGCGATGCTGGACCGGGGCGAGGACCCGATCCGGGTGCTGGAGCTGTGCCGCGAGGCGATGGACATCGTCGGCAAGCGCTTCGAGCGCCAGGAGTACTTCCTGCCCGAACTGGTCCTGGCGGGCGAGATGCTCGAGAACATCGGCGCGATCGCCAAGCCCCTGATCCAGCAGACGTCCGCCGGCGAGTCGAAAAAACTGGGCCGGGTGCTGATAGGCACCGTGCACGGCGACCTGCACGACATCGGCAAGAACATCGTCACCTTCATGCTCGACATCAACGGGTTCGAAGTGAAGGACATCGGCATCGACGTGCCGGTGGCGAAGTTCGTCGAGGAGATCCGCGAATTCGAGCCCTCGGTCGTGGGCCTGAGCGGCTTTCTAACGCTCGCATTCGACTCGATGAAGGAAACCGTGCAGGCGATCGAGGCGGCGGGGCTGCGCAAGCAGATGAAGATCATGATCGGAGGCGGACAGGTGGACGAGGCGGTGCGGACCTACACAGGCGCGGATGCTTACGGGAGCAACGCGGTGGCGGCCGTGACGCTGTGCCGCCAATGGATACCGGGCTGACAATGACACCTGCGCTCTTGCGCGCTGCGCGCGCCAACCGCGTTTCCGCACGGATAGAAGACATCCGTACAGAAAACGCGGTTCTGATAAACACCAATGACGGTTCTGCGGTTCTATACAAGATCGGCGATTGCGCTCGGATGGCTTTTCATCCGGGCGCAATCGGCGATCCGCGCGGACGGGTCTTCGTCCGCGCAGCATTGTACGACTGCCGGGCCATCAATGCCGCCTGCGCTCTTGCGCGCTGCGCGCGCCAACCGCGTTTCCGCACGGATAGAAGACATCCGTCCGGAAACGCGGTTCTGGTTAACGGCAAGAGCGCTCGGATGGGTTCTATTCGAGACGCACGAATACCGGCCTGACGTCGATGGGTGAAACCGATGGATGAAATACTGAAGACCGCGAGCGACGGCGAAACGGCCTACGCGCAGCGGATGAAACGGATCATGGACGCGGTCGAACTGCGGCAGCCCGACCGGGTGCCGGTGGCTTTTTTCAACATGTTCTGGCTCGCGCGCTACGGCGGCATCAGCTACCGCGAGGCCATGTACGACTACGATCGCCTGTCCGAGATCGCGCGGCGCGCCTTCCTCGAGCTGCAGCCGGACATGTACGCCCATCCGCACCTGCTCACCGCCGTCGGTCCGGTGATGGAAAAGATGGGCTACAGGCAGCTGCAGTGGCCGGGGCACGGCGCCGCGGAAAACGTCTCCTACCAGTACATCGACCGCGAGTACATGAAGGCGGATGAGTACGACGAATATCTGCTCGACCCCACCGGTTTCTACCTGCACACCTACCTGCCGCGCGTCGGCGATGCATTCCAGGGTCTGGAAAAGTTGCCCATGTTCCCGGGCCTGTACTACATGCGCCTGGTCATCGCCTCGCGCCAGTTCGCCAGTCCCGGCGTGCAGCGCGCACTGGCCGCACTCAAGGAGACCGGAGACGAGGCGATGCGGCTGGTCGACCACGCGAACAGGTTCGCGGCCGACATGGCCGAGCTCGGCTTTCCGCTCTCCAACGGCGCCACCGCGCCCGCGCCGTTCGATTTCTTCGCCGATTATTTCCGCGGCTCCAAGGGCATCATGCTCGACATGTACCGCCGCAAGGACAAGCTGCTGGCGGCGATCGAGCGCGCCGCGATTTTCATCACCCGGCAGACCATCGCAACCTGCAAGGCGAGCACCAGCAACATCGTGTTCATCCCGCTGCACTGGGCCTTCGACGGATTCATGTCGCTGGAGCAATTCAAGCTGTTCTTCTGGCCTTCCATGCGCAAACTCATGCTCGACCTCATCGACGCCGGCCTGATACCCATGCCGCTGTGGGAGGGCGACTGCACATCGCGCCTGGAGACCATCGCCGACATTCCGCGCGGCAAGGCGATCTACTGGATCGAGCGCGCCGACCTGATCCGCGCGAAGGCGGTGCTCGGCGACGTCGTCTGCTTGCGCGGCAACGTGCCGGCCTCCATGCTCACCACGGGAACGCCGCAGGAAATCGACGCGTTCAGCCGCCGCCTGATCGAAAAGGTCGGCAAGGGCGGCGGCCTGATCCTCGATTGCGGCATCGGCATTCCCGACGAATCGAAGCCGGAAAACGTGAAGGCGATGTTCGAGGCGGCGCGCAAGTACCAGCCCTGAGCGGGACTGGCGATGACCAAACAACTTGGCTCGTCTTATCGCATTTATCGATCTCCCGATTTCGGGAAGTCGCAACTTCGCGACTTCCCAAAATCGGGAGACGTATACAAACCCCAATTTCTCGCCGATCTGCCAATATTCGAGCGGTAA
>MEQZ01000192.1:0-8219 GCA_001770425.1 Betaproteobacteria bacterium RIFCSPLOWO2_02_FULL_65_20 | reverse complement strand
TGGCGCTGCGACATCTGTCCGCGCGGCCTCACCCCTTGCGTTCCGGCGCGCGTGCCCGGGGCGAAGCGCTCGAGACGATCGAGCGCGAGGCGCTGGCGAGGCCTGCGTTCGGCTACCGGATACTCCAGGTTCAGAATGTGCGAGGCGACGCGATCGACGTCGGAGACGCGACGCTGAATGCGCCGGCGCTCGCTGCCGAAACGCTCGGGCTGAAAGCCGTGGCGGCGGCCGTGTGCACGCTGGGCCCGGCAGTGCAGGAGCGAATCTCGGCGCTGTTCGCAACGCGCCGGCGCTCCCTTGCGCTGGCCCTGGACACGGTGGCCAACGAACTGCTGTTTCGCCTCGCCGACCGTGCCTCCGCAACGATACGTCGCGAGGCACGGCGGGCAGGCCTGGGCGTCGGCAGCGAAGCCAGCCCCGGCGACCCGGGTGTGCCGCTGGAGCAGCAGGCTCGCGTGCTTGCGCTGGCCGAGGCGGCGCGAATCGGCATTCACGCGACCTGCGCGGGAATGCTCTGGCCGATGAAGTCGCTGTCTTTCCTGGTCGCCCTGGGCCCGAATCTGCGCGGGGACTCCTCCCCGGGGCGCTGCAACTGCTGCCCTTCCAGGGACCGATGCGCAGCGAAGTGAAACCGCCCTGGTTCCAGGTCCGGTTCGATAACCTGGACCGCGAGGCGGAGTGCAACGAAGGCGAAACGCTGTTCCACAGCGCACGGCGCGCCGGCGTGCGGATCGTCGGCGCATGCGGGGGGCGCGGCGTCTGCGGCACCTGCATCGTGCGCATCAGCTCCGGCGAGGTCGACGTCGAGCGCCCGGAATCCGCAGGCGGCGCCACGGCTCCGCGGGCCAAGGAATGGGTCCGCGCCTGTCTCTCGCGCCCCTCCAGCGACTGCGTCGTGGAAATCGCGCCGCGTTCGATCGCCGCCGTCGTGCGCGCCGAGGTCGGCGGACAGGAAGTGACGGTCGCCCCCGACCCGGTCGTACGCGGTCATGATGTGGTCCTCGCGCCGGCGATCATGGGGCAGCGACAGGGCGGCGGCGCGGATGCCGATCGTGTCATCGATGCGCTGCGCGACGAGGGGGCCGCGCGCATCGACCTGTACGCGTTGCGAGAGCTCCCCGGGCTGCTGCGCGGCACCGGCTGGCGCCTGCAGGCATTGGTGCGCGGCGACGAAGTGATCGGCGTGCAGCCTTCCGGGACCCGGCCCCTGGGCCTCGCAATCGATCTCGGCACGACCAACTGCGCCGGCTTTCTGGTCGACCTGGAAACGGGGGCGCGCCTCGCCAGCCTCGGTATCGAGAATCCCCAGGCCGCGTATGGTGCCGACCTGGTCAGCCGCGTCAACCATGCCATCCGCTCTGCTGCGGGCGCGCGCGAACTGCAGACTGCCGCCATCGCGGCAATCGTCGGCCTGGCGCGGGATCTGTGCGAGGCCGTGTCGGCCATGCCTGCGCAAATCATCGAGGTTGCCGTCTGCGGCAATACGGCGATGCATCATCTGCTGCTCGGGCTTCCGGTCTCCCAGCTCGGACGGGCGCCCTTCGTTCCGGCGATGTGCGGGGCGATCGACATCAAGGCGCGCGACCTCGGCCTCGCCACCGCGCCGGGCGCCTATGTGCACCTGCTGCCCAATGTGGGCGGCTACGTCGGCGGCGATCACGTCGCCGTCCTCCTCGCCACCGAGAATCGCTGGGCGAAGACCACGACGATCGTCATGGACATCGGCACCAACACCGAAATTTCGCTCATCCATCGCGGTGCCATCACTTCGGTTTCGGCGCCGTCGGGACCGGCGCTGGAAGGTGGGCACATCGGGGCGGGCATGCGCGCCGCCGAAGGCGCGATCGAGCGGGTGCGCGTCGTCGATGGCAGCCTCCAGATCGAGGTCATCGGCGGCGACGCGGAGGCGGTCGGCCTGTGCGGCTCCGGTGTGCTGGACGCCCTGGCTGCGATGGTCGAAGCCGGACTTGTCAACCGTCGCGGCAGGATCGGCTCCGGTCATGCCGCGATTCGCGCGCACGGCGACCATCGCGAGGTCACGCTCGCCCCCGGGGTGGCCTTCACGCAGAACGACGTGCGCGCGGTCCAGCTCGCCAAGGCGGCCATCCGCGCGGGCATCGATTGCCTGCTTCAGGAAGCGGGGCTCGAGGAAAGCGCCATCGAGCGCGTGGTGATCGCAGGTGCCTTTGGCGCCTACATCGGACTGGAAAGCGCGGTGAGAATCGGTCTGCTCCCGGCCCTGCCGCTTGCCAGAATCGAGCAGGTCGGCAATGCAGCCGGCATCGGCGTGCGCATGGCGCTCGCCTCCGCAGCGCTTCGCGATCGCGCCCGGGCACTCGCGCTGCGCTCCCGCTATCTGGAACTGGGATCGCTGGCCGGCTTCCGGCGCATTTTCATGGGGAGAATCGGCTTTGAATGAAACAGGCGCCGCACCGCTGTTCACCGTCATCGGGGACAGGATCAACCCGGGGTTCAAGAGCACGAAAGCGCTGCTGGAGTCGGGCGACATGGCCGGAATCCAGGCGCTGGCAAGACGCCAGGTCGACGCGGGCGCAGCGGCGCTCGATTTCACCATCGGCCCGCGCGCAAAGGACGATCCCGACTTCCTGATGCAAGTCATACGCGCCGTCCAGGCTGCGGTGACCGCCCCGATCTGCTTCGACTATCCGGAACCCGCGGTCCAGGCGGTCTGCCTCAGGGCCTACGACCCGGACCGCGCCGGCGGCGCCAAGCCGATCATCAATTCCATGGCCGAGACGCGCTGGCACATGGTCGATCTGCTGAACATCCGGCCCTGCAGGGTCATGCTCATGGCCTCGGAGCGTCTCGAAGACGGGGTCGGCAAGCCGAACAAGACCGCTGCCGAGATTGCCGGCACCGCGAAGCGGGCCGCGCTGCGCCTGGTGCGGGAGCACGGCCTCGTGCCGGACGACGTCATCATCGACGTTTCGATCAGCGCCCTCATCGCCGACACGGCAGGCATGAACCGCGAGGCGCTCGCGGCGATCGGATTGATCGGCTCCGATCCGGAACTGCGCGGGATACACATCTCCGGGGGCCTGAGCAACATCGCGCAGCAGCTTCCGCCCAAGGCGGCCGACGGCTCGGATCTCAAGCTGCAGCTGGAATGCGCCTTTCTCACCCTCGCTCGTCCGCTGGGCATGGACACGGTGCTTGCCACCCCCTGGCGCGGGTTCCGGATGCTGCCCGAGGACAACTACGTGCTCGGCGTATTCAGGCAGGTGCTGCAGGCCTCGGGAACCGACGTGTTGCGCCAGGTGAGAAAGCTGTACCGCAGATAGACGCCTGCGCGCCGCTGTCTCTACCGCCGCCGTTGCCGTTATTATGATTACTCAGTCCGAAACCAGGCGCGGCGCATCATGAAATCCGTATTTGCAGAACAGGTCATGCTTGCCGATGGCTGGAACGACAACGTCACGATCCAGATCGATGACCAGGGATGCATCGCCGCGGTGCGCACCGGCCAGAAGCCGGGCACCGCCGAGCAGGCGGGCGGCCCGGTCATCCCCGGCATGTCCAACGTGCATTCGCATGCCTTCCAGCGCGCGATGGCGGGCCTGGCCGAGCGCATAGGCTCGCCGGAGGACAGTTTCTGGACCTGGCGCGAGGTGATGTATTCGTTCCTGCAGCGACTCGATCCGGATCAGGTCCACGCGATCGCGGCTCAACTCTACGCCGAGATGCTGAGCAACGGCTACACCAGCGTGGGCGAATTCCACTACCTGCACCATGCCCCGGGCGGCCGGCCCTATGCGCGCAGCACCGAGATGGCGTTCGCGCTCCTGCGTGCCGCGGCCGAGACCGGCATCGCGATCACGCTCTTGCCCTCGCTGTACGCCTACTCGGGGTTCGGCGATGCTCCGCTGAGGGGCACCCAGACGCGCTTTGCCACGACGCCGGAATCGCTGCTTGGCATGCTGCGCGACCTGCGCGGCACCTGCGCAGGCAATCCGGAGATCCGGCTGGGGGTCGCCCCGCATTCGCTGCGCGCGGTGAACCCGGCGATGCTGAAAGACCTGCTCGCGGGCGTCGACGCGTTCGACCGCACCGCGCCGATCCACATCCATGTGGCCCAGATCATCAAGGAGGTCAACGACTGCCTCACCTGGAGCGAGAAGCGCCCGGCCCAGTGGCTGCTCGACAACATGCCGGTGGATGCGCGCTGGTGCCTGGTCCACTGCACCAACGTCAGCACGCCCGAAACCGAGAAGCTCGCGGCAAGCGGCGCGGTGGTCGGCCTGTGCCCGACCACCGGCGCGAACCTGGGCGACGGCACGTTTCCGTTTGCGCGCTATCGCGAAAAGCAGGGGCGCTTCGCGATCGGCGGCGACATCCACGTGTCGCAGACGCCGGTGGAGGAGCTGCGCTGGCTCGAGTACAACCAGCGGCTGGCCCTGCGCCGGCGCAACATTGCCGCCTCCGAATCCAGTCCTTCGGTGGGCACATTCCTGTGGCGCGAGGCGGCATCGGGCGGGGCGCAGGCGCTCGGCCGCAAGGCAGGCTCGATTGCCCCGGGCAGGCGCGCCGACCTGGTCGTGCTCGATGGCGCGCATATCAACCTCGCCGGGCGGCGCGGCGACGCGCTGCTCGACTCGCTGGTGTTCTGCGGCAGCGAGCGCATGGTGCGGCACGCGATGGTCGGCGGCCGCTGGGTCGTGCGCGACGGCCATCACCTCGAGGAAGGAGCGATCGCCGCGCGCTACGCGAAAGTCAGGTCCGCGCTGATGGCGTGATGCGTCACGCTGCGCCGTGTCTTGTCGGTTTGACAATACGGTCGGCTGCTGTGCCACGCCTGGCGCGGCGTTTCGTCTACATAGGTCTGAGATCCGTCCTCTACAATTTTCCAATTCCCCGCCACCGTCGCCAGCTATCGCTGTTTCTTCAAGCCGAGCTTCCCCACCAGCACCGAGTTGGTGGCGCGGTCCTTCAGCAGATAAGCGGTCAGTTCATCGCCGACGAGCGCATTCTTGTCGTACAGGCCGTTCTTGGTCGCGATCTCGACATATGTCCGAGCGTGGATCGCTTGGGTGAAGACGCCTATCAGCCGCTTCGCCACCGCCGGCGGCAGTCCTTTGGGACCATAAATGAATTGAATATTCGTCCCGGTCAGGCCGTATCCCATCTCCTCCAGGGTCGGCACTTCGGGTGCCACGCCAAAACGATCGTGTTCGAACGAGGCGACGAGGCGCATCGCTCCGGCTTGAACCTGTTGCGCCCAGCCGCCCGCGGAAAAGCTGCCGGCGACGATTTGCCCGCCGAGCAAGGCGGTGATCACCCCGGCGTCTCCCTTGAACGGCACGACGATTGCATCGATATTGGCGTGCTGCAGAATCGCGCGCGTGAACACCTCGACCGAAGTTCCGACGCCGGGGACGCCTATCGACACCTTTCCGGGATTCCTCCTCGCAAATTCCACCAGGTCCTTGAGCGTCTTGTTCGGGTTGTCGCCCTTGACGACCATTCCGACTCGCTGGCGGGCGACCATCAACAAGGCGTCGGTGATATCGAGAAAATCCGGGCGGATGTCCATGAAATGGAACGCCAGGGTGAACGCCGAACTCGGAGCAAGGCCGATGGTGTAGCCGTCGGGCTGCGCGCCGGTCACTTCATTGGTCGCGATCGCCCCGCTCGCACCGGGCTTGTTGACCACGAGGACCTCTTGCCCCAGCGGTATACGGGCTTCATGGGACAGCGCGCGGGCGAGCACGTCGGTCGCGCCGCCCGGAGGAAAGCCGACGAGCAGCCTGAGCGGACGAGTCGGAAAATCGCTCTGGGCGGCGGCCAGCGAAGCCGTGAGGGTAAGCGCCAGCGCAAACAGCGCCGTGGTGATTCGGTTGTTCATGGTTTCCTCCGCTGATTGATCTGTGCGGCAGCACGGCTGTTCGGCCGTGTCCCCACGGCGCCCGAGATCCGCTCCCGATGCGGTCCTCCCCAATGGTCAGACCGCTTGTACATGCCAAAACTAGAGGCGGCAGCGGGGCGTGTCAAGGCGCAGGGTCACGGCGCGGGGTCGAAGCCGCAAGAATACGGGGCCGCGCCGTCGTCGGGGCAGCCGCGGGGGTTGGGACGGATTCGAGCAGGCAGCGCCTGGACGCAACGGCGCCCGCAGGAGAATCTGTCAGTCGAATGGATAGACCCCCGGTTCCGGCTCGTAGGCATGCTCGATGCCGTGCATCCCCGAGCGCAGCATCGCCTCCCAGGATTCCAGCGTCGTCGCCCCGATGTGCGGCGACCCGAAGAAATTCTGCAGCTTGAGCAGGGGATTGCCGTTCGCCGGCTCGACGCAGAACACGTCGAACGCGGCACCCGCAATGGCGCCGCTTTTCAGGCGCTCGGCGAGCGCCTCCTCGTCGACTATCCCGCCGCGCGCGCAGTTCACCAGCATCATGCCGGGCTTCAGCTTCGCGAGCACCGCGCCCGAATACATCCCGATGGTGGTCCGGTTCCTGGAGAGATGGATGGTCAGCACGTCCGAGCGCGCCCAGAGCGCCTCGGCATCGACCTTCTCGACGTTGTCGAATTGCCGGTAGAAATCCGAGAAATCAACGCGGTCGCAGGCAAGGATGCGCACGCCGTAAGGCTGCAGCAGCTTCACCACTTCCTTGCCGATGTGCCCCACGCCGTGGATGCCCACCGTGCGGCCGCGCAAGTCGCCGCCGAAACCCATCGGCCCCTTCCACTCGCCTCTAGCGAGAACCGAGGAAAAGAGCTGGAGCCGGCGCAGCGCGAACACCATGTAGCAGACCGCCAGTTCCGACACCGAGACCTTGTTGATTCCGGGCACCCACCATATCCGGATGCCGTGCTTCGTCAGCACCGCCGGGTCGATGTGATCGACCCCGGCCGAACACATCGAGACGACCTTCAGTTCCGGCAGCGCAGCGCACACATCTTCGGTGAAACGGTTGAGCCCGATCACCGCGGTGTCACAGCCCTTCACGAATTCGATCAGTTCCGCGCCCTGCATCATCGGACCGGACCGTGCGAACCGCGTGCCGGGGTATTTCGCAGCGAGTTCGCCTTTCAACCCGGGAAAGAAATCAAAATGAGGCAGCGTGACGGCGAGTTTCGTCATGGCGTGGAGCTCCGGAAAATGAGGACAATTCTAACCGCATGGCGCGCGGCAGCGCGATCGCAGGAGCCGGCGCAATAGCAGAACCCGGGGGGCTTGGGCGGCCCCGCAGGACCGCGTCACTATTTCTGAAGTTCCGCCCGGTCGCGGTAATCGTCCAGCGCTTCCGGGTTCGCGAGCGCCTCGACGTTCTTCACCGGCTCGCCGTGCACGACGTTGCGCACCGCGAGTTCAACGATCTTGTTGCTCTTGGTGCGCGGGATGTCCCTCACCTGCACGATTTTCGCCGGCACATGCCGCGGCGTGGTATTGGCGCGGATCTGCTGCCTGATCCTCGCCTCGAGCGGCTCGTCCAGCGCGAGCCCCTCGCGCAGCTTCACGAACAGCACCACCCGCACGTCGGCGATCTGCCCCGGCGGCCAGTTCTGGCCGATCACCAGCGACTCGACCACCTCGTCCAACTGCTCGACCTGGCGGTAGATCTCTGCCGTTCCGATGCGCACGCCGCCCGGGTTGAGCGTGGCATCCGAACGCCCGTAGATGATCATGCCGCCGTGCCCGGTGATCTCGCACCAGTCGCCGTGGCGCCACACACCCGGAAAATGCTCGAAATAGGCCGCCCGGTATTTCCTGTCATCCGGGTCGTTCCAGAAGCCGATCGGCATAGACGGAAAGGAGTTCGTGCACACCAGTTCCCCTTTGCCGCGCGCAAGCGCCCTGCCCGTCTCGTCCCAGACTTCCACCCGCATGCCGAGCGCGAGGCACTGGATCTCCCCGCGCCACACGGGCAGGATCGTGTTTCCCGCAGCGAAGCAGGCGATGATGTCCGTGCCGCCTGACATCGATGACAGGCACAGGTCCTTCTTCACGCTGCGATAGACGTAGTCGAAGCTCTCCGGCACCAGCGGCGAGCCGGTCGACAGGATGGTGCGCAGAGGCGCCAGACTGTGCGTGCGCATCGGCGCAAGGCCGCTCTTGGCGCAGGCATCGATGAATTTCGCCGAGGTGCCCAGGTGGGTCATCCCCTCGGCGTCCGCGTAGTCGTACACGATGGCGCCTCCCCGCAGCAGCGGCGAGCCGTCGTACAGCAGCAGCGTCGCGCCGGAGGCGAGGCCGCTCGCGAGCC
>MEQZ01000191.1:16657-17699 GCA_001770425.1 Betaproteobacteria bacterium RIFCSPLOWO2_02_FULL_65_20 | reverse complement strand
CGCCAAGCTGGCCGTAAAAGTTATTGCCCCACGCCCACAGACTGCCGTCGGTCTTCAGCGCCAGGCTATGGAGGTTACCTGCCGCGACCGCCGCGTACCCGGTGCCAACCTGCACCGGCGTCAGCCGGTTGGTGGTCGTGCCGTCGCCAAGCTGGCCAAAACCGTTACTGCCCCACGCCCACAGGCTGCCGTCGCTCTTCAATGCCAGCGTGTGGTTACCCCATTCGACGGTACCACCGGCCGCCACCGCCGCGAAGCCCGTGCCGACCTGCACCGGCGTCAGCCGGTTGGTGGTGGTGCCGTCGCCAAGCTGGCCGGAACCGTTATAGCCCCACGCCCACAGGCTGCCGTCGGTCTTTATCGCGAGCGTGTAGCTACCCTCGTCACCACCGGCCGCCACCGCCGCAAAACCCGTGCCGACCTGCACCGGCGTCGGTCGGTTGGTGGTCGTCCCGTCGCCAAGCTCGCCGGAACTGTTACGGCCCCACGCCCACAGGCTGCCGTCGGTCTTCAGCGCCACCGAGTGGTCACCACCAGCCGCCACTGCTGCGAATCCCGTGCCGATCTGCACCGGCGTCAGCCGGTCGGTATTCGTGCCGTCGCCGAGCTGGCCGTAAAGATTCCATCCCCACGCCCACAGGCTGCCGTCGCTCCTCACCGCCAGCGCGTGGGTAAAGCCGCCCGCTACCGTTGCGGCAACGGCCGCATGGGCGAAGCCAGCCATACAGATCGCGGCGAGCAGAAGTCGCAACAGGATTCGACAACGCATTGTCATCGCGGCAATGGTGTCCAAGACAACAAGACAGGGGTCAGAGTAAGCGCACTCTGCCCTCTGTCATTCGCATGACCCATTATCCCGAACGCAAGGCGCGCGCCGCAGCCGCTTGCCGCATTACCGCACAGCGGATCCAGGCGCGGATGACCCGATTCACCTCGATAGGCCGACTTCATCAGCCCCTCTCCGGTTACGTCAATCGTGCGCATGCCTGCTGTCGGCTTGCGTCGACAGCGATCCTGCAGTCACTCGCTGGAATACGCCCGG
>MEQZ01000191.1:0-16603 GCA_001770425.1 Betaproteobacteria bacterium RIFCSPLOWO2_02_FULL_65_20 | reverse complement strand
CCCGGCTTGCGCGGCATGCGGCCCGGCTTTCATCGTCGACAGCCGCGGCAGTGTCATGCTGGCCACCGACACAGACTTGATTCCACCCCGGCCTGAGCTGCTCAGCCAGACATTGGACGCCATGCGTACCGGCCAGGTGCGCGGGGTCGACATCCACCCGGACGCCGCGCCGGGACGGTAGAGCTCCAGATCGGACCGGCCCAGGTTTCGGCACCGGCCGCGCATAGGCGCGGTGGCATATTCTTGGGGGAGACATGCATGGGGCACACCGTCTGACCCGAATCTTGACCGAAACCGTTCGATCAGAGCAGGGGTTGCCAGTCCCGGTACTTTCGCGGGGTTGGCGGTGTTGTTCTGTAGGTGTTTACGAAGAAAGACCAGAACGAGTCTGGCCTTTGAGTTGGATGGTGGGGACGAGGAGGATCGAACAACGACTGGGACCCCGCATGGATGCCGAGCCAGGCTAGAGCCCCAGCTGCCGGGCGACGATGAGCCGCATGATGTCGCTCGTTCCGCCTCCAATCATCGGGAAGTAGGAATCCCGCAGGTAGCGCTGTACCGGGAACTCGTCCATCAACCCGTAGCCGCCGAAGATGTTGAGCGCCTTCTGGCACACTTCGTTGCAGCCATCGGCCGCGATGATCTTCGAGAGCGCCGCCTCGATCGTGATCGGTCGGCCCTGGTCGGCCAGTGACGCGGCGTAGTAGGTGTAAATGCGCGCCTGATCGAGCTGGGCCAGCATGTCCACCAGTTTGAACTGCACCGCCTGGAATTTGCCGATAGGCTGTCCGAACTGCTCGCGCTCGGTCGCATACTTGAAGGCCGCGTCGTACGCCGCGCGGCCGTTTCCAATCGCGAGCGCGGCGGTGAAAATGCGGTCTATGGTAAGCGCCTTGTAGGCGTTGAGAAAGCCGCCTTCCGCGTCGCCCAGCCGGCATTCGTCCGCAACGAACACATCGTCGAGCACGAGCTCGGCAGTGTCGGAACAGTGCGTGGTGAACTTCTCGAGTTTGCGGCCGACGCGAAACCCCTCAGTCTTGGTGTCGACCAGGAACAGGCCGATCCCCCGCACCTTCTTCGCCGGGTCGGTGGTGGCGGCAACGGTCACGAAATCGGCGATAGTTCCGTTGGAAGTGAAAATCTTGGTGCCGTTCAGGCGCCAGCCGCCGTCCGCTTTTGCCGCCCGGGTTCGTATCGACCCGGCGTCCGAGCCGGCGTTCGCCTCGGTGATGGCAAAAGCACCGACCATGTCGCCCCGGATCGCCGGCACCAGATAGCGCTGGCGCAGGGCCTCGTTGCCCCAAGCGTATATCGTATGTGTCGCCGCGGACGCGTGCATGCACACTGTCGCGGCAAACCCCATCGAGGCGCGCGCCAGCTCCTCGCAGAGTATCGTGTAATAGACATACGGTTGCTTCAGGCCGCTGCCGCCATAGGCCTCCGGATACATCACGCCGTAATAGCCAAGCTCGCCGAGCTCCTTGAACAGTTCGCGGGAGAATGCGCCGCTTCGGTCCAAAGCAGCGGCCTGGGGCGCGAGCCGCTTTTCGACCCAGCGCGCGATATGGGTCTGAAACTCCGTTTGATCCTTATCCAGAAAGAGGTCCATGGGGCGTGCTCCGATACTTGACTCGCTGCGTTACTCCCGGCGGGAACCGGTCTGGTTTGCAAGGCCCGAGAGCAGCGCCACGGCGCCATGCGGACAGGCTTTCTTCATGCGTGCAGTCCTTTATGATTTGAACCCGTACTGCGTTCAACGCCGTCGCGTGCCCATTGAGCTAGATAAGCGATCCCCGGTTAACCATGCCGCCGTCGATGGTGATGACCGTGCCGGTCGTGTACGACGACAAATCCGAGGCGAGCAGCGCAACGGTCGCGCCGATTTCCTCGACCGTTGCGGCGCGGCCGAACGGGAACCCCTTCTCGAATTCCCGCCAGCGCGAGGCATCGCCGAGGCGGGTGGCCGCTTCTTTCTGCATCAGCCCGATGAGGCGCTCGGTCGCCACCGGTCCGGGGTTCACCCCGACCACGCGCACGCCGTCCTTCGCGCTCTGCCCCCCCAGCGCGCGGGTGAAGGCCATCAGGGCGGCATTGCCCGCGCCGCCGGCGATGTATCCTGCATCCAGCGCCTCGCCGCCGTTGCCCAGGATGTTGATGATGACGCCGCCGCGGCGTGCCTTCATCAGCCGGTAGAACTCGCGCGACATGTTGATGTAACCAAACACCTTCAGGTCCCAGGACTCGCGCCAGCGATCCTCTTCGATCTCCTCGACCGAGCCGCGCGGAATGGAGCCTGCGTTATTCACCAGGATATCGATGCCGGAGCACGTCGCCGCCAGTTCCTTCGCCCGGCCGCGCTCGGCGAGATTCATCGGGTAGATCGCCACCGGCACGCCGTATTGCCTGCCGATGCGCTCGCGCGCGGCCTCCAGGTCCGGCTGCGAGCGCGCGACCAGGTGCAGCGGGCAGCCCTCGGCCGCGAGAAACTGCGCAATCGAATAGCCGATACCCTTCGATGCCCCGGTAATGAGGGCCGTACGCCCCTTCAGCTTCAGATCCATGGTCGCTCTTCTCCACTCGGGTCAAATCCAAATCTCGCTCATGCGGATCGGGTGCGGCCAGGATTCACCCGCCCGGGTCGGCCGGGTCCGGCTTGCAGACCTCGAACAGCAGGCCGGTCACCGGGTCGGGCTCGAAAAAGGCGACGCGCCCGTGCGCGCCCTGGCGCGGGAAACCCCGCATGCGCGTGAAGCCGGCCGCCGTCAGTTCGGAGACCGAACGGTCCACGTCGTCCACGCGCGCGGAAATGTGGTTCAGCCCCAGCCGCTCGCCCATGATCCCGCGGGCGAACGCCGCATCGCCACTGTACTGCAGCAGTTCGATCACCACGTTCGCCGCGTGAAACTCGGCCACGCGCAGCCCGACTCCGGGCAGCTCCCTGATCCCCGCATGCTCGCCGAACAGCGGCCGCAGTTTATCGGCGGCCTGCTCCAGGTCGGCGACGATGATGCCGATATGGTCGATGCGGGGTGCGGTCACGGTATGCCCCTCCTGAGTTCCATGGTGCGCGCGGCGTCCAGTACAAGCGTATGCGGATCGATGCAGACGCCATAGTCGGCGCGCGCGGCCTCGACACCGATCAGCCCGTTGCGCACGTCGGCGAGCACCAGGTCCGCCGGTCGCTCGAACGGATCGCCGTAACCGCCGCCGCCGCCCGCGACCTGGTTGTACACCGTACCCCGCGGGATGCCGCGGATGATTTCCTTGCTCTTGGCCTGGCGCCGGGTTCCATCGGGGTAACTGAGCGTGATCGCATTGCGCGAACCCGGCTTGCCGCCGAAAAAACCGAACGCGCGCGCCTCCTCCTCGACACCGTCTCCGAATGCGACGCCGGTCACGTTGTCGCCGCGCATCACGAATTCGGTCTCGACCCCGAGCCCGCCGCGCCAGCGCCCGGCCCCCGCCGAGTCCGGCAGATACTCGTGTTTGACGAGGAAGTGAGGGTCGTGGATCTCGAACATCTCGTAGTCCTGCGCGAGGATGCCGCCTGCGCAGTTGATCAGGCCGATGTGATCGTAGCCGTCGGCCATCCAGGTGGCGCCCGAGCCGCCCTTGAGCGACAGGAACAGGATGTCGACATAGGGCGCGTCGTGGCGCGGATCGTGGCCCGACACCGCGAAGCCGAGGAACCGGTTCCACCCCGCCGTGACCATCTTGGGCAGCGCCTGCGAGAAGGCGCGGAATATCGCATCCGAGGTCGGGCCGGTGATCGAATTGCCGAAGGTGGTCGCCGCCGGAAAGCGCGCATTCAGGAACGAGCCTTCCGGATTCACGATGCGAATCGGCCGCAGGATTCCGGCGTTATGCGGGATGTCCGGCTTGATCAGCATCAGGAACGTGAGCAGCAGCGCCGAAGCCGTCGCGGATTGGGGCGCATTGACAAAACCCGGGGTCTGCGGCGAGGACCCGGAAAAGTCGAACGTGACCTGCTCTCCGCGCACGCTGACCGCAAGCTTGATTTTCATTTTCGTGCCGTCGGTCACGCCGTCGTAGAAGGCGTAGGACTCGCCGCGGTAGGTGCCATCGGGAATCCCCGAGATTTCCTTGCGCACCATTTTCTCGGTGCTGTCGAACAGTTCGCCGAGCAGGCGCTCCAGCTTCGTCGGACCCAGGCGCGCGAGCAGCGCCTTGTAGCCGCGCTCGCCGACCGTGCAGCCGCCGATCTGCGCCTTGATGTCTTCCTCGACGATCTTGAGGCGGATATTGGCGAAAATCAGGTTCCAGACGTCGCGCCGCAGCTTGCCGCGCTCGTAGATCTTCACCGCCGGAATGCGCAGCGCCTCCTGCCAGACTTCGCGCGCCTCGGGGTTGTAGCCGCCGCGCACCGCGCCGCCGATGTCGGCCTGGTGGCCCTTGCACGCAGCCCAGGCGACGAGTTTCCTGCCATGGAAGATCGGCTTGAACACGGCCACGTCGTTGTTCTGGTTGCCGCCGCTGAACACGTCGTTGTGAAGGATGACATCGCCCGGATGGATGTCGTCGCCGAAAAAACGCAGGACGTTCTCGCAGGCCGGCTGCAGCGCGAAGGCGAGCACCGGGATGTATTCGGTCTGCTCGAGCATGCGGCCCCGGGCATCATAGAGGCCGGTGACGAAGTCGCGTGCCTCGTTGAGGATCGGCGATCGCGTCGTGCGCAGCAGCGTGAGGCCCATCTCCTCGGTGATGGATTTCAGCCGCCGCTGCAGCACCGAGACCTGGATCGGGTCCGTCCGGGGCTTCACACGTGGTTTCATGCTCGGTGCCCTCGCCTCGCATTCAATATGCAGTTGCCCAGCACGTCGTACCCGGCGAGGTACCCGGCGGGAACGACGATGGTGGTGTTGACGCTCTCGATGATAGCCGGACCGGCGAGCCGGTTGCCATGACCGAGCCGGTCGCCGTCGTAGACGGGCAAGTTGCGGAAGCCACCGCGATCGGGCCGGTACGCCGGGCGCCGGCCTTTGAGCGCGTGCGCGCATCCGGCGCTGCTGCGGCGCTGGCGCTTGAGCGCGGGCTTGTCGGTGACGCCTATGGCCGACAGGCGCAGGTTGAGCAGTTCCACGGGCGTGTCTTCTTCGCGCAGGCAATAGCCGTAGAGCCGGTCGTGCTGCTGGTGAAACAGCGCCCGTATCGCCTTCCAGTCGATTCGATCGAGGGTGGCGATGGCCTTGTCCGGGACATGGACGCCGACCTCGTGGTACTGGCCAAGATAGCGCAGGTCCATGCTGATGTGCAGGCGCTGGCGCTCCGCGGCGATGCCTTCTGCCTTGAGCGCCGAGCGTGCCTCGGCCTGCATGGCGCGCAGCAGCAAGCGGATGCGGCCGTTCTCCGGTCCCGCATGGCTCTGCGGGAGCGCGCGCGCGTAGCTGCGCACGTAATCGTGCTTGAGATCGGTACGCAGCATGCCCGAGGCGCAGAAGATCGAGGACTCCCTGGGAACGACGATACGGGCTATCCCCAGTTCGGCGGCAATGCAGGCGCCGTGGATAGGTCCTGCGCCGCCTGCGCAGATGAGCGGAAACTCGCGCGGGTCGTAGCCCTTCTGGACCGAGATTTCGCGGATCGCCGAGGCCATGTTGACGTTGATGACGTGAAACATGCCGTGCGCAGCCGCGACGACATCCATGCGCAGCGGTCTGGCGATGCGCTCCCGAATGCTGCGTTCGGCGGCGCCGGCATCCAGGCGAATGCGCCCGCCGGCGAAGTAATCCGCGGCCAGGTAGCCCAGCAGCAGATTGGCGTCGGTGCAGGTGGGCTCCACGCCTCCGCGGCCGTAGCAGGCCGGGCCGGGATCGGCCGCTGCGCTTTGCGGCCCCATGTGCAGCAGACCGCCGTCGTCGATCCAGGCGATCGACCCGCCCCCGGCGCCGATCGTATTGATCTCCATACTGGGCAACGCAAGCGCGTAGCGGTTGACGGTGCCCGATGTGGTGATCGCAGGCTGGCCTTTGCGGACCAGCGCAGCATCGAAGCTCGTCCCGCCCATGTCGACGGTGATGAAACTCGTCTGCCGCTGCGCCGACATGCAGGCGAGACCCGCCGCAGGCGCCGCCGCCGGTCCGGAAAGCAGCGTCATGGCCGCGAGCCTTGCGACGCTCGCCGGCGCCGCGACCCCGCCGTTCGACTGCATGATGAGCAGGGTGCCGCGGTAATGCGCTTGCTCCAGCTTTTGCGTGAGGTTGCGAAGATAGCGCGACAGGATCGGGCCGACGCCGGCGTTGAGCACCGTGGTGCTGGTACGCTCGTAGAAGCGGACCTGGGGCAGAACCTCGGAGGACACCGAGACGTAGGCCCGCGGCAAGCGCTCGCGCACCAGCCGGGCGGCTGCCTGTTCATTCGAACCATTGGCGTGCGCGTGCAAGAAACAGATAGCCACCGCCTCGATGCCTTCGGCGATGAAGCGATCCACTGCGGATTCCACGTCGGCGGCAGCGAGCGGCATCACGATCGCGCCCTCGGCATCGACCCGTTCGGTGGCGGGCAGCCTCAGGTGACGGGGCACGATGGGCGCGGGCGGGTGGTAGCGGTTGTCGTACATCTGCTCGCGCACCCCGCGTCGCATCTGCAGCGCATCGCGGAAACCGCGCGTGGTGAGCAGCCCGGTGCGCGCGGTCGTTCCGGTGAGCACCGCATTGGTCGTGACGGTCGTGCCGTGGACGATGATTTCAATATCGCGCACGAATCGGTCGAAGGCCATGGTCTGCCCTTGGGCCAATGCGGCCACGCCGGCCATCACGGCGATCGACGGATCGGCCGGGGTGGAGAGCTCTTTGTGGACGGCCGTGCGGCCCGTCGGGCCCATGAGCAGGAAATCCGTGAAGGTGCCGCCGACGTCGATGCCTATCTTGAATGCCATATGCGTTCTCGGGTCGCTCCGTTTGCCGTTAGCGGTGGTCCCTGGTGACAGATGGATTTCGCGCTGCGAGAAGCCCGATCGTATCCCAGGGGCAATCACCCGACAAAACAAGAGATGCCGTCGCGGTCTTGGTAACGGTGGGAAGGAAACTCGATATCCGTGAATTGGTCCAGTCTTGGGACACCCTTTTGGGACACCCCACCGGAACTGGACGAATTCTGAGCCGGAAGTTGCTGACTGGCAGCTACTTCAGGTGAAAATGGTGGAGACGAGGAGGATCGAACTCCCGACCTTCGCATTGCGAACGCGACGCTCTCCCAGCTGAGCTACGTCCCCGAGAGTCGCGTATTTTACGCCTGATCGGGCCGACCGGACAAATACTGCCTGCGCCCGCCGCAGGCAGTGCCTATGCTTCCGTCGCGGCGCGGCAGAGGCGGTCGCGGATCCCGTCCCACTCCGGTCCCGGCGGGGGCGCCTCGGCGAGGATCAGTTCGCAATCGCAGCCATCGAGCGCGCGCAGGCCGGCGTAGAGATCGTGGCCGTAGCGCGCCGGATCAGTTGGCATCCGGATCCACAGCACGCTCGCGTCCCCTGCAGGCTGCTCCCGCAGCGAGAGCACGGCGCGCCTGGAACGAATCCCGGCGAGCGTCTTGTCCCAGGCTTCGGCGGCCACCAGCCGCAGCGGATGGCGCGGCGCGTAATGCGATTCGAGCGCACCCGGGGAGCGCGGCGCTTCGCGGTCCGCCGCGCGAGGCGCCACGCCCGAGACGCGCGCGATATCCGCGGCCGTAATCCGTCCCGGGCGCAGCAGCACCGGCTCCCCGCGAGAGCAATCGACGATGGTCGACTCGATGCCGACCTCGCACGCACCGCCATCCAGGATCACGTCCACTTCGTCGCCGAGATCGGCGCGCACGTGCGCCGCCGTGGTCGGACTGATGCGCCCGAACCTGTTTGCCGAAGGCGCGGCCACACCGTCGAAGCGGTGTGCTCCCTCCTCGCCCGCAAACGCACGCAGCAGCGCCTGTGCGACCGGGTGCGATGGCACCCGCAGGCCGACCGTGCCCTGCCCGCCGGTGACCGCGTCCGGAACACCCGGCGCGCGCTCCAGGATCAGCGTGAGCGGTCCGGGCCAGAAACCCCGCGCGAGCGCCCGGGCGAGCGCCGGAACCTCGCGCGCCCAGCGCTCCAGGTACTCGATGCCGGGAATGTGCACGATCACCGGATGGTCCTGAGGGCGCCCCTTGACCGCAAAGATGCGCGCCACGGCATCGGGGTTGCGCGCATCGGCCCCGAGGCCGTAGACGGTTTCGGTGGCAAAGGCGACCAGCCCGCCCGAGCGCAGCACTGCCGCCGCGCGCGCGATCTCGGCTGCTGAGGGCGCCGTCACGAAGAACGCCGCGGCCGGGTCAGGCCGCGGCGCCGGTGAGCATGCGCAGCGCTTCGTGGTACTTCTCTGCGGTCTTCGCGATGATCTCGGCGGGCAGGCGCGGCGCGGGCGCCTTCTTGTTCCAGGGCTGCTTCTCCAGCCAGTCGCGCACGAACTGCTTGTCGAACGAAGGCGGGCTCATGCCGGTCCGGTACTGGCTGACCGGCCAGAAGCGCGAGGAATCCGGCGTGAGGATCTCGTCGATCAGATGGACCTTGCCGGCGGCGTCGGTGCCGAATTCGAACTTGGTGTCGGCGATGATGATGCCGCGCGTCGCCGCGTACTCCGCCGCCTGGGTGTAGATGGTGATGGCCGCGTCGCGCACCTGGCGCGCGACGGCCGCGCCGACTGCCTTCTGCGCCTGCTCGAAGGAGATGTTCTCGTCGTGCTGGCCGATCGGCGCCTTGGTGGAGGGCGTGAATATCGTCTGCGGCAGCTTCTGCGCTTCCTTCATGCCTGTGGGAAGCGCGATGCCGCAGATCGCCCCGGTCTGCTGGTAGTCCTTCCAGCCCGAGCCGATGATGTAGCCGCGCACGATGGCCTCGATGGTGAGCGGGGTGAATTTCTTCACCACCGCGGCGCGACCGCGCACCTGCGCGCGCTCGGCCTCGCCCGACACCACGGACTCCGGATCGATGCCGGTGGTGTGGTTGGGAACCAGATGGCCGAGTTTCCTGAACCAGAAGTCCGACATGGCGGTGAGCACCCGGCCCTTGCCGGGGATCGGGTCGTCCATGATCACGTCGAACGCCGAGAGCCGGTCGCTCTGGATCACCAGCAGCTTGTCTTCGCCCACGGCGTAGATGTCGCGGACCTTGCCGCGGTGCAGGAACTTCAGGCTCTTGATGTTCGTCTCGAAGACGACGCTTTCGGTGGTCATGGCGTTCGCTTTTATCGGGTCACAGTGGCAGGCGCGCGGACCTGACCGCGTCCGCCTGCTTCTTGCGGAATGCCTGCAACTTCGCGGCGAGCTTCGCGTCCGACAGGGCGAGCATCGCCACTGCGAACAGCGCGGCGTTCGCCGCGCCGGCGTCGCCGATGGCGAAAGTCGCCACCGGAATGCCCTCGGGCATCTGCACGATGGAGAGCAGCGAATCCAGTCCTTGGAGGTGCTTGGAAGGCATGGGCACGCCCAGCACCGGCAGCGTCGTCTTCGCGGCGATCACGCCCGCAAGATGCGCCGCGCCGCCGGCACCGGCGATGAAGCATTTCGCGCCGCCGCGCTCGAGCTTGCCGACCCAGGCCTCCAGTTCCACCGGCGTGCGATGGGCCGAGAGCGCCTTGGCGTCGAACGCCACGCCGAATTCGGTGAGCTGCTTTGCGGCCTGCTGCATCACCTCCCAGTCGCTGGTGCTGCCCATGACGATCCCGACGAGCGGTTTGGTCTTCATGGCGCCTCAGGCCGCCGTTCCGAATTCTTTTTCCAGTTCGGGACGGTATTGGCCGGCGCTCGCCAGCCCGTTCATGCGCGCGCGGTGGTGCAGCGCGCTTTGCGCCTTCGCGACGTTGGCGGCGCTGCCCTTCCACGCGGAAAGCGACGCATGCTGCAGCGCCCGTCCGTACGAGAAGGTGAGCACCCAGGGCGTACCGCCGATCTTGTTCATCGCGCCCAGGTGCGCGGTCGCAAGCTCGTCGCTCTGGCCGCCTGAGAGGAAGGCGATGCCCGGTACCGCCGCGGGCACCGTGCGCTTGAGCGTCTGCAGCGTGCGCACCGCGACTTCCTGCACGCCCGCCTGCTTCGCGCAGTCCTTGCCGGAAATCACCATCGAGGGCTTGAGCACCATGTGCTCCAGCGCCACGCGCTGGCCGGCAAGCGCGGCAAAGGTCGCGCGCAGCGTGCGCTCGGTCACCTCTTCGCATCGGTCTATGGTGTGGTCGCCGTCCATGAGCACTTCGGGCTCGACGATGGGAACCAGCCCCCCCGCCTGGCAGATCGCCGCGTAGCGCGCCAGCGCATGGGCATTGGCCGTGATGCAGGCCATCGAGGGAATGCCCTCGCCGATGGTGATCACGGCGCGCCATTTGGCGAATTTGGCGCCCAGCTTCACGTATTCGGCGCAGCGCTTGGCGAGGCCGTCGAGGCCCTCGGTGATCTTTTCGCCGGGACAGAACGCCAGGTCCTTGGTGCCGGCATCCACCTTGATACCGGGCAGGATGTTGTTCTTTGCCAGCAGTGCCGCGAACGGCGTGCCGTCGGCCGATTTCTGGCGCAGCGTCTCGTCGTACAGGATGACGCCGCTGATGAACTCCCCCAGCCCCTTGGTGGTGAAGAGCAGGTCGCGGTAGGCGCGGCGGTTTTCCTCCGTGCATTCGACGCTGATGCCCTTGAAACGCTTTTCGATGGTGCCGGTGGATTCGTCGGCGGCGAGTATGCCCCTTCCGGATGCCACCATGGCGCGTGCGACGTTTGCGAGTTCATTGGTGTTCATCGTTGCCTCCGTTGCGGAGATTTGCGTGGGAAGCCGTAATTTTACCGCTACCCGCCCGCCGGGCGCCACGGTTCATAGGGTCAATTGCGAATATTGAGTGCCGGCCGACCCGGGGTTGGATTTTGGCCTCGGCCGGATCGCTACGCCCGGCGGTGTTCCCCGACCTTGACGATCTTCATCGTATTCGTGCCGCCGGCTTTGCCGATCGGCTCGCCTATGGTCAGCACGATCAGGTCGCCTTTCTGCACCGCGCCGTTCTCCACCATCACTTTCTCGGCCTCGAGCAGCAGTTCCTCGCGGTCGTTGCCGGCGTATTCCACGACAATCGGATAGGTGTCGCGCATCAGGGCGCAGCGGTAGCGGGTGGAGGTCTGCGTGGTGAGGGCGTAGATCGGCACGCCGCAGTTCAGGCGCGACATCCACAGCGCGGTCGAGCCCGACTCGGTCAGCGCCGCGATTGCCTTCACCTTCAGGTGGTAGGCGGTAAACAGCGCAGCCATCGCTATCGACTGGTCCACGCGCGTGAACACGCGGTCGAGGAACTCGCGGTCGAGCGCGGGGGGCTCCGTATGCTCGGCCTCGACGCAGATGCGATCCATCGCCTCGACCGTCTCCACGGGATACTTGCCGCTGGCCGTTTCGGCCGACAGCATGACCGCGTCAGTGCCGTCGAGCACGGCGTTGGCGACATCCGAGACCTCGGCGCGCGTGGGCACCGGACTCGCGACCATCGATTCCATCATCTGCGTGGCCGTGATGGTGAGCTTGTTCAGCTCCCTCGCCTGCCGGATCATGCGCTTTTGCAGCGCCGGGACCGAGGCGTCGCCGACCTCCACGGCCAGGTCTCCGCGCGCGACCATGATCCCGTCGGAGGCGGACATGATGTCCCTGAGCGCCTGCGGCTCGACCGCCTCGGCGCGCTCGATCTTGGCGATCAGCAGCGCATGGCCGCCGGCCGCCTGCATCAGCTGCCCGGCCATGTACATGTCGGCGCTCGACTTGGGGAACGAGACGGCAAGATAGTCGCACTTCATGGCCGCAGCGACGCGAATGTCCTCCATGTCCTTGGAGGTGAGCGCCGGCGCGGTCAGGCCGCCGCCCTTGCGGTTGATGCCCTTGTTGTTGGACAGCTCGCCGCCGTGCCGAACCGTGCAGGAGATCCGATGCCCCGCGACTTCCACCACGTCGAGCACCATGCGGCCGTCGTCCAGCAGCAGCATGTCGCCCGGCTTCACGTCGCGCGGCAGGTCCTTGTAGTCCAGTCCCACATGCCCCTGGTCGCCCAGTTCGCATTCGGCGTCGAGCACGAACTGGTCGCCCTTGTTGAGCGCGATCCTGCCTTCCTTGAAGCGGCCGATGCGGATCTTCGGCCCCTGCAGATCGGCCATGATGGCCACCGTGCGCCCGGTCTTGCGGCACAGGCTGCGCACCAGTTCTGCCCGCTGAATATGGTCCTGGGCGCTGCCGTGCGAGAAATTGAGCCGAACCACATCCGCGCCGGCCAGGAACATGCGTTCCAGCGTTTCCGGATCCGTGGAAGACGGGCCGAGCGTGGCCACGATCTTGGTACTTCTCAACAACATTGACCCTCCTCTGGGACTGGTCTACTTTACCAGAAGCGTATGACCGCTTCGTGACCACAGAAAGGGAAGGCGGATGAAAAATCCCGGCCGCCGACGCGCGGCATTGCGCGCCTCGCTGCTGGCATCCCTCGCAGCGCTGGGCGCTTCGGCCTTCGTGGCCGTGCCTGCGCGCGCGCAAGGCCGGCGCGGCGCCACATCGGGCAGACCGCTTCCCCGTTCAGCGGACGAGCGCCGCATTCTCGCGGTGATCGAGGACGTCTATCGCAACCACCGGTACCTCAGCGTGCCCGAGGAGGACGGGCGGCTGCTGCGCCTGCTCGCCGAGTCGATCGGCGCGAAGCACGTGGTCGAACTCGGCACCTCGACCGGCTACTCGGGGCTCTGGCTGTTGCTCGCGCTTGCCAGGACCGGCGGGCGGCTCACGACTTTCGAGGTCGACCGCGGCCGCCACCAGATGGCGCGCAAGAATTTCGAGCGTGCCGGCGTGCTGAACCTTGCCGCGCCGGTGCTCGGGGATGCCCATGCCGAGATCACCCGGCTGAAGGAACCGATCGACCTTCTTTTCATCGACGCCGACAAGGAAGGCTACCTCGACTACCTGCTCAAGCTCGGGCACCTGGTGCGCGCGGGCGGCCTGATCGTCGCGCACAACATGGCCTCGCCGGCGCCGGATCCGCGCTATGTCGAGGCGGTGACCACCGATCCCGCGCTGGAGACCGTATTCCTCAATATGGACGAGGCGGGCGTCGGGGTGACGCTGAAAAAGCGCTGAAGCGGGCGGCGGCGGCGCCTCCGGCTGCGGGCGTCCGAGCCGGCTGGCGCCCGCTCCAAGCGCGGCCCCGCGCACGGATTCGGCCACGCCGACCCCAAACTCGGCTATATTTGCCGCGGGCGCCGCTGTGCCCATCGAGATAAGGGAGGGGAACCTTGCTTGCCACGCAAATTCGCCAGAAGGACGGCATTTTCTACTTCGGCAGTTACCGCGCCCCGGAGCTGCTCCAGCGCGTGCGCTTCATCAGCCGGTTCTACGGCGAGGGCGAGCAAATCGCCCCGAGCCGGATCGGCGCGCACGACGAGATCGCGCAGTTCATCGCCAAGATCGAGCGCAACGACAAGGCCTTTCAGCGCACGCTCTCGCGCTCCAAGGTGCACCAGCTGAAGAATTTCTACGAGATGGCGGTGTCACAGCCGCCGATCCCCGGCACGGTGCTGCTGTTTACCTCCGAGCAGTTGCGCTTCCAGTCGATCAGCGGCGCCGAAGGCGTCGGCCACCTCTCCGAACCGCAGCAGAAGTTCCTCATCATCGACGGCCAGCACCGGCTGGCGGCGCTGCGCTTCTACCTGAACAGCCATCCGGACGATGCGGGGACGATCAACGTCCCGTGCGTGATCTTCGACGGCAGGAGCGAGGATTTCGCCACCGAGATGTTCGTCACCATCAACTCCACGTCCACGCGCATCAACAAGAGCCATCTGATCGACCTGTACGAGCGGGTCTCGTTCGCCGAGCCGCACCGCAAGTTCGCCTCGCGCCTGGCCGCTTCGCTGTACAGCGAGGGCGACAGCCCGCTGCGCTACCGCATCAACCGCCTGGGCGGCCGCAGCATGCAGGACAAGTGGATCCTGCAGGCGGAGCTCTTCAACGAACTGCACCGCTGGGTGAACCGCGACTGGCGCAAGATCCAGCTCGCCGGCGGCAGCGCGAAGCAGGTCCCGAACTATTACGGCATGGTGCGCGATTTCCTCAAGGCGGCCGAGCGCGTCTGGGGCGAGGCCTGGGGCCACGCCGGCTACGCGGTGACCCGTCCGGTGAGCTTGAAGGCGATGATACGGGTCTGCGCCGACCTCGCACGCGAGGACGCCGAACCGACCGAGGGCCGCGTCAAGCGCTGGGAGGAGCGGCTTGCGCCTTGGAGCGGGCAGTTGCACGCCTTCCGCGTCGAGGGCTTCTACGAGCGCTTCCCCGCCAAGGGCGAAATCGAGCGCGTGTCGCGCGTCCACAAGGAACTGGCGCGGCTGGCCGGCATCGAGACCCGGCCGGCAAAGTAGCGCGGGCGCAGCCCGGGCTCGACCTGCGGAGGCGGCGATGGCGTTCGACGAAGGCCTGGCCGAGCGGGTGAGGGAACTGCTGAGGAATCACCGCAACGTCACCGAGCGCAAGATGTTCGGCGGCCTCGCCTTCATGCTCGAGGGCCACATGTTCGTCGGCATACTCGGCGACTCGCTCATGGCCCGGGTGGGCCCAGAACACTACGCCGGCGCTCTGCGACACAAGCACGTGCGCGAAATGGATTTCACGGGCAAGCCGATGAAGGGCTACGTGTACGTCGCGCCCGAAGGCTTGGAATCAGATGCGGCACTCCAGGACTGGGTCGGCCGCTGCACCGGGTTCGTCCGGACCCTGCCGCCGAAGTAGCCGCGCGGCGACGGGCGTCGCACCTGCACCCCCGGGGCGCATCCCGGCCTGCCGATCCGATCAATCTAAAGTCTGATCATGCCGTGGCCGATGACGAGAGCGGCCGCGGTTCACCTCCCCAAGGTCAGAAAGCTTCACGAGACTCCAGCCTTCTGGGATGTGATTAGAGAACCTCATCAAACGACCCGCTTGCCTTCACATAAATTCACCAGCTCCGCCAGCGCCAGCACCTGCGGCCTCCTCCCGCTCGCCTCGCGCAACTGCTTCAATATCCCCGCCTCCCGCAGCGTGCGCAGCAACTGGGTCACCATCGGCTTGCTCGGCATCTTCGGGTCGCGGAACAGATCATTGGAGGCGAACACCGGCTGCGCGAACAGCCGGTCCAGCAGCGGCACCGCGTACTGCGAACGGGTCAGTTCGATCGACCGCGCCTTCAACCGTTCGTAGAGCGCGAGCATGGCGCGCGCCTTGTCCGCATTCACCTCCGCCTGTACCGTGACTGCGTGCAGAAAGAACGCCACCCAGTCGTTCCACGACCGCGGGCCGTTCAGCGCGCGCAGCCGCTCGATGTACTCCGCCCGGTTCGCATCCAGATACGCGGAGAGATAGAACATCGGCCGCGACAGCAGGCCCTTCTCGTAGAGGAACAGCGGCACGAGTATGCGGCCTATTCTCCCGTTGCCGTCGCGGAAAGGGTGGGCGATCTCGAACTGCGCGTGTACCAGTGCAAGCTGCACCAGTGGATCCAGTTCCTCGCTGCGCCAGTACTGTTCGAGATTGGCGAGCAGCGCCGGGACCTGCCCCGGCGCGGGCGGCACGAAGCGCGCGGCCTGCATCGGCGTGCCGGGCGCACCGATCCAGTTCTGCGTGCGCCGAAACTCGCCCGGTGCTTTGTCGCGGCCCCGTACGCTGTCGAGCAGCACGGCATGCAGCCGCTTGAGCAGAGGCAGATTGAAGGGTTGTTTCCTGAGCGCGCGCTCGGCCTCGCGCAGCGCCCGGCGATAGTTGAGGATTTCCAGGATGTCCTCGCGCCGGGAGGACTCGACGACCTCGTCGCCGGCTTCGAACCGGAAGACTTCGCCGAGGGTCGCCTGAGTCCCTTCGATTTTCGAGGACAGCACCGCCTCCTGCGTCGTCAGCGGGGACAGGAGCACCGCGGGATCGGGCACGCCGTGCAGGATGCCGTCGTAGCGTGCCAGCGCGCGGCTCGCCTGTCCGATCGCCGGAACGAGGGAGCGCCAGTCGAGTCCCTCCCGTGGCAGGGGCCGGGCAGCAAAGGGTTTCATGGCAGCCATTGAGTAAAGCAGTCTAGCCGCAAAAGCCTATTGGGTAAAGCAATAACGGATTGGCTTTACTCAAGCGCGGTAGCCGAGGACCGGCTTTACTCAAACCGTATGGGCGCCCTCACCAAGGATGTCGATGGGGCGCTCAGGCCTTGCCGTTCTTCAGCGCCCCGGTCACGCGCGCACGCTGCGTCCTGATTTCCTTCTGCAGCTTGTCCGACTCCGCAAACTGCGCCTCCAACTCGGTTACCAGCTTGGGAAACCGCTCCTCGAAGGGCGTGTCGTCTTCCTCGCCGTTGGCGGAACCGACGTAGCGGCCCGGTGTGAGCACGTAGCGGTGCTCGCCGATTTCATCCAGCGTCGCGACGCGGCAGAAGCCGGGCTCTTCAGCCGGGCGCCCTGCGCGTTTGAATTCACGATAGAAGGTAAAGTCCTTGCCCTCCTGGCCGCGGAAGGACAGCTTGCCGCTGTGGCGAGTGAAGACGTCGGACTGCACGAACATGCCGCCCGATCCGCAGCACGGGTCGAAAACGATGCCCTCGGTGGGCCCCAGCATGGCCACCAGCGT
>MEQZ01000190.1:4843-8527 GCA_001770425.1 Betaproteobacteria bacterium RIFCSPLOWO2_02_FULL_65_20 | reverse complement strand
TAGGGGACAGACCACGTTTTCCTGTGGAAGACGTGGTCTGTCCCCAATAAGCCCTCAGCCGCCGAAAAACTGCTGCGTGTGCCCGGCCGCGGCCATGAGGTAGAGCAACGGCATCGACAGCATGGTGTTGGTCCGCGACGCGAGGAACGCGACGCGCCGCGCCTTGTTCTTCTCCTCGTCGGTCGCCTGTACGATACCGAGAATCTTCTTCTGATTCGGCCAGATCAGGACCCACACGTTGAACAACATGATGGTGCCGAGCCACGCGCCGAGGCCGATTGCCAGATGCGATTTTTGCAGCATGAAGGCAGCGCCGAAGTTCGACCCGAGCAGCGCGGCGCCGGCGAGCCACGTCACCACTGCCGCCCAGCGGAAGAACAGGAGTGCGCGCGGCTGGACGTGCTTGGCGATGCCTGCGCCCGTGCCGTCAGCTGCGGCCGCTTTTGCCGCATAAGCGCCGACAAAATTGAAGTAATAGAGCAGTCCGATCCACATGACACCGGCGAGGAAGTGGATCCAGCGGGAAAGTGCGGGTATCCAGTCCATATCACCCTCCCAATCCGACTTTGACGGCGAAATGCAGTATCAGGGTGAGGATCAGGCCGAGAATGACCGTTCCCCAGAGCGAATCAAGCGGATTATTCATTGGTTTGCGTCTCCCGATTATCGTTGACCGGAACGGCCAACGGCCAATTCTCGACCCAAACCCCAAGGAGCGCAAGGCCGGCGAAAACCCCGTGCGATGCATGGCTATTTGCGGTTGCTCGTAACGCGCGCGCGCGCGCCGCCGTGCGAGAAGCGCAGCGAAAGTTCCTCTCCAATTTCGATCGATGCGCTGTCGCGCACGATCGCGCCATCTTGGCGCGACACGATGCTGAAACCCCGGGCGAGCACCGCGGTCGGGTCCAGGTGCTCGAGGCTCGCGGCGAGGCGGGCATGGCGCGACTCCGCTCGTTCGAACCGCGCCGCGATCGCCGCACGTTTGCGCATCGCGAGTGCCGAGATCATCGAATGAAGTTCGCCCAAATTCGGCGCACGCAAACGCTGAATCTGCGCCGCGGCCTGCCACCGGCGCGCATCGAACCCGCGTTGCGTCGCCTGCGCCAGCCTCTGGAACAGATGGACCAGCGTGCTGGCCTGCGCCTGCAGGCGGCGTCCTGGGTGCACCAGGCGCCGCTGCAGGTGATCGAGAAGCTGCATGCGGCTCTCGATGTCCCGCGACACGCGCCGGTGCAGTCGTTCGACGCCTGTGCCGACGCGTTCGAGCAGCGCGGCGCGCGACGGACTGACGAGTTCCGCTGCCGCCGTTGGAGTGGGTGCGCGGCTGTCGGCGGCCAGATCGGCAATCGTGAAATCGGTTTCATGCCCGATGCCGGTGACCACCGGCACCGGGCAGGCACGAATGACCTGCGCAAGGCGCTCGTCGTTGAACGCCCACAGATCCTCGAGGCTGCCGCCGCCGCGCGCGAGGATCAGCACGTCGCACTCGCCGCGCCCGCCCGCCCGCTCGATGGCCGCCGCGATTTTTTCCGCGGCGCCCTCACCCTGTACGGGCGACGGGTAGATCACCACGTCGATCGCCGGGTTGCGGCGCGCCAGGGTGGTGAGCACGTCGCGCAAGGCTGCCGCGTCGAGCGAGGTGACGACGCCGATCCGGCGCGGAAAGGCCGGCAGCGCTCGCTTCTTCTCCGGATCGAACATGCCCTCCCGCTGCAACCGGTCGCGCAGGCGCACGAACGCCTCGAACAGCGCGCCGAGGCCTGCACGGCGCATGGTCTCGACACCAAGCTGGAAGTCCCCGCGCGGCTCGTACAGCGTGACCAGGGCCTGCACCTCGACCGTGAGGCCATCCCGCGCAACCCAGTCCAGTTGCTGGTTTCGGTGTCGGAACATCACGCACCGGACCTGCGCGTCCTCATCTTTGAGTGAGAAGTAGGCGTGGCCGGACCGCGCAAGCATGAAATTGGAAATTTCGCCGCGAACCCAGAGCAGCGGATAGCGGTGCTCGAGCAGATCCCTCACGCTGCGGTTCAGCGCGGAAACCGACAGAATTTCCGAGGGAGAACCTGTGGAAACCCGCGCCAAATCTGGTTCTTTGGGCATGAACGCAGTTTAACCTATCCACAGCGCGCTTCTGCCGGGAGGCATCTGCCGGGAGCCCGACCGCACGCAAGGGCGAAGATGGTTCTAACTCCATGATTAATATGTGTTTCTCTGTGCGTATAAAAAACACCAAAGTGGAAGAAATCCTTATACTCAACCGACTTAAGCACGCAATCCGCATCTTCTGCACATGCTTATCCACAGGAAATGTGGATAAGCGCAGTGCCTGTGGCTATTCGACTGGCATGCACGCCCGATGCTGTCGCAAGTGCGTCCATTGTGATGGGTCCAGCCATCGTGCGGCACCCGGCTGGAAGTACGCCGGCAAGACCGCACCTGCCTTGCTCAAACGACCTGCGCAAGCTAAAGTGACGGCCGTAGTCGTGCGAAGGGAAGCCGTTGTTTGAAATCATCCAGGCCGCGGGCTGGCCGATCTGGCCGTTACTGATCGCCTCGATCATCGCGGTGGCGCTCATCATCGAGCGCTTCATCACGCTGCGAAAGAATAAGGTCATCCCCGACGGCCTGCTCGATAAGGCCGTTGCGGCCTACCAGAAGCAGGGTATTACCGTCGAACTGGTCGCCGGGCTCGCGAAGGATTCACCCCTCGGGCAGGTGCTCGCGGCAGGACTGCGCAATCACAAGAGCCCGCGCTACGTGATGAAGGATGCGATCGAGGAGGCGGGCCGGGGCGTGACGCACGAGCTTGAGCGCTATCTCACCACGCTGGGCACCATCGCCTCTATCAGTCCGCTGATGGGCCTGTTCGGCACGGTGGTCGGCATGATCGAGATCTTCGGCTCGCAGGGTCCGACCGGTGGCAGCCCGGTGCAGCTCGCGCACGGCATTTCGGTCGCGCTTTACAACACCGGCTTTGGCCTGGTCATCGCCATACCAGCGATGATTTTCTTCCGTCATTTCCGCGGCACGGTCGAGAGCTTCGTGCATGAGATGGAGCAGCAATCGAGCAAGCTCGTCGACGTCGTGCACGGCGAGCGCTTCGATTTCGGCGGATCACCGAAACAACAGGGCTGAGGCTCCCGATGGATTTTCACGGGCGCAGGAAGGAAGATCCCGAGATCAACCTGATCCCGATGATCGACGTATTGCTCGTGATCATCATCTTCCTGATGCTCACGACCACCTATTCCAAGTTCGCCGAACTGCAGATCAGCCTGCCGACGGCTGACGCCGAGAAGCAACTCGAGCGGGCCAACGAGATCAACGTCGTGGTCAGCGTCAGCGGACAATACCTGATACAGCGCAAACCGGTGCCATTCCGTGGCGTCGCGGCGCTGGCCGAGGAATTGCGCCGCGCAGGGGTGAACATCAAGGACCCCATCGTGGTGATCAACGCGGACAACAGCGCCACGCATCAGTCGGTGATCCGGGTGATGGACGCCGCGCGCCAGGCCGGCTACGGGCAGGTCGCGTTTGCCGTCGAGCAGGCGACGAAATAGGTCGCCCCGCCGCTCGCCGTTCGACGATGGGCCGGGGATTCGCCGCGAGGCACTGGTACCGGCTGAGTCCGGTGTCGCTGCTGCTGTATCCCGTCGGCCTTGTCTTTGGGCTTGCCGTGCG
>MEQZ01000190.1:0-4732 GCA_001770425.1 Betaproteobacteria bacterium RIFCSPLOWO2_02_FULL_65_20 | reverse complement strand
CCGCGGCTACGGCGGCACCGATGTCGGCCCGCGCGCAGTCGTCGGTGACGACGACCCCGGATGCGTGGGCGACGAACCGCTGCTGCTCGCACTGCGCGGCGGCTGCCCGGTGTGGATCGGGCGCGATCGCGCGGCCGCCGGCGCCAAGATGCTCGGCGTGCATCCGGACCGCGACATCATCATCTGCGACGACGGGCTGCAGCATTACCGCATTCAGCGCGACCTCGAGATCGCGGTCGAGGACGAGCGCGGGCATGGCAACGGCCTGTTGCTTCCCGCGGGGCCCCTGCGCGAGCCTGCGCACAGGCCGGTCGATGCAAGGGTCTTGAATGGCGAGCCTGACGGCCCCGAAATAGCCCGATGTGGGCAGAGGGTGCTTGGACAGTGCGGACACGGCGGGGCGGCGATGGTGTTCAGGATGCGCCTGGAGCCGCGGGGCTTCTACTTTGTCCACGATCCCGCACGCTCAGTAAGCGTGGCCGAACTGTCGGGCAAGCGCCTTCACGCCGTGGCCGGGATCGGCAACCCGCAGCGGTTCTTTGCCCTGCTCAGGCGGCTCGGGCTCGACCCCGTGTGCCACGCCTTCCCGGACCACCACGCCTATGCCGCGGCCGATCTCGAGTTCCCCGATTGCGACCTGGTGCTTATGACCGAGAAAGATGCGGTAAAATGCCCACGGTGCGGCCGATCCGACCTGGTGGCTCTGCGCGTTGATGCCCTGCTCGATCCCGCCTTCCCGGACTTTCTATCATTGAGGCTCCATGGACGCGCGTCTGCTTGACATTCTTGTCTGCCCGATCTGCAAGGGGCCGCTCGTCTATAGGAAGGCCGTTGGCGAACTGATCTGCAAGGCCGATCGTCTGGCCTTCGCGATTCGCGACGACATTCCGGTGATGCTCGAGGACGAGGCGCGCAAGCTCGACCCCGGTGAGGAATTCGAGTAGGCGGGCATGCCCCGCGTAGCATTCAGCGTGGTGATTCCGGCGCGTTTCGCCTCCAGCCGGCTGCCGGGAAAGGCCTTGGCGGATATCGCAGGCAAGCCCATGATCGTGCGCGTCGCCGAACGCGCAAGAGAAAGCGGCGCGCTGCACGTGTGCATCGCCACCGATCACGAGGGAATCCGCGAGTCCGTCGAGCGGCATGGTTTCGCAGCCCTGATGACGCGCTCCGACCACCTCACGGGCACCGATCGCGTCGCCGAAATCATCCAGTCTCAGAATTTCAAACCCGAGGATATCGTGGTCAACGTCCAGGGCGACGAGCCCCTGATCGAGCCGGGCCTGATCCGCGCGGTTGCCGGCCTGCTCTCGGAAGCGACCGAGGCTGCGATCGCCACCGCATGTCATCCGATACACGACGCCGCCGAGATGTTCGACCCGAACGTGGTCAAGGTCGTGCTGGACCACGAGGGCTATGCGCGCTACTTCAGCCGCGCGCCGATTCCCTGGGCACGGGACGCGTTCGCGCGCTCGACCTCCGCTTTGCCGCCCGGGCTGCCGTGTTACCGGCACATCGGCGTCTACGCCTATCGGGCACGCTTCCTGACGACCTTCCCGCGGCTTGCGCCTTCGCCGCTGGAGCAGTTCGAGGCGCTAGAACAGCTGCGCGCGCTCTGGCACGGCTTTCCCATCGCGGTCGCGGTGCGCCACGACGCGCCGCATCCCGGGGTGGACACGCCGGAAGACCTGGAGCGTGCGCGTGCGTGGTTTGACCGGCCACCTGATAAGCGGTAGGTTTTGCGTGGCAGCGCCGAACTGCATTGACCAGGGGACGCGCTTCGAATCGACCACCTTCGCATCGACTGGACAAAGGGACACACATGCGGCTCATCCTGATTGGACCACCCGGCGCCGGCAAGGGCACCCAAGCCGGTTTCATCACCGCCAAATACGGGATTCCGCAGATCTCCACGGGTGACATGCTGCGTGCGGCGATCAAGGCAGGATCGCCGCTCGGCGTTGCCGCCAAGAAGGACATGGACCAGGGTGCTCTGGTTTCCGACGACGTCATCATCGGGCTGGTCGAGGACCGGCTGAAACAGCCGGACTGCCAGATCGGCTATCTCTTCGACGGGTTTCCGCGCACTGTTCCTCAGGCCGAGGCGCTGCGGGCCGCCGGCGTGCCGCTCGACTTCGTGCTCGAGATTGACGTGCCCGACGAGGAGATCGTTGCGCGCATGGGCGGGCGGTGGGTGCATCTGGTCTCGGGACGTACTTACCACGTCAAGTTCAATCCGCCCAAGGCGCCGGGCAAGGACGACGCGACCGGTGAGCCGCTCATCCAGCGTGACGACGACAAGGAAGAGACGGTCCGCAAGCGCCTGCAGGTCTACCATTCCCAGACCCAGCCGCTGATCGCCTACTACGTGAAGTGGGCTGAGGAGGGCGACCCGCGCGCGCCGAAACACAGGAAGATTTCGGGGAGCGGCGGCGTCGAGGAGATCCGGGATCGGGCGTTTGCGGCGATTGCCTAGCCTGGATTTACTCGCGAAGCCGCTGCCGGTATTGCTATAATCCGGGGCTCAAAAAAATAGACGGGACCGGCGGCGTAGCGGTCCACAACAGCGGAGGAATCATGGCATCTGAACTTTGGTTTGCGCTCATTTGCGCCATGATCGCGATCGCCTACGGCGCGATCTCGATCAAATGGATTCTGGCCCAGCCCACGGGCAACGATCGCATGCGCGAGATCGCCGCGGCGATACAGACCGGCGCAATGGCGTATCTCAACCGCCAGTACACGACCATCGCCATCGTCGGCGTGATTCTCGCGGTGGCCATAGGCCTGGCGCTCGACGGGTATACCGCCGCAGGGTTCGTGATCGGCGCGCTGCTGTCGGGCGCGACCGGCTACATAGGCATGAACGTCTCGGTGCGCTCGAACGTGCGCACGGCCGAGGCTGCGCGCACCGGTCTGAACGAGGCGCTCACCATTGCATTCCGCGGCGGCGCCATCACCGGGATGCTGGTCGTGGGCCTGGGTCTGCTGGGCGTCGCGGGCTACTTCGCCATTCTTTATGGGAACGCAGCCGACAAGGCCGACCTGGTTCATATCATCCATCCGCTGGTGGGCCTGGGCTTCGGCGGTTCGCTGATCTCGATTTTCGCCCGACTCGGCGGCGGCATTTTCACCAAGGGGGCGGATGTCGGTGCCGACCTGGTCGGCAAGGTCGAGGCGGGAATTCCCGAAGACGATCCGCGCAACCCGGCGGTGATCGCGGACAACGTCGGCGACAACGTCGGCGACTGCGCCGGGATGGCCGCGGACCTGTTCGAGACCTACGCGGTCACCATCATCGCAACCATGCTGCTCGGCGCGCTGCTGGTGAAGACCACGTCGGCCGCCGCGGTGATTTATCCGCTGGTCATCGGCGGCTTTTCCATCGTCGCCTCGATCGTCGGCACCTGGTTCGTGAAGGCACGGTCCGGCGGCAAGATCATGAACGCGCTCTACCGCGGGTTGATCGTCGCCGGCGTGCTGGCTGCGATCGCGTACATCCCGATCACTTCCTGGGTCATGGGCGACGTGGTGAAGAACGTGCCGTTCGAGTTTGCCGGCGGCAAGCAGATGATCAGCCAGTGGAATCTCATCGGCGCGGCCTGGGTCGGCCTGGTGCTGACCGCGCTGATGGTGGTCATCACCGAGTACTACACCGCGACCGAATACGGGCCGGTGCAACACGTCGCGCAGGCCTCGACCACCGGCCACGCGACCAACATAATCGCCGGCCTGGGCGTGTCGATGCGCTCTACCGCCTGGCCGGTGCTCGCGGTGTGCACCGCGATCCTGCTCGCCTACAACTTGGCGGGCCTGTACGGCATCGCCATCGCCGCAACCTCTATGCTGTCGATGACCGGCATCATCGTCGCGCTCGACGCCTACGGTCCCATCACCGACAATGCCGGCGGCATCGCGGAGATGGCGAATCTGCCCGAGTCGGTGCGCGCGATCACCGATCCGCTCGACGCGGTGGGCAACACCACCAAGGCCGTGACCAAAGGGTACGCGATCGGTTCCGCGGGCCTGGCGGCGCTGGTGCTGTTCGCCGACTATACCCACGCGCTGGAGGCGGCGGGCAAGTCGTACACGTTCGACCTGTCCAACCACATGGTGATCATCGGTCTGTTCATCGGCGGCCTGGTGCCTTTCCTGTTCGCCGCCATGGCGATGGAAGCGGTCGGCCGGGCCGCGGGTTCGGTGGTGGTCGAAGTGCGGCGCCAGTTCAAGGAGATCCCCGGCATCATGGAGGGCACGGCCAAGCCCGACTACTCCCTGGCGGTGGACATGCTGACCAAGGCTGCGATCAGGGAAATGATCGTGCCGTCGCTGCTGCCGGTGCTGGTGCCGATCGTGATCGGGGTCACCCTCGGGCCGCAGGCCCTGGGCGGGGTGCTGATGGGAACCATCGTCACCGGCCTGTTCGTGGCCATCTCCATGACCACGGGCGGCGGCGCCTGGGACAACGCCAAGAAATACATCGAGGATGGGCACCACGGCGGCAAGGGTTCGGATGCTCACAAGGCCGCGGTGACCGGCGACACGGTCGGCGACCCCTACAAGGACACGGCCGGCCCGGCGATCAATCCGCTGATCAAGATCATCAACATCGTCGCGCTGCTGATCGTGCCGCTGATCGCGTGATCGCGCGGGCGCCGGAAGAAAGGGCAGCTTCGGCTGCCTTTTAATCGACTTCGGTCGGACCGGACACGGCGCGCACTCACGCGCAGATGAT
>MEQZ01000189.1:26034-26125 GCA_001770425.1 Betaproteobacteria bacterium RIFCSPLOWO2_02_FULL_65_20 | reverse complement strand
CGACCAGCCCGCGCTCATCTGCGATCTGGTGGACTGGGCGCGCGCCGCCGGGTTCAGCGTGGTCGCCGCCGGCCGCGGGCACAAGTGGCTG
>MEQZ01000189.1:25552-25960 GCA_001770425.1 Betaproteobacteria bacterium RIFCSPLOWO2_02_FULL_65_20 | reverse complement strand
CGGTCTCAACGCCAAGATGTTCAATTCCTTTCTCGACGGATCCAAACCCTCTATCGAGACCGCTGCAGTGTGCAACGCGACTGGTCTGGTGGCGCCGCCCGGCGGGCTGACCTATCCGCCTGCGTCGGTGGATGACATCGCGTTCGTGTGCCGGCCGATCAGCGAAGGCGGTGTCCTGCACCAGAAGGGCCAGGTCGAGGTGATCTCTTCGCTGGAGAAAGACGGCCGGGTGATTCCCCACGACATCCGCTTCGGCGTCTTCGTGGTATTCGAAGGGGAAACCGAATATATCCGCAATTGTTTCAAGGAGTATATGGTGCGCACCGATCCGTCAGGCCGCTATGCCTGCCTGTACAAGCGCTGGCATCTGATCGGCCTGGAGGCGGGCATCTCGGTGGCTTCGGTGGG
>MEQZ01000189.1:25351-25544 GCA_001770425.1 Betaproteobacteria bacterium RIFCSPLOWO2_02_FULL_65_20 | reverse complement strand
GCGAGCCCACCGGATGCGCAACCGGGTTCCGCGCCGATGCGGTGGCGACGGCCAAGCGCGATCTCAACGCCGGCGAGGTGCTCGACGGCGAGGGCGGCTATACGGTCACCGGCAGGCTCATGCCCGCAGCGGACTCCCTCGGCGTGGGCGCGTTGCCGCTCGGCCTTGCGCACGACGCGAAGATCGTGAGGCC
>MEQZ01000189.1:4323-25298 GCA_001770425.1 Betaproteobacteria bacterium RIFCSPLOWO2_02_FULL_65_20 | reverse complement strand
GCGAGGCGGTGAAATTCCGCCGTGAGATGGAGTCGCAGTTCGCGCCGGGAAGTCAGCGTCCGGTCTGATCCACGCCGAGCAGACGGGGTATATTGCCGTCCGGGGCGAGCGACTTGGCATTGCGGTGCCTTTGCGCGATACCGTCCGTCGGCAGGCCGAGGTCCTGAACCGGCTGCGCATGTGAACAGGGAGAAGGTGGTGGCGGCGAAGGCGGCGAAGTTCCGGGCCGGCAAATCAGCCAACCTGCGGAAGATTCTTTCGCTGCAGGATTTCGAGGGCGCCGCGCAGCGGCGGCTGCCGAAGAGCGTGTTCGGTTTCGTCGCGGGCGGGGCGGAGGATGGCCGCTCGCTGCGCGCGAACCGGGAGGCGTTCGACCGTATCGCCTTGCGTCCGCGCGTGCTCGTGGATGTCTCCAAGCGCTCCCAGGCCATCACGCTGTTCGGCGCGCGCTATGCCTCGCCGTTCGGCATTCCACCGATGGGCGCAAGCGCACTGTGCCGGTTCGAGGCGGACCTTGCGCTCGCGCGGGCGGCGGCGGCCGAGGACGTGCCGTTCATTCTGAGCGCGCCTTCGACCGTGCCGCTCGAGCGGGTGATCAGGGAGGCGCCGCTCGCCTGGTATCAGGCCTACCTGCCGGAGGGACGCGAGCGCATCGGCCGGCTGCTGGATCGCGTTCGGGCCGCCGGCTACGCGGTGCTCGTGGTCACCGTCGACGTGCCGGTGGGAGCCAACCGGGAAAACAACCTGCGCAACGGCTTCAGTATGCCCGTGCAACCGAACCTGCGGCTCGCGCTGGACGGCCTGCTGCATCCGCGCTGGCTCGCGGGCACCGTCGCAACCACGCTGCTGCGCTCGGGGATTCCGCGCTTCGAGAATTACGCCGCCGAGCGAGGAGGGTGGATCATCTCCCCGCGCCCGGCGTGGCAGCATGCCGGGCGCGACGCGCTTTCGTGGCCCGATCTCGCATGGATCCGCAGCCAGTGGAAAGGGAAGCTGGTGCTCAAGGGAATTCTCGGTGCGGGTGACGCGCGCCGGGCATGCGGGGAGGGGATGGACGGAATCATCGTGTCCAATCACGGCGGACGCCAACTGGACGGCGCGGTCGCGCCGCTGCGTGCCTTGCCCGCGGTCCTCGAGGCCGCAGGAGAGACCGTGGTGATGATGGACGGGGGAATTCGTCGCGGCACCGATGTGCTCAAGGCACTGGCTCTGGGCGCGAAATGCGTGTTTGCCGGACGGCCGATGCTGTTCGGCGCGGCGGTGGCGGGCGAGGCAGGTGTGCGGCACGCGATCGGCATCCTGCGGGAAGAAATCGGCCGCGATCTCGCGCTGCTCGGCTGCGCGGACATCGCCTCCGTCACCAGGGACCTTCTGGTGGAGTAGGCGCGCGTCCGTCAGTCATTGGGCGGATCGAACTGCGGCCCGCCCGCCGGCGCGGCGGCTGCAGGCAGCGGTCAGCGGAACGCGGGCATGTTCACCTCTACGCCCGCTTTGCGCGTTTCTTCCAGGTATAGCGCGTGGATCCGCGGCGACTGGTCCTCGAATTCGATCTGCGCGCCGCCCAGTTTCACGCTGGTCGAAACGCCGCCCTGCTTCAGGCCGTCCGCGCCGCCGCCGGTCAGCGACTTGCGCTTGCTGTCGGTGAACGGATAACGCAGGCTGCCGAATGCGGTCGCGAGGTAGCGCGACGGTGTAGGACTGGTGTTGAAGTGCTGGTGGAACATCTGGTCGGGCGGCGCGAATACCGTGCCGTGCTGCCAGCTGACCCGGTGGAAATCCGGCTGGCCCTCGTACCAAAACAGCGAATAGCCCTTGCCGGTGACGCACATGACGTGAAAATCGGCCCCGTGCCGGTGAGCCTTCTTGTAGGTGCCAATCTGCATCTCGGAGATATGCGCGTGCATCGTGCCATCGGCGAGGATGAACATGATGTTCTTGCTGCCGGCGCCGCGTTCGTCCCACGCCTTCAATTCGATGGCGGCCAGATCGGGCACGAAATTGGTTTCCCACATGTGCTGTCCGGGGAGCGCGGGAATGAAATCCCCCTCGCCGCTGAAGTATTTCGACTGGCCCATGCGTTCTTCGAAGCTGTAGGGGTTGTCGAACACGAATACTTCGTTGTGAAACATGTTCAGCACGGCCGGCAGACTGGTCGTCGTCACGAGCAGCGCCTTCTCCGATCCGCTGCCGTTGAAATGCCGGTATCGGGTATTGAGCGGGATCGCGAACAGGCTCTTCGGACCCCATTCGAAGGTGTGTTTGCGGCCGTCCGCCGCCTCGATCGTCGTGCTGCCACGCCCGGAGAGGACATACAGGACTTCCTCGTAGAGGTGGCGCTGGGGCGAGGTCGCGGCGCCCGGCGCGAGATCCAGAACGAACATGGATACGAAATCGCCGCGCCCCTTCAGGTGCACGGCGGCGCCATTGACCCCGAGCCGCGCCCAGGGCCTGGTGTCCACTGTGAACAGATCCACGCCGAAGTCCTCGACCGTGGGGATGCCTTCCCCCTTGAGCCATTCGAGGTAGGAATCGACGCCGATCCGCGGGTTGTCGCTCATGGAGTGCTCCTGGTGTGCAGAGGGAATTCGACGCCGGGCTCTAGCGGCCCGGAAACAACAGCGATTTTATGACAACCGGGACCACGCCGTTGGGATGGATCACTTCGCCGATGTCCACGTAGTCGAACTCGTTCAGCTGGATGCCGTCGATCGAAATGATCGCGCGGGTCACACGCAGGTCGTGCTCCAGTATGTGGCCCAGCAGCTTTCCGATGTCGCCGTCCACCATGAGTATGAGCGGCAGCCGCGTCGTGAAGCCCACCGCCTGTGCGATGCCTTCGGCCAGTTCCCGCAGCCGGAAATAATAGGGGTCGCCGTGCCAGCGGATGCCCAGAGCGATGGGCTGGGATTCGTCCGCGTCGACACGCGCCATCGCCGCACCGATGGCTGCGGCGACCGAATCGGCGTCGAAGTCCCGCTGCAGCGCCAGCGACGGGAACACCACCGGAACGTTGCGAACCGGCAGACCGGCGTTGTCTGAGAGGTGGATGGTCTTGCCGCTGACCTGCACCGAGAACTGCGAGGCGCCGATGACTGTGGCGCGGATGCCCTGTCCCGGATCCATCATTCGCAGGCCGATGCGGCCGCTTGCGAACGCCTGCAGGATCCGATTCGCGAGCGGTTTGGCGATATCGCCGAAGACCATGCTTTCGCGGCCGTAGATGTACTCGGAGACACCGCCCGTGAAGGTAACCAGGTGCGGTGTGATGTCGGTTGCCAGAGGGGTGGTCAGCAGCAGCTCCCTGGCCCATCCGCCGATCGCACTGCGCTGCGGCTGTATGATCTGGATCACGACCTGGGAGAGCGCACCGACCAGGCGTTCGAGGTCGGCTTCGTCGACCCGCTGTCCCAGGCGCAGATCGATTGCCAGAGCGCGGGCCACGTGCCGCGCGGGGTCCTCGATGCGCGCGAGCGCGCCGTCCTCATCCTGGGCGATCAGGCGTCCTCCAACCGCGACGGCGCAAGTGCTGCGGATCTCGCCGTTCTGGATCAGCGCAAATTTCGTCGTGCCGCCGCCGATGTCCACGTTGAGTACGGTCTTGTGCGTGTGCCTCGAGATGGCGGTGGCGCCTGCGCCGTGCGCTGCGAGCGCGCATTCGAGATGATGCCCGGCCGATGCGCACACGAACTTGCCTGCGTCCGAAGCGAATATCTGCGCGATGGCCTGGGCGTTCCTTCGCTTGATCGCCTCGCCGGTCAGAATCACTGCGCCGCTGTCGATCTGCGCGGGAGCCAGTCCCGCCGAGCGGTATGCCTCGTCGATGAAGGCGCGCAGCCGCTCGGCGTCGATGGTGTAATCGGCCAGAAAGGGCGTGAGCAGGATGGGTGAGCGCCAGAGGATGTCGCGGCGCACCACCACGAACTGGCTCGACAGCAGCTGGGCTTTGCGCTGCAGATGAACCCTGGCGAACATCAGGTGCGAGGTCGAGCTGCCGATATCGATGCCTACCGTGGTCAGCTCGATGTTATCGGTCTTCCAGATCACCTCGGCGAGCGCGCTTTTCGCTTCCTCGGACCATTCGTGGAAATGCGGTTCGTCACCGTCGTCGTGTGCGTGCACGGGAGCGGCTGGCCGAACGTCGAGGTTGCGGCGCATGAACCGGGAATTCGCTGGCTGGATTCGGGTTTGCACGTTGTTGCAAGGCTGCGATTGAAGATTCAGCGGGGGTGATGATAGGCCTAAACCAACGCGTTACAAAGACGGATCTTCAATCTCATCCAGATCAAAGTCTTATGGCCGGCGCGCCGATTTGGTAGCATTCGCTCAGACAGTCGGCTTGGCGCACGCCATGAGATTCAGTCACCTGATTCAGATCAACGACCCGCTCAATCCGCTGATCGATCCCCTGTCCCGGGAGCAGCTGTGGCGCGGGCTGGTCTATCGGGCGGAAAATCCGCTGCCGTTCGTCCTGGGACTCGACGATTGCCGGATCGTGGCGCGCACCGAACGCACGCTCAGGCGCGAATTGCATTTCGGCAGCCTGACCGTTAGGGATCGGGTCACGCTGGATCCGATGCACCGGGTGCGTTACGAGACGCGGGCCGGCGGAGGGCTGCCGGCCTCCAGTCTGGTGATGACCATCGAGGAACCCTGCGACGGTGAACTGGTCGTGCGTTTCGACTATGAGACTTTGCGGCGCGCCGGCGACGCGCCGGGCGAGGAGTTCTACAACGCCTTCCTGAAGAAGGCATATGTCGAAGCGGATATCGATACGATCCGCACTATCCGCAGACTGGTGGTGGAGAATCTGCTGTAGGCGGATTGCCGGCCCCCGGAAGGCGACAGCAGCGCGGTATCCCCAACCGGGATCTGCTCCCGGCAGTCGCCACCCATCGCTTATCGCGCCTCGCGCGCGAAAGCCCCCGCCTGCCGGCCGGCGAAGCGCCCTGAGGTGAATGCCCAGGCAATGTGGTGACCATGGCCGTCGAGCAGCATCCCGCCCTGGCCGACGGATCCCGCTGCGTAGAGTCCCGGAATCGGCTTGTCCTCCCGGTCGAGGACCCGAAGCGCGCTGTCAATAGCCAGTCCGCCGTCGGTGAATGCCAGCCACGTGTTCAGCGGCCCCAGAGCGCAGAAGGGCGGCTCGGCGAGGACGCCGCGCTTCCCGCCCGCCGCAGTCTCGTTGTATTCGGACACGGTTTTGCGCAGCGCGTCTCCCGGCACGCCCAGGCTGCGCGCAAGCGCTTCGAGGGTATCGCCCTGATGCCACAGATCGCGCCGGTGACGCCGGTAGTCCGGGACATACGCGTAGCCCGCGCCGGGAGCCGTGGACAGGAAGTCGGGCCAGCGCGAGAAGCGCTCCGCGATGCGCCGGTCGAAAAGCATGAAGGCGGCCCCGCCGGGCTGCTGCGACAAGGCGAGCGCCAGGTCGCCGGTCTCGTCGCCGAAGCGGCGCCCCTCGCGGTTTACGAGAATTGCTCCCGCCTCGTAGATGGCCTGCGAGGGCTGCAGGACCGAGGTGATGAACGCCATCGCGAACGGGCGGACGATCGCTTCGGGCAGGCGCTCGTAGGCAATGCGCATCAGTCGCGCCACAAGGCGCAGCGGCGGCAGCGACTGCATCAGGGGCGGACGCTTTGGCAGCGGGAAGCGGATCGCCACCAGGGCGACCTGGCCGTTGAGGATGCGAGCGCCCAGCGCGAGCGCCATGCGATGGCCGTCTCCGGTGCTGGCGGGATTGACCGGAATCGCCTTTGTGGCATCGGCTGAAATGTACTTTTCGACCATCGCTGCGCTGCCACTGAAATCTCCCGTGGTAAGCACGGTTGCAGCGGCATGAATGCGCTCGTGCCTACCCGCGGCGTCGACGCCTTCCACGCCAGTGACCCGGGCTCCCTCGGTGACCAGGGACTGCGCGGTGAAGCCGCAGCGAAGGTCGACGCCGAGCGAGGCGGCGCGCTCGGCGAGCCGCGCAATGTAAGCGTTCGACGTCGGCAGGACGCAATGCATGCGCGACTGGCTGTGGGGAGGCTCGGGAAGCGGCCCGACGAATTCCAGGCCGAGCTCCATCAGCCAGCGAAACGTATCCGGGACATTCTCCGTGAGCAACCGGATCAGCTCCGGGTTGTCCGGCAGGCCGCGCCGGGAGTTGATTTTCGCCAGGTCTAGCGCGTGCTCGGCCGGCGAGTCCTTTATGCCCTGGCGCAGCTGGTGCGGCGTGCGCGTCACGGTGATCGATCCGACCGAGAGCGCCGTGGTGCCGCCGGGCCGCGGGTTCTTCTCCAGCAGCACGACCCTCGCGCCGCCCGCGGCCGCCTCTGTGGCGGCTGCCAGTCCCGCGCCCCCGGCCCCGACGACGAGGACGTCGCAGGGCTCCCGGCCTTGCACGGATGCCCGCATCGGATGCTACCCCTTGTGCGCGCTCACCAGGCCGGTTGGCGCATCGCCCCGCAATACCCGGGCGATGTTGGCCAGCACGTCTTCGGCCTCGCGCAGCATGAACTCGGGTTCGCCTCCGGAGATGTGCGGGGTCCACAGCACGTTGTCCAGTTCGAGCAGCGGGCAATCGGGAGGCACGGGTTCATAGCGGTACACGTCCAGCGCTGCGCCCGCCAGCTGCCCGCTTTTCAGCGCCTGGTAGAGCGCTTCCTCGTCGACGATCCCGCCACGGGCCGCATTGATGAGATAGGCTCCGCGCTTCATCTTGCCAAGCGCCTCGACGCCGATCATTTTTTCTGTCTGCTTGCCGTAGGGGACGTGGATGGAAACGAAATCGGATTGCGCCAGCAGCCCGTCGAAATCGACGTACTGGACGCCGCCGAGCGCAGTCTCTTCCTCGGCCGATAGCCTCTGGCGCTTGTAGTACAGCACCCGCATGCCGAACAGGCGCGCGCGCTTGGCGACTTCTCCGGAGTTCTCGCCGAGCCCGATCAGTCCAAGCGTATGTTCGGCAAGGACTCTGATGTTCCGGATCGAGCCCCAGTTGAACTTGTTGCGCGGCGGTGCCTTTTCGAACTGCGGTTTCAGGGCAGGGTCCCTCCGGGCCAGCACCGCACGGTGAGCACTGAGCAGATTTCTCGCCAGGGCCAGCAGCAGGGCGGTGATGTGATCGGCCGATGACAGGCTGCTGAAACGCACCAGATTGGCGACCCTGATTCCCGCGTCGCGGGCCGCGGCGAGATCGATGTTGCGACAGTCGCGCCCGAACTTCTGAATCAACTTCGTGCGGCCGGCGGACGCGCGCAGGTGCTCGCGCGTGATCGTGGTTGTTTCCGTGACCAGAAAATCCGCCAACGGCATCGCCTGGGCCAGAGCCGCATCGTCGGCGCACACGATCGACTGCATCGCGCCGGGCAGCCCCAGGCGATCGGCCATGGTCGTCAGCACCTGCAGCGCCGCCGAGTGATCCGGGCCGAAGAAATAGTTCAGGGTTTTTTCGCCCTCCGGGGTCTTGTTTCGGATTATCGCCATTTCCATCAGACGGAAAAGCGTGTCCTCTTCGGAAAAAACGATACGCACCGGATCTTTGGCATTCATCATCGCTTGGAATCTCCATGCCCCTATCGGGTCTTGTTCAGGCGGACAGTACCCATGTCCTGATCACCATCGGTAGTCACGACGGCAAGGAAGTCTTCGTAGCCTTCCTTTCTGATCTCGACCCTGTACTTTCGGTCCTTGTCGGCGCCCCTGATCCAGAAATCGCCGAACTCATCCGACCGGACGGTGACCGATCCATCCTCGAAGAGATCAACCGAAGTGATGGCTGCGCCCGTGATCACCTCATCGCTGGCCGCGTCGATTACCGCACCCGTGATCCACGGCTTGGGCAGCCCCTTCCAGTAGATCCTCGGCTGCGCCTGGTACTCGGGGTGATAGATTTCCGGCGCCTCGCCGCGCCCGGCTTCACCGAGGACGCCGTCTGTTTCGTCACCGAAGACGATGGCGTCGTGCGGGCAGATTTCCACGCATCGGGGCAGGGACCCTTCATCGACCCGGTGTGCGCAGCCGGTGCACTTCTGCGCAATGCCCAGTTCATCGTTCATATAGACGACGTCGTAAGGACATGCCTCTACACAGAGCCCGCAGCCCGTGCACGTCTCGGGGTCTATCCAGACGAGACCGTCATCTCTCCTCTTGATGGCGTCCTCGGGACATGCCTTGATGCAGGCCGCGTTCGCGCAATGCTGGCAGAGCAGGGGCAGGTAAGTCATCCTCACCCTGGGTATCCGACCCCTTTCCATCGGCTGGACGTTGATCCAGAAGTGGCCGGTGTCAGGCTGAGGCCTGGTCCACGGTGAATAGCTGCTTGCCACATGCTCGTCCTTGCAGGCGATGATGCACAGACTGCAGCCGCTGCACCTGTCTACGTCGATGAGGAATGTCTTCTTGCCCATGGTGCAATCAATCCTTGCCCAGTTGGCCGGATACCGTCGATCCGTGGCCCAGACCCGTACTTGCTGCAATTTCCGAAACGTCTATCTTGACAGCCTGCGCGAGAAAACCGCTCACGTTCATTTCCGGTATCTTGATCTCCTTTCCGACCCCATATTTTTCCAGCGGCGAGGGCACGATCAGGTTGATGCATCCGCCGCGATCGATGAGTTTGCCCTTCAGCGTTGCCAGGTCCATCTTGGCGCCATGATCGATAGACAAGGCGCCGGGAATGATTCGTTCTGTCACCACGGCCCCGACGAGCACCGCGCCCCGCTGGTTGTGAATCATGATGACATCGCCGGATGAAATGGCCCTTTCCGCCGCGTCGCTCGGGTGCATCCAGCACGGTTCATACAGGTAGCCGTCCGGCCCGCGGACTTTGCCTATCTCCCTGATCCAGTCGATGTCGTCCCCTTGGACGTGGAACCTGAGTCTCGGGTGATTCGACACCACCGACAGGGGATACTTCTGCGACTTGGGCGAGCCCTTCGTCTCGGCATGCGTCATCCATGTCGCCAGCGGCGGTCTTTCCGCATTCCCGGGATCGAGGGCCGCAATCCTGGAGGACACGAATTCAATCTTTCCCGAAGGCGTTTCCAGTCTGCCGCCCTGCGAGCAGAAAGCGTGGAGTCCGCCGCCGTCATGCGGACCAAAACCGTGTTCTTTCTTGATCGCAACCCATTCGTCCCATGTCGGGCAATCGTAGATGACGGACTTCTGCTCTTTGAACTGTTCCCACGTGATTCCAAGCTTTGTCGATGCCAGCGTTCCCTCGTACGCGGCTTTCAACCAGTGGTCGGCGGGCGGAAACACTTCGTCCAATCCGAGCCGCTGCCCGATCATCCTGTGTATCTCGAAGTCACTCTTTGATTCACCCACCGGCTCGATGGCCTGGTCCTGGTAGAACATGGCCAGCAGATCGCTCCTTTGCACCGAGATCAGATCCTCGTGCTCGAAGTTCGTCTGTGCAGGCAGTATCAGATCCGAAAACGGGATGTCGTTCTCGAGCCACGGATGAATCCCGACGACAAAGTCGATTTGCGGGCTTCGCAGCGCCTCCAGCCATTTCCAGCCGTGGCCCCAGCTTCCCGGCTGGCTGCCGTTCTCGTTCCACACCATGCGTATGCCGGGATGGCCATCGGTCGGGGGAAAGCGGTAGCGCTTGAACTGGTCCTCTGTCGCCGCCAATGCGGCGGTCGAACCTTTCCATTCGACAAAGGGATACAGAATCGCCTCTGTCGCAAGGGTTCTGGGGATGAACACCGGGGACTTCGGTCCCTTTCCGATCGCATACTCGATCATCGGATTCAGGGCGATCCCCTGCTTGTCCACGTCGGGATAGCGGGGGATCTGCGCCAACGACTTCTTGTAGAAGGAGGGCGCGCCCGTCCTCAGGAACTGTCTTCCCGGGCGGCCTATGCCCTGCATCGCCAGCACATAGGCCTCCAGCCTTCCGGCCAGATGCGACAGGCTGCCCCTGACCTTCGGACCCCCGAAGTAGACCGACAGGCTGGTCTTCTTGCCCGCCCACTCCCTGGCGAGCGCCCGGATCGTGTGCGAGGGTATGCCCGTTATCGGCTCCGCCCACGCAGCTGTCTTCGCGGCGCCGCCGTCTTCGCCCATCACGTGGCGCTTGAACTCCTCGAAGCCGACCGTGTGCGTCCTTACATAGTCCTTGTCGTACAGTCCCTCGACGATCCAGGTATGCGCCAGCGCGAGATACAGCGCCGCATCCGTATTCGGCTTCAGCGGGATCCATTTGTCCGCGTTCACCGACGCCGAATAATTGAGGTCCGGCGAGATGGCGATGATCTTGATTCCGGCTTTCTTCAGCCATTTGACCATCTCCAGCGCGATCGATCCCGACATGCCCAGACCCGTCGCTTCGGGATCATTGCCCGAGAAGATCACCATTTCCGAGTGCTCGAGCACGTCGTCCCAGACCGCATCCTGAGGGGGCTCACCCAGGGTGCTGTCGAATCCCCAGACGTGCTTCGCTCCCCAGTAATATCCTTCCCAACTATCGGGGTTCCTCACCTGCTGGGTCCACCATCCCCATCCAAGACGCTCGTGGATCATGTCAAAGAGATAGTGGCCCCAGAAATGCAGGGATTGCATGTATCCGCTGTGCCCGTGGCCATCGGCTTGAACCAGAACGGGTTCCATCGACCCGTATTTCTCGCGAATTCGTTTCAGCTGATCAACGACGATATCGAGCGCCCGGTCCCAGCTGATCCGGGAATAGCCGCTGCTGCCGCGTTTCTGCGGATTCGGATCTTCAGGGCTCCAGTCGTCTCGCAGCAGGGGATACTTGACCCTCGTCGCCGCGTGAACCCTCCGCTTCCAGGCATACGCCAAAGGCATCTGCACTTCCTTTCTGGGCCGCTTGTAGACTCCCCGTGAGGTCTTGATCTCATAGAGCCTGACGTCTTCGGGGATATGGAACGGAAGCGACCTGATGATCTTGGACCCGGCCACATGACACACCAGCGGGAAGTTGGACCTGGCCAGGCCGCTCCCCGGGTGAGAAACGTAGACGACCCTGTGCTCTTGATGGTCAGACATGGATCACGCCCCCCGTTTCTCGAAACTCGGTTCGAACTTTGCGGCGCTCGGAGCAACGTCGGTTTGATCTGCATCATACCGCGTGTGCACGACCATCGTCGTCAGGGGGGCTAGGGAAGGGCGCGTCCTGGCGATCGGTTCCGCGTCAGGTCATATACTATGGACCACGGCGGGCTTGGCGGTCCGTGTCCTCGCGCGCGTATTGTGGCCGCCGCCGGGCGAGAGAAGAACATGGGTCAGGACGGTGATACCGAGGAGAGGAATACCATGAGCAAAGTCATCATCAGCTGCGCGATCACGGGCTCCATCCACACGCCGACCATGTCGCCGCACCTGCCCTGGACGCCAGACCAGATTGCAGAGCAGGCCGTCGGTGCGGCCAAGGCGGGTGCCGCAATCCTGCATTTGCACGCGCGCAATCCGCAGACTGGCTCGCCCGCGGGAGATCCCAAGACCTACCGCCTGTTCGTTCCGCGGATCAAGGAGCGCTGCGACGCGGTGGTCAATGTCACCACCGGTGGCGGTCTGGGCATGACGGTGGCCGATCGGCTTGCTGCGGCACTGGATCTGAAGCCGGAGATGTGCTCCCTGAACATGGGGTCGATGAACTTCGGCATTTTCCCGTTGGCGGCGAGGTACAAGGAATGGAAATTCGACTGGGAGAAGCCCTATCTGGAAGGCACCGACGACTTTATCTTTCGCAATACGTTTCGCGACGTCGAGTCGATCCTGCGCCAGTTGGGTGCGCACGGGACGCGCTTCGAATTCGAGTGCTATGACGTCGGGCACCTGTACAATCTGGCGCATTTCCTCGAACGCGGGCTGGTGAAGCCGCCGCTGTTCGTACAGACCATTTTCGGCATCCTGGGCGGGATCGGCACCGATCCGGACAACCTCATGTTCATGCGCCGAACCGCGGACCGGCTGTTCGGCAAGGACTATATCTGGTCTATCCTCGGCGCCGGCCGTCACCAGATGAGTCTGGTCACGATGGGCGCGATCATGGGCGGCAATGTCCGCGTGGGGCTGGAGGACAGCCTGTACCTGGGCAAGGGCAAGCTTGCGACCTCGAATGCCGAGCAGGTGAGCAAGATCCGAACCATCCTCGAGGCCCTGTCGCTCGATATCGCCACGCCCGGCGAGGCGCGGCAGATGCTCGGGCTAAAAGGCCTGGCGAACGTCGGGTTCTGAGCCGGCGTTGTCAGGAACCCCTAGCCTTCTTCCTCGCGCGCCTTGGCGTCACGGACGGATTGCGCGAAGTCCAGCACGGTCCGGGCAAGCGCAACGCGGTCATCGACCGTGCGCATGATGGTTTCCGCGCTGATCACCTGAATGCCGGAGGCGCGGATGCCATCGGCGAGTTCGGCGTCCGCCTCGTCGATCACGAAGCCGTCGATGATGCGCAGATATTCCATCGCGACCGATCGTGTCGATACGTCACGGCCGAGTTCCCGCATCATCTTGGCGGCGGAGCCTTTGAGCGCGTTGCCGCCTATGATCGGCGTCACCGCGATCACCGGGGCGCCGCAGCGGCCCAGCAGTTCCTTCATGCCGTTCACTTCCAGGATCGGGCGGATGCTGTGGTAGGGATTGGAGGGGCAGATCACGACTGCCTCGAGATCCTTCGCGTACAGGGCGTCGAGCAATTCGTCAGAAATGCGCGCCTGATCGGCGCCTGCATACTGGAACCCCCTGACCTCGGGCTCGCAGCCGAGTTCGACGAAATATTCCTGGAACGAAAGCGCGCCGTCATCGGTGAGAAGCTGGGTTCGCAGCGGATCGTCGCTCGCGGGCAGGATCCGGGCAGTCACGCCCAGATGGCGGCAGAAATCCAGCGTGATCTCGGTGAGCCGGCGGCCGTCGTACAGACCGCCGCTGCGCAGCAGCGGTGCGGCAAGCGACTTGTCGCCGATTCGGAGGCGGTCTGAACCGCCGAGCGATTTAAGCATCTCGAACAGCGCAAACGTCTCCTCGGCGGGTTCCCAGCCTGCGCTCGGGCTGGCGATTCCCGCCAGCGTGTAGAGCATCGTGTCAAGATCGGGCGAGAAGGTGAGCCCGAACTGCTCGTAATCGTCGCCGGTGTTGACCACCACGGCAAGGTCCGCGCCGCGTATCCGGTATAAGCCGTCCGCGAGTTTCGCGCCCCCGATCTGTGCCGCCAATGCCACTACTGTACCCACGGCCATCCCTCGCAAGCCACCATCGCGCGGATCATAACAGGCTCGGGACGGAGGCTCGAATGCAGCCCATGGCCGGCACTCCCGCTCGCGGGCCGCGGTTTGCCTGATGTCGCCGGCAGGCAGCCCAGGGTGGTATTCTTCGCTTGTCGTGCCCGGCCTGCGCCGCATGCCAGCGGTCTGGCGGGCGAGGGATCCAGGCTTTTCTGGAGGCGCGGATGGGATGCAAGGGGCCGTACTTCGGACAAGCGGAACGAGGGAGGAGCCAAAATGGGCAAGCCACCCGGTGAAGACACGATGAGATTGAATGCGCTGCTGACTCGGGCTGCGGGCAGTGCTGCGAAGGCGAAGGAGCCGGCAGGCCGGACCGCAGCCAACGCGGCCGAGGAATTCCGCTGGCCTCCTCCGCCGTACCTCGAGTTCATCGAGGAGGATAGCGCGCGGCGTCCGGAACACTGTGTGCTGGTGTTCAAGGACGGCAGCAAGGCCGCAGGCGAGCTTGCGGGCTTTGTGCCGGAGGAGTCCGTGCTGCGGTTCGTGCCGAGCGGCGCGAGCGGCAGCGTCAGCGTCGCCTTTGCCCTTGTGATCAGCATGCAACTGCTGCGGCCCGTGCGGCTGCAGCGCCAGGGGCTCCCCGCAGGGATCGCTCAGGAAGAGTTGTTCGTGCCCTCTGCGCGCCAGCCGTTCAGTATTGACCTGGCAAACGGGGACAGACTGCAGGGCGAGACGATGGGCTTCGTCAATGCGTTGTGCGGACTGTTCCTGTACATGCCGGAGGACGAAAGCAGCGTGACGCGTTGGTTTGTGCCGCTGCCGGCGATCCAGGCGAGGAGCATCGGTGCCCCGATCGGGCAGATGCTGATCGACGGGAAGGCTGTCTCAAGCGAGGCGGTCGCTACGGGGCTGAAGATGCAGCAGGCGTTCCGCGCGCAGAAGCTGGGGGAGTTCCTGATCGAGAACCGGATCGTCTCTCAGGAGCAGCTTGTGGCGGCGCTGAAACGCCAGCGCGCCAGTCCGGCGCTGAAGCTGGGCGAAGTCCTGTTGGAGCTCGGTTTCATAACGAAGTCGGACCGGGACGAGGCGCTGGAGAGCCACGCCAAGAATCGCGGCCTGCCGCTGGGGCAGATTCTGTCGAACATGGGAATCGTGAATCCCGAGACCATCAAGGCGGTGATGGCGAACAAGATGGGCATTCCGTTCGCAGATTTGCACCAGTTCAATGTCGCCCCCGATATTCTCGGCAAGATTCCGGCCGGCGTGGCGCTCCGGTACCGGATCGTGCCGATATGCGTGTCCGACGGCGCCCTGGTGTTCGCGACCGAGAACCCGCTGGCCATGGTCAATCTGGATGAGCTGCGATTCGTCACGGGCATGAAAATGCTCCCGGTGATGGCATCGGAAGACGACATGCGCTATGCGCTCCAGAAGTATTACGGAGGCGACAAAGGCGGGTCGAGCGCTTTGAGCACCGTCTCCGGCCGCAAAGGGGGGCGGAAGTCCGAGGACTTCGCAGCCTTTGCCGCCGCAGCACGGGACGTGGGGGTGGACGAACTCGCTTCGCGCCTGTCGGCCGAAACCAGCGACGTCGAGTCTACCGACGACCTGCTCGTCGAGACGGACAGCACGCTGGTGCAGCTGGTCAACAAGATCATCCTGGACGCGGTCGAGCAGAAAGCCTCCGACATCCACATCGAGTCCAATTCCGGCGGCAAGACCACGCGCGTGCGTTTCCGCAAGGACGGCACGCTGGTGACGTATCTCGAAATCCCTTCGCGGTTCCGCAGAGCCGTGATCTCGAGGCTCAAGATCATGAGCCAGTTGGACATCACCGAGCGCCGCAAGCCCCAGGACGGAAAGATCGATTTCAGGCGGTTCGGTCCGGCACAAGTGGAACTGCGGATCGCGACCATACCGATACGGGACGGCCTGGAAGACGTCGTCATGCGCGTGCTCGCCGCCGCCAAGCCCGTGCCTATCGGTGATCTGGGTTTCGACGAAGCAACCCTGGAGACCGTCAAGCGTCTGATCTCGAGGCCGCAGGGGCTGTTCCTGGTATGCGGCCCGACGGGGTCCGGAAAGACCACGACCCTGCACACGCTGCTCGGATTCATCAATACGGACGAGCACAAGATCTGGACGGCAGAGGACCCGATCGAAATCTCGCAGGCCGGGTTGCGCCAGGTCCAGGTAAATCCCAAGATCGGGTGGACCTTTGCGGCCGCAATGCGCAGCTTCCTGCGCGCGGATCCCGATATCATCATGGTCGGCGAAATGCGCGATGCGGAAACCTCGAAGATCGGCATCGAGGCGTCGTTAACCGGCCACCTCGTGCTGTCGACGCTGCACACCAACAGCGCGCCGGAAAGCATCGTTCGGCTGCTCGACCTGGGTATGGATCCGTTCAACTTCGCCGACGCGTTGCTCGGCATTCTGGCGCAGCGCCTGATCAAGCGGCTCTGTCCGTTGTGCAAGAATCCCCGCGTCGCGACCTCGTCCGACCTCGAAGAGCTCGCGAAGGAGTACTGCGAAGGCACCTCGATGGACGCCAAGAGCCAGTCGGAAAGCTGGCTGCATCGCTTCGGCGGGGCGGACGGAAAGATCACCATGTACAGAGCCGTCGGCTGTGAACGGTGTGACGCAACGGGCTACAAGGGCAGGATGGGGTTGTACGAACTGCTGGTTGCCCATCCGGGATTGAAGCGGCTGGTTCAGTCCCGTGCGCCGGTATCCGATGTAAGGGACGCGGCACTGGCGGCCGGGATGCGCACGCTCAAGGAAGACGGCATCGACAAGGTCCTCCAGGGCCTGACCGACATGCAGCAGGTGCGCGCCGCCTGCGGCTGATCAGGGGGATCGGCGAACCCGAACCCGAGATCGAAAGAAGCGGAGTGAACAGCGGATCCGGCGCGCAGCGTCATCCGCGAGCTACCGGGGATTTCATCCCATGAATCGGTTTCTTCTTTACGAGCGCGACGGCGCGGTCGTCACGCTCACCATGAACCGGCCCGCGGAACGCAACGCGCTGACGACGGCGGAGCAGTTTGCCGAGTTTCCCGAAGCATGCGAACGCATCCGCCGCGATCCGGCGGTGCGCGCGGTGATACTCACCGGGGCCGGCCCGGCCTTCTGCGCCGGCGGAAACGTCATGGACATGCGCAACAAGACCGGCCTGTTCGAGGGCAGTCCGCAGGACATCCGAAACCGCTATCGCAGCGGCATACAGCGCATTCCGCTGGCGCTATACGAGCTCGAGGTGCCGACGATCGCCGCGATCAACGGACCGGCGGTGGGGGCAGGCTGCGATCTCGCCTGCATGTGCGATCTGCGAATTGCTTCCGAGCGGGCGATGTTCGCCGAGAGCTTCGTCAAGCTGGGCATCATTCCCGGGGATGGCGGCACGTGGTTCCTGCCGCGCATCGTCGGCATGTCAAAGGCGGCTGAGATGACCTTCACCGGTGATCCGGTCCCTGCCCGTGAGGCTCTCGCCTGCGGCCTGGTGTCTAAGATCGTGCCGCCGGAGCAACTGATGGATGAGGCGCGCTCGCTGGCAGACCGAATCGCGGCCAACCCGGGAGTTGCATTGCGCATGGCCAAGCGCCTGCTGCGCGCCGGCCAGCAAACGTCGCTGGAGACCTTGCTGGAAATGTCGGCGGCGTTTCAGGCGATCGCCCATCACACGCCGGAACACGGGGACGCAGTAGAGAGATTCTTCGATCAGGCGACGCGGCGCAAGCGGTAACCGGAAGCACGCAGCAGGAGGCTTTGCGCACCGAGTACGCGCCGCACGGCGCGAGAACACAGCGGCCGGGACCGGCGTTTCAGCGGAAAACCCACGCGGACAAGGCCACGGACAGTCCGTGATGAAAAGCGGGTATCGCTAGTACCGCTTTCCGGCGCTGAACTCCGCCTTGAAGCGCGCGACACGCTTTCTCACGGACTCGAGTTCGACCCGGGCTGCCTCGACTGCCTGGACGCAGTCCTTGGCCGGCGCGCCGTCGCCATCTCGGGGAGCAGCCTGGAGCAGCGCGGCGGCCTGGGCCTCGCGATAGCGGTCGGTGGCGGCGTTCCACCGATTGACCAGTTCCTGCTCCTGTTCGCGCCAGTGCTTTTGCTTATCCATATGTCGGGTTCTATACCAATTGGTCAATACGTCAGTTGATCACACCGCATTGCGCTTGAATCCGCACCTGCGGCACCGAACGTCAATTCGCCGTGCGCTGGGATCGCGCTTGGCAGCGGCTCCTCCTGGGGGGAGGCCGCAAGCGATATCCGTATATGTGATACCGTGCCGCAGGCTATACGGAGGACATCATGCCGACTCATCGCGAGGAGCGAGGGCAATATCTGATAGAGGCGGGCGCGTGTCTGTTGCCTAGCGACAAGAAGTGGCAACCGCGACTCACCATGACCCGGCTGCCTTGCGACAAGAAACTCTCCAAGAGCCAGGCGTTTCCCGGTCTGAGCCCGATATTCGCTACTGCGAAGGGGGCGGTCGCGTTCGCGACCGATCTCGGGAGAAGAATGGTTGATGAGGAATCCCCACGCCTGACGGTGTAGAAGTATGCGCCTATTGCGCCCCGCCGGGGGAACAGGCGATCGAATTCTTCGTTGACCACGGTGCGGCGCGGCCGGCCCGTTCAGCCAACCGCGCCGCCGGGCGTGCCGCCCAGCATCTGCTTGAGTTCACCGCTCTTGAGCAGGCGTTCCAGATCATCGGCTCCGCCCACGAGCACGCCCTTGACGAACACCATCGGGAAGGTGGGCCACCCGCACCACATTTTCAGCGCGTTGCGGCGCCGCCAGCCCGAGAAATAGCTCCCGTATTCAAGGTACTTGTGGGCAACGCCGGCCGAGTCGAGCAGCTTGCGCGCCTTTTTCGGAAACGGGTTCTGCGTCATGCCGACGACGACCACGGCGTTGGCGGCCAGCGCGCCCTGCACCTCGCGCACGATGTCCGCATGGTTGCCGGAAACGGTCTCGCGGATCGAGGGGTGGATGTGTGCTTCGTCAAGTATGCTGCGGGTCATGATCTTCCTCCTGTAAACTGTATTCGAGGGTAGCACGCCAATGGCAATATGATGCGCCAGTGGCGCCATACGCCTCAATCTCGCGGAAGAATTTCAATATGCCGGCCTCGACGCGCGCGATGGTGCTTTGCCTGTGCCTGCTGACGGCCGGGTGCGTGATATCGATCGGCGTGACCAACAGCCCGTCGCCGCCGGACGCCTGCATCGGCAGTGCACGCACGTCGCCCTGCACATGAGCATGCGCAAGCGGCGCGGGGAGGAAATCCAAGCATGCTGATACACCCGCAATCCAAGGAGCGGCCGTTTCATATCGGACCCTTCCCGCTGGAGGTGCTGCCGCGCGACGACGGCGTACTGGAGCGCGAGCGGCAGACCCCGCCGCGCCCCAATTCCAGCGAAGCGGCGCGCGAAAGCCTGTTCGCCCGAGCGGCGGACCACTACCGCGAGATCTATCTGCGATTTGTCGACGGGAAAGTGGCTCCTGCGCGCGCGCCTCTGCCGGACAAACTCGAGCCGCGTGTGGCCGACATCAAGGGCGCCGCCTATTTCATGGACGCGAGCCAGGTCGGCATCTGCCGGGTGCCGGATTCGGCGTGGCTGCCTGATTCGGAAGGACGAGCGGAGAAGACCGCGCAGGCGTTCGCCGTAGTCATACTGGTGGCGTATGCGCGGCTGCCCGAGCCGGACAATATTGCCTATGGCTGGACCAGGGACGCCGTTCGGGCGGTTGCCGAGATGCGCGCGGCGGAGATCATCGCCGTGCTGGCCGGGCACATCCGCTGCATGGGATTTGCGGCGCGCGGGCACGTCGCCGGAGATGCCGCGCTCGACCTGGAAAAACTCGCGGTTCTGTCCGGCGTCGCGGTGCGCGCAGGCGAGGGCATCGAGAACCCGTATCTCGGGCCGCGGTTTGCGGTGGCCGCGGTTTCCACCGACTACGAATTGATCCCGGATCGCCCGCTACGCGCCGATGCGCTGGGGCCAGGGGCCACGGGGCTGCGCTACTGGTGGGGCATCAACGGCGCGCAGTCCGGCCGCGAGCGCAATCGCCAGGCGAAGCGCGCCACGCACCTGAGCCGCTACGCGATGGAGACCGTCAAGCGGGCGGACCGGCCGACGACGCTGATCCTGGACGATGAGGTGCCGCGGGTGTCCAAGCGCGCGGCGTTTTTCCAGCGCGCGCTGCACGGAGATCTGGGCGAAAAGGCCAAGCGGGAGCGCGTGCGATTCGCGTTCAAGACGCCCTTTTCCTACAGCCTGCTCCAGGCCATCCGTGCCCTGATTCCGTTTCAGGGCGGCGAGGCGAGCGGCCCGCCCGCGGCCGGCTTCGGGGACGCCGCGGCCAATGCGCGCGCGATCAAGTCACTGTCGTATTTCCTCGGATCCGACCTGACGGGGATCTGCGAGATTCCCCGCTACGCGTGGTATTCGCACAAGGAGGACGGCACCGAGATCAAGCCCTATCACCGCTATGCCGTGGTGATGCTGATCGACCAGGGCTACGACACCATGGAAGGGGCGAGCGGGGATGACTGGATCTCCGGGGCGCAGTCGATGCGCGGCTACCTGCGCGGCGCGGAGATCGCCGGGATCATGGCCGAGTTCCTGCGCGGCAGCGGTGTCCCTGCGCGCTCGCAGACCAACGCGGACAGCGACGTGCTCCAGCTTCCGCTCACGCTCTGGGCCGGGCTGGGAGAACTGAGCCGCATCGGCGAGTTGGTGCTCAATCCATTCGTCGGGCCGAGATTCAAGTCGGTGGTCCTCACCACCGACCTGCCCATGGAGGTCGACAAACCGATCGACTTCGGCCTGCAGACCTTCTGCGGCAACTGCCTGAAATGCGCCCGCGAGTGCCCCTGCAACGCCATACCGTTCGGCGACAAGGTGATGTTCAACGGCTATGAGATGTGGAAACCGGACGTGGAGCGGTGCGCGCGTTACCGGGTGACCAATCCCAAGGGCTCGGCGTGTGGCCGCTGCATGAAGATGTGCCCGATCAACAAGGTGGTGGATGCCGATGGCGGGCTGCTGACGCGCTCGGCAAGCTGGATGGGCATCAACGCTTTATGGCTGAAGCCGCTGCTGGTGCCGATTGCCACCTGGCTGGACGATCGCGTCGGAAACGGCAAGCGCAATTCGGTCAAGAAGTGGTGGTTCGACCACGAACTTATCGACGGCGTGGCGGTCACGCCCAAGAGCACCAACCAGCGCGACAACGATCCTTCCAGGAAAGTCGATCCGGCGCACAAGACCATCGCCTACTACCACGCCAGCATGATGCCGCCGCCGGACGAACCCGGCCCGGTGGAGGTGGACCGGAAGGCCGCGCTGGCCGCGGCGGCGCTGATCGAGACACCGGGGCAGGCTCGCAGCCGCGCTGCTTCAGGCGGGACGGTTCCGTTGCACTACATCCCGACGCCTGCAGCGGGCGCTGCGAAGAAATTGTCCGGGCAGGCGGCCGAGAGTCCGTACAAATGAGGGTCTGGTAACGGGATGCGGCAAGCTTCGCCGAACACTTCGCCGAGCCGGGCCTGTTCCTGAGCGGCCGGGAGCGCGATTGGAATCGCACTGTGCATTTTATGGAACTCCTGTATCGGCAAGCATCTTCAGCAATCGTAGCAACTCGCTGCCATAATCGGCTTGGCCGACTTTGATCCAGGGACCACGCCGATGCCCTCCACCCAGCCGAACTTCATTCTGTTTATCACCGATCAGCAGCGCGCCGATCATCTCGGCTGCTACGGTCATCCCGTGCTCAGAACTCCGCACATCG
>MEQZ01000189.1:0-4316 GCA_001770425.1 Betaproteobacteria bacterium RIFCSPLOWO2_02_FULL_65_20 | reverse complement strand
TCGACCGCATTGCCGAGCGCGGCGTCGCGATGGACAGGTTCCACGTGGCGAGCCCCGTGTGCATGCCCAATCGCGCGAGTCTCATGACCGGACGCATGCCTTCGGCGCACGGGGTGCGCTCGAACGGCATTCCGCTCGCGCGCTCTGCCGTCACCTTCGTCGATCTGCTCGCCGCGGCGGGCTATCGCACGGCGCTCATCGGCAAGAGCCACCTGCAGAACTTCACCGGCCAGGCTCCGGTGTTCAAGCCGCCGGAGGGGCCGCAGGACTGGCGCAGGCCGCCCGAACATCTCGCCCGGGCGATAGACCATAAGCTCGACGGCCGGGAATACGACGAGGAGAATCCGAATGGCTGGGAGGCCGGCAAGCGAAGCGTCGGCCTGCCGTTTTACGGTTTTCAGCACGTCGATCTCGCCACCGGGCACGGCGACCAGTGCGGCGCCGACTACCTGAACTGGCTGCGCGAGCGGCATCCCGATGCCGAGCGCCTGCGCAGCGCTGCCGCCGCATTGCCTCACGACTACACCTGCCCGCAGGCGGTGCGCACCGCCGTGCCCGTGGATCTCTATCCGACCAGCTACGTCCGCGAACGAGCCGTTGCCTATCTCAGCGACACGGCCGCCGGGGAAAAGGATAAGCCGTTCTTCCTCATGGTGTCCTTTCCTGATCCCCACCATCCATTCACGCCGCCCGGCAAATACTGGGACATGTACCAGCCGAAGGACATGGCGCGGCCCGCGGCCTTTGCGCGCGGGGACTGGCGGCCGAGCCCGTATGTCGAGCGGCTGATGGCGGCGCGCGCAAGCGGCAATGCCAACGTGCACGGCCAGGCCGCGTTCGCGGTAAACGAGCGCGAAGCGCTCGAGGCGCGCGCGCTCACCTGCGGCATGATCAGCTGCATCGACGACGCGATCGGCGAGGTGCTCGCCGCGCTCGAGTCCAGCGGGCGCCGCGAGGACACGGTGCTCATCTTCATGAGCGACCACGGCGATTACCTCGGCGATCACCGCATCCTTCTCAAGGGCCCGGCGATGTATCAGGGCGTCGTGCGCACGCCTTTCATCTGGTCGGATCCGGACAGCCGGGTGCAGGGGATCCGGTCGGGGGCGCTGGCTTCGACGATCGATGTTCCGGCGACGATACTGGAGCGCGCGCGCCTGGCGCCCTGTCTCGGAATGCAGGGCATGAGCCTGCTCGGGACGCTCGAGAACGGGACGGCGGCAGCGCGGGACAGCGTTCTGATCCAGTACGACCACCAGGTCGGCCCCAGCCGCCCCGGGCGCATGCTTCGCACCCACGGCCTGGTGACGCGTGATTGGCGCATGAGCATTGCCGAAGGCGTGCCTGGCGGCGAACTGTACAACCTCCAGCGGGACCCGGACGAATTCTTCAACCTGTGGGACGATCGCGCCGCGGTCGAGGACAAGTGCGACCTGCTTGCCCGGCTTGCCCGCACGGAAATGGAGACCGTGGACGAACTGCCTTTGCCCACCGGCAGGGCGTGAAGTCGAACAGTTAGGAGCGGGTGATGAAGGCGGCCGGAATCACCCCGGACTGATTTCCCGCGCCGGCGCGGCGAACCGGGCGAGCGCCGGCCCGGTATACGTGAAGAAGCGCCGGTAGGACGGGCAAAGATAGTTGATCATTTCGCCGCCCCGCGTCCCGGCAAAGCGGTGCTTGGGGCACCCGCCGCAGCAGGCGGCAAGAAACCCGCATTGCCTGCATTCGCTCGGAAGCTCCATCTTGACGCGCCCGAATTCGCGCTGCCGGGATGAGCGCACCAGCTCGCCGATCGGCGTCTTCATGATATTGCCCAGGCGATAGGCGGGGAACGCGTAGTGGTCGCAGCTGTAGACATCGCCGTTCGATTCGACGATGGGCGCCGAGGAGCAGTCGGGTCCGAACACGCACAGGCCCGCAGGCCGGTTCGCGAGCGCCGCCGCGTATTCTTCGATCGCCTGAACGAAGACTTCCCCCACGTCGTTCCCTAGCCACTCGTCGAACACCGTGCAAAGAAATTCGCCGAACCCTTCGCGGGGCGTCGTCCAAGGAGCCGGTGCTGCGCCAGGGTCACCTGGAGGGGGCGCTGCAAACGCGTCGTCGCGCGTGAATCGCTCCACCAGCGGAATGAATTGCATGTGGCGAATGCCGATGCGGCGCAGGAACCGGTACACTGCGCGCCCCTGGCGGTAATTCAAGTGATGCACGACGCTGAGTGCGTTGAATTGGACTTGCGCTTGCTGCAGGCAGCGCAGGCCCCGCAACACCTTCGCGTGCGTCGTGCGCCCCCGCGCATCGCGGCGCAGCGGATCATGGAGCGCCTGCGGACCGTCAATGGAGATGCCGACCAGGAAACGGTGCACGGCGAAGAACTCCGCCCACCGCTCGTCGAGCAGTGTGCCGTTGGTCTGGATGGCATTGACGACCGTGGTGCCGGCGGGGCAATAGCGCTCCTGGAGCGCAACCGCCTGGCGGAAAAAATCGACGCCGGCCAATGTCGGTTCGCCGCCCTGCCAGGCGAAATGGATCTCCGGCACGCCCGGTTGCGCGCGGATCACATCGCGGATAAGAACTTCCAGCGTCTCTGCGTCCATGCGGCGCGACGGTGCGGCGTCCGGGCGGTTCAAGTAGTAACAGTATCGGCAGGCGAGATTGCAGGCCGCGGAGACCGGCTTGGCCATGACGAAAAAGGGCCATGATTCGGCGCGCGGTTCCGAGTCTTCGGCGTAATGCGGATTCATCATCGGATATGTTTTACAGCGGCGGCGGGTTACGGCCTTTGGCCTGACCCAGCAAAATATTAGGTGGAGTTTCCAATTTTTTTTTCAATGTGAGTAACGCCAGGCGTTGCGCACGGGCATCACGTCCGCGCCATTGATGTTTCGGCAATGGTACCGCTGTCCTGGACCCTGGAACGGCAATAGAATACTCTTGCTTGAGCGGCACCGCGGCACGCAAGCCGCGCGCAGATAGGACAGTCACCACGAGTTTGCTCGAAATACCCGTGGCGCTGCCGCGGGGAGTGGTCAAATAGCAACCGCCGGTCTTTTCAAGGGGTAGCCGCATGCGGATCGAAGAAGATTTCAAGCTGGATTTCAAGGATGTCCTCATCCGGCCCAAGCGTTCGACGCTGACGTCGCGTTCGGAGGTCGACATATCCAGGGAATTCTCGTTCCGGCATTCGGCCGGAAAATACCGGGGCATTCCCGTCATCGCGGCCAACATGGATACCGTCGGCACCTTCGAGATGGCGAAAGCGCTGTCCCGGCACCAGCTTTCGGCGGCCCTGCACAAACACTACGGCGAATCGGAGCTGACGGATTTTTTCCGGGCTATACCCGCCGAATCGACGATCTTCTATTCGATGGGCATCACGAGCGCCGATTACGAGAAGTTCCGCCGCGTCAAGGAAACAGCCGGCGATGCCATCGCCTATGTCTGCGTCGATGTCGCAAACGGCTATACGAAATCGTTCGTCGACTTCATCAACAAACTGAGGAAGGCCTACCCGCAGATCACCATCATGGCCGGCAACGTCGTGACCGGAGAAATGACCGAAGAACTGATCCTGCTCGGGGTGGACATCGTCAAGGTCGGCATCGGCCCGGGTTCGGTGTGCACGACGCGCAAGATGGCCGGTGTCGGCTATCCGCAACTGTCGGCCATCATCGAATGCGGCGATGCGGCGCATGGCCTGGGGGGCCTGATCTGTTCCGACGGCGGCTGCACCTCGCCCGGGGATCTGGCCAAGGCCTTCGGTGGCGGAGCCGACTTCATCATGCTTGGCGGCATGCTGGCCGGGCACGACGAGTGCGGCGGTGATATCGAGGAGCACGACGGCGCGCGCAAGGTGCGGTTCTACGGCATGAGTTCGCGTACCGCGATGGACAAGTACTCGGGCGGCGTCGCCCACTACCGCGCCTCCGAAGGCAAGGAAGTCCTGCTCGACTACCGCGGCCCGGTCGAGGGCACCGTGCAGGAGATACTCGGCGGGGTGCGATCGGCCTGCACGTATGTCGGTGCGCGCAGGCTCAAGGAATTGTCCAAGCGGACCACGTTCATACGCGTCGCCAGACAGCTGAACGAAGTGTTCGGGGCTTCATGACGAGTTTCTGGATCCAGCCGGCACGCGTCCCCCCCAGAACTGGAAGCGAAGCATGGAATCCCGACTGAACGAACTCGAGGCCAAGCTGAGTCTCGCGGAAGACCTTCTTGATGCACTCAATCGGACGGTGTACCGCCAGCAGCAGCAGATAGACCAGTTGCGGCAGGATGTGCGCGCGCTGCGCCGGCAACTTCAGGACGGTGCGCCGGGC
>MEQZ01000188.1:15791-16775 GCA_001770425.1 Betaproteobacteria bacterium RIFCSPLOWO2_02_FULL_65_20 | reverse complement strand
TTGCCGCCGATCTCCACCATCGGCTTTGGCCGCGCAATGGTTTCTTCAGTGAGGCGGGAGCCCACGCCCCCGGCGAGTATCACGGCTTTCATGGGAGTTCCTCAAATTGACATTCATAGAATATCAGCGCTTCGGCCGGACTGCGAACTGCGATCAAACGGATACAATCCGGGCCGTATCGGTCGGCAATGCCGGGAGCGTTTGACGAATGTCAATTTACGCACTTCGGTGCTAATTTGCTTTTGACTTGGTATTGAACTCTTAGACGGGACGATTGAATGCATTTGGTCGGCTCCAAAACGGTGCGCATTGCTCTGATTGCCCCGTTCGCATGCGTGTTCGTCATGAGCGCCCTCAACAGCGCGCTGCGGACGGACTCCCATCATTGGGGGCTGATGCTCTCGAACGCGTTAGACCTCAGCGCGGGGCGAATTCCTTATAAGGACTTCGTCATCCTGCATGGCTACTTCACGACCCTGGTTCAGTCCGTGTGGGGCAGCCTTTTCGGCTTCAGCTTCCTGTCATTTGGAATTCTCACCGCAATGGTCTATTGCGGTCTTCTCTACCAGGTCTATGCAGTCATAAGGCATCTGAACGCGCCATGGGTGGCCGCCCTGTTCCTGGCCGTTGCATTCGTCCTGCACCCCTTTCCCGTTTACCCCTGGTCCGACTACTACGCCGGCTTTTTCCTTAGCTGCGCAATCGCCCTATTGTTCACCCATGATACCGGAACACGGACAAGACAGATCATCGCGGGAATTCTCCTCGGGCTGGCGGTATGGAGCAGGTACACCTATGCCGTCGCAATAATTCCATTCCTGTTCGTCGTCCTGATTGCGGGACGATACTCAATAGGCAGTTGGATGACCCTTTTCCTGTCATTCGTTGCCACCAACCTGCTGTTCTTGGCGACATTTGAGTACGGCTACGGAATCGACCTCATCGATGCCTTAGCGGTTTTCAGGAGAACGGCCCAGGGTCATG
>MEQZ01000188.1:5813-15783 GCA_001770425.1 Betaproteobacteria bacterium RIFCSPLOWO2_02_FULL_65_20 | reverse complement strand
TGGCTTTCGCAGGAACGGCTCGAAAACCTCTTCGCTATCACGAGGATCGAGGATGGCTTTATCGTTTACCTCTGGGTTGCCACCTTCCCCCTGTTCTTCGAGGCCGCCCGGGCGAAGCGACTCAGCAGACGCGAACTGGGCGCCTACGCAACTCTCTCAGTCTTGGGCTTGGTCAATCTGGTTCACGCAATCAGGATTTTTGAGTATTTCAGGGTCATCAATGCCAGTTTTTCCCTTGCGATCGTCTCGTTCTGGATGATCGGCGCCGCGGTTCGCAATGTGAAGGGTCAGGTCAACGCTGAAACCCCGCGACACGGCGCGTTGATTGCCTTTGTTCGAAAAGCACCCTTGATTCTCATTATCCCCTTGCTGTTGATCGTGTCCTTTTCAATTCGAATACTGCCAGGCTTCCCGCTGAATACATTCAATCTGGAGGGACACGACCTGGTGATTTGGAGGGATACGAGCGTGCTGAAGGAATTGACCTATGGCAAGGTTGGGCGCGTCAATTTCTCCCATGCCGGCATGTTGGATTTCTATCGCGCCGTGTCCTCCGAAATATGCGGCGATGGCGACATATACAATTTTACTCTGACGAATGTCGACTATGTCGTCGGAAACATCTGCAAGCGCCCGTTGCGTGTGCGCAGTGCAGACGCCGATAGCTTCCTGAGATTGAACGATCAAGAGGAATATCAACGCGTATACGTCAAAGGCGAGCTGTCCAGCAACGATGTCATCGTTTCAACCGAACGAGGTTTCGAAGATTTCTTGTGCCTCACCAAGAAGGAATTCATTACCCCGCACCTTGAACATGTCGCCGCAGCCGGTACCAGATATATCGTGCGCAAGAACTGTGTGGGCAAGATGACTTTCGGCCGGGGATGGTCAAACAGCCACCGATGGGCGATCTCCGAGCATGCCGAGATTCACCTGATGAACCACGGAAACCGACCGCTGCGGGCGAGATACAAGCTGACGCTGAGTACGTTCAAGTCGCGCAATATGACCCTAAGATTCGACGGTAGAGTGCGGCAATTCGTCGCACTGGTTCCGGACCGTCCGATTACACTGTACCCCGGCGCGTTCAGATTGCTTCCAGGGGACAACGTGCTGCAATTCGACGGCGATGGCCCGGAAAGACCAACTTCTGATCTCAGTCCGATTCACCTGACTTACTATTTGGCGATACAACTACTCGAGTTGTCCGAAGACTAGAGGCGCGCGAAGGCACGATGCTTCCGGCGTCGGCGATTCAAGATAATGTTTCAAAATCGCTGAACAGGCTCGGACTACCGTGGAAGGGCTCACATTGCTTCCCGTTGCATTTCTAATTCCCTCCGACTTGTGCTTTGCAGCGGCCGGGAGGAAGATTTCCCTCCTTCGGGGCCGCTGTTGCTCAGGCTACGCCTAATTGAACGGCACCCGCTCCCCGAACGGCACCGGGGCGTTGCCCATCACCAGCCACATCACCGGGTAGTCGGGCGCCCGGTCGGGGAACTCGCCCTCGGCATCGGTGAAATAGAGCAGCGCGTCGGGGCGCAGCGGCTCCTGCTCGACCCACTCGAACACCGGCGTGAAGCGCGTGCCGCCGCCGCCCGACACGCCGTCTGGAAGCGCAATGCGCTCCCACGGAAAGAATCGCAGCGGCGCGCCCGGCGCAAGGGCCGCGTCGCACAGCAGCAGCGCGATGCTCGCCCGGATCTGGCCCTTGAGGGCGTCGACTTCTTCGACGAACCGCTCCAGCGCCTCGCGCGGAATCGAGCCGCTGGTGTCGATCGCCACCACCAGGCTGGCCTCGCCGCTCTCCATGCCCGGCAGCAAGGCCTCGCCCTCACGCCGGCTGCGTCGCGCAAAGCTGTAATCATCGCGCGCCACGCGCGCGAGGAACCGTTCCAGCAGCGCCCGCCACGGCAGGCGAGGTTCGATCGCCGCATCGGCTAGCGCTCCCCAATGGGCGGCAAGCCTTCCGGCGCGCGCGGCCTCGAGCGCGCTTGCCGCCAGCCGGCTGCGCCAGGTCTCGGCCAGCGCGAGGACCTCGCCCGCCGCCGGCAGTTGGAAGCCGGACTCGTCAAGACCGTCGCGGTGCAGTTCCAGGTGCTCCAGGTCCGTCTCCGGTCGGTCCGCGCCTCGCAACCTGCGTTCGCCGCTCAGCCCCGCGCCGAACCAATGCTCGTCGAGCGTCACTTCAGCTTCCTCATCCGGCAGCAGCGGATAGATCTCCTCGGCCGACAGCCCGCGATACGCCGGGTTCCAGGCCGCATCGGGCGGAGCCTTCATGCCGTCGTCGATGAGCAGGCCGTTCACCGCGTAGTCGCACGCCCTGTCCCATTTGGCGTGCGGCCGCGCCCCACGCCGAGTGAAATGGCCCAGCGCGCAGTGCAGCGCCTGGTGCGCCAGCATGAACTGCACCTCCGCAAAGGCGAGCGAGAGCACATACGCCGGATTGAAGTACAGGCTGCGAGCGTCCGTGGCCAGCGACCGGCACCGGCCGCGCGCTTGCAGCGGCAGGTAGAGTATCAGCGCGCCCAGGAACGGCCGCTCCAGAACCAGGCGCGTTCGCGCGGCAGCCAGCCTGGTGAGCGCCGCAGCCTCGGTATCGCCCTGGCGGTCACTGCCGCTCATAGGACAGCAGCCCGCTCACGTCCGCGGCCCAGTGCGCGAATTCGGCCTGCTCGTAGAGCGGCGCGCCGACGACGCCCTGCAGGTCCACGACCAACATGACCCCGAGTTCGCGCTGCGGGAAGCGGCGCGCGTAGCGCAGCACGTGCTCGACCGCTCTTGCGCGTTCGTCGGGGGGCAGACGCGCAACATGACGCACCAGCGCCGCGGCCACCGCATATTGCAGATCGATCGAGACCGGAACACCGGCCTCGCCCCCGGCGGCGATCGCTGCCACGTCCGGCAGTGCCCCGATATGGTCGATGAACGTCTTGCACGCAAGCGCGGCCGCCGCACCCACGCAAGCTTTCAGCGCGTCGGCGAGCAGGTCCGGATCGGAGCCGAACTTCTGCAGCGCGCGGTGAGCGAACTCCCAGGAGCGCGGCGAGGGGAACGCGTGGCTCGCCCGCGCGGCGTCGAAATCGAACAGCAGGTCGGGCCGAAAGCGCAGGAACGCGGTCAGCCGCGAATCGATCCCCTGCGCGTGCGCCCATGCGATCCAGTCGTCGAGATCCGGATCGAGGTCGAAGTGGGTGAGGCGATTCGCCAGCGGCGAGGGCATCTGGTACACCAGACCCCGGTCCCCGTGGCGATTGCCCGCAGCGACTATGGCCCAGCCCTCGGGCACGCGGTATTCGCCCAGCCTGCGGTCGAGAATGAGCTGATAGGCGGCAGCGGTGACCGTGGGCGGCGCCGATGTGATCTCGTCCAGGAACAGGATGCCGCGCTCGCCGTGGCGAGTCGCATCGGGCAGCATCGCGGGCACGGACCACACCACATTGCGGCCGTCGCGAAACGGAATGCCGCGCAGATCGGTCGGCTCCATTTGCGCCAGGCGCACGTCGATCACCGGGACTCGGTGCCGCGCCGCCGCCTGAGCGACGAGCTGCGACTTGCCCGCTCCCGGCGGCCCCCATAGCATCACCGGAGTATGGACGCCCTCGCGGCTGGCGAGAAATTCGCGATCGAGCAGAGCAAGAATCCGGGATGGACGCATGGCGGTTCGAAACAGAAGCGCGACACGTTTAAGGTATCATTAGTTGGCGTCCCACGCTGCCCCTCCCGATGAACCCGCCATGAACTTCTGCTCGAATTGCGGTGCCAGGATCGTCGTCCGCGTCCCCGATGGCGATACGCTGCCGCGCCACATGTGCGAGGCCTGCGGCACGATCCATTACCGCAATCCGCTCGTGGTGGTCGGGTCGATTCCGGAGTGGAAAGACCAGGTGCTGCTGTGCAAACGCGCCATCGAACCGCGCCTGGGCATGTGGACGCTGCCCGCCGGCTTCATGGAGCTGGGCGAATCGGTCGCGCAGGGAGCGATTCGCGAAACCATCGAGGAAGCCAACGCGCGGGTGGAACTCGGCGAAATGTTCACCGTGCTCTCGGTGCCGCACGTCAACCAGGTGCACATCTTCTACCGGGCGCAATTGCTGGATCTGGACTTCGGGCCGGGAACCGAGAGCCTGGAGGTGACCTTGTTCCGCGAGGGCGAGATCCCGTGGAAGGAACTCGCCTTTCGCACCATCTCCATGACCCTGAAACACTACTACGCCGACCGCAGGCAGGGCGCGTATCGCCTGCACGCCGACGAAATTCTGGCGCCTAGAGGCATGTCGGCGTAGGGCGGCAAGCCCCGGTCAGAGCACGGGCTGTTTCTCGGGCGTGGCCGATATCTTGTGAATCGCGATGTCAGCGCCGTTGTATTCGTCTTCCTGATCGAGCCGCAGCCCCATCACCACCTTGAGCCCCCCATAGATGATTGCGCCCCCGGCAAGCGCCACTGCGATGCCCAGCGCCGTGCCCGCCAACTGCGCGCCGAACGCGACCCCGCCCAGACCCCCGAGCGCCTTGGAGCCGAAGATCCCCGCCGCGATCCCGCCCCAGGCCCCGCACAGTCCGTGCAGCGGCCACACGCCCAGCACGTCGTCGATTCTCCAGCGGTTCTGGGTCAGCGTGAAGAGGTGGACGAATATGACCCCGGCCACGCCACCCACCACCAGTGCGCCCACCGGATGCATGACGTCGGACCCCGCGCACACCGCCACCAGCCCTGCCAGCGGCCCGTTGTGCACGAAACCCGGGTCGTTGCGCCCGGCGAAAAGCGCCGCCAGCGTGCCGCCGGCCATCGCCATGAGCGAGTTGATTGCCACCAGGCCGCTCACCTTGTCCAGCGTCTGCGCCGACATCACGTTGAAGCCGAACCAGCCCACTGCCAGCACCCAGGCGCCAAGCGCAAGGAAAGGAATCGACGAAGGCGGATGGGAACTCATCACGCGGCCGTCCTTGCCGTAGCGACCGCTGCGCGCGCCCAGCAGCAGCACCGCCACCAGGGCGATCCAGCCGCCCACCGCGTGCACGACCACCGAGCCGGCGAAGTCATGAAACTCCTCGCCGAAGCTCGCCTTGATCCACGCCTGCACGCCGTAATGCTGGTTCCAGGCGATGCCCTCGAAGAACGGATAGAGAAACGCGACGATCAGGAACGAGGCGACGAACTGCGAATAGAACTTCGCGCGCTCGGCGATACCACCGGAAACGATGGCCGGCACTGCCGCGGCGAAGGTGAGCAGGAAGAAGAACCTGACCAGCTCGAATCCGCTCTTGGCCACCAGCGTTTCGGCACCGGTGAGGAAACTCACGCCATAGGCGAGGCCATAGCCGATGAAGAAATAGGCGATGGTCGATATGGAAAAATCGGTGAGAATCTTGACCAGTGCATTGACCTGGTTTTTCGAACGCACCGTGCCCAGTTCCAGGAAGGCGAAACCCGAGTGCATCGCGAGCACCATCACCGCCCCGATTAGGATGAAAAGTACATTCGCGCCGGTGTTTAACGTTTCCATCGACCCCTCCAGACAAAAATTCCTTCAACCGCAAGCAAAATGCATTCCCATGGTGCATGTGACTGTATTTACGACAGGTTTGGTGCGCATCGAACAAAATTCATCGCCGCACCGCCCGCTCCAGGTGCAAAAGGCGTACATCATGCACCGAAATCGGGCGGCAGCGCCCGCGTTCGCGCACCAGCATAGAGTGAACAGCGATGCCCGAAATCCCCAGGCACCCGGGTATGTGGCGCAGCGCACCGCAGGTAAAGTGACGGCAGATGATTCCATGGATTGAAGCTGACTCGCCCTTCCCGCCGCTGCAGGCGGCCCTGCGCGATCCGAACGGCCTGCTCGCCGCCGGCGGGGATCTCTCGCCACAGCGTCTGCTCGCGGCCTACCGGCAGGGTATTTTTCCCTGGTACAGCGAAGGGGACCCTATCCTGTGGTGGAGCCCGGATCCGCGCATGGTGCTAGTACCCGAAGCGTTGAGGGTCTCGCGTTCGCTTGCCAAGACACTGCGCAACAAGCGCTACGAAATCCGCTTCGACACCGCGTTCGATGCAGTCATGGCCGGCTGCGCACAGGCGCGGCCGGACCAACCGGATACCTGGATCACCGCGGAGATGCGCGAGGCCTACCGTCGGCTGCATCAGCTGGGGCATGCGCACTCGGTCGAGACCTGGATCGACGGGGAACTCGCTGGCGGCCTGTACGGCGTTGCGATAGGCGCGATATTCTTCGGCGAATCCATGTACAGCCGCACGCGTGACGCTTCCAAGATCGCCTTCGCAGCGCTGGTACGCGTGTGCACGGAGCAGGGAATTCGCCTCATCGACTGCCAGATGCATACCCGCCACCTCGCCTCGCTCGGCGCCCGCGAGATTCCGCGCCGCGAGTTTTCGCGGCGGCTCGCAGAATTGGTAGACTATCCGCGCGCGCCAGGGCCCTGGACCCAAGCTGGTTATACAAATACACCATGACGGATGCACCATGTCGCTGCTGAACGATCTGCCCCACGCGGTACTGCAGTTCTACGTCACTGCACCCTATCCGTGCAGCTACCTTCCGGGCCGGATGGCGCGCTCGCAGGTCGCCACGCCCAGCCACCTGATCGGCAACGAACTCTACAGCGACCTGGTGCGCATGGGCTTCAGGCGCAGCGGCATATTCACCTACCGCCCCTACTGCGACCACTGCCGGGCCTGCGTGCCGGTGCGGGTCCCGGTGAACGAGTTCCAGCCCACGCGCAGCCAGCGCCGGGCATGGGCCCGTCATGCCGGCCTCGAAGCCAACGCGACCCCGCTGCGCTTCAGGATCGAGCACTATTCGCTCTACCTTCGCTATCAGGCACAGCGCCACTCCGGCGGCGGCATGGACCAGGACAGCCGCGATCAGTATTCCCATTTCCTGCTGCAGAGCCGCGTCAACACGCGCCTGGTCGAATTCCGCGAGGATGGGGCGCTGCGCATTGTGTCCATCGTCGATCACCTGAGCGACGGACTGTCCTCGGTCTACACGTTCTTCGATCCTGCCATCAAGGGCGCGAGCTTCGGCACCTACAACATCCTGTGGCAAATGGAACAGTGCAGAAGCCAGGGGTTGCCCTACCTGTACCTGGGCTACTGGATAAGCGAGAGCCGCAAGATGGCCTACAAGACCCAGTTCCTGCCGATCGAAGGATTCATCGAAGGCGAGTGGCGCCGCATCGATCTGCAGCAATCCGCCGGGTGAGCATCGCAACGTTTGCTAGAATTGCGTGATGCTCTATCGCGCGATGCGGCCGTTCCTGTTCGGCCTGGACCCGGAAGTCGCGCACCGTCTGAGCCTGGTATCCCTCGATACGCTTCAGCGGCTCGGGCTCGCGCGCCTGGTCGCCGGCACGGTGCCGAAACTTCCGGTGCGCACAATGGGCCTGGAATTCCCCAACCCGGTGGGACTCGCCCCGGGCCTGGACAAGAACGGCGAGCACATCGACGCGCTGGCTTCGCTCGGGTTCGGGTTCATGGAAATTGGCACGGTGACGCCGAGCCCGCAGCCGGGCAACGCGAAGCCGCGCCTGTTCCGGCTGCCGCAGGCCGAGGCGGTCATCAACCGCATGGGCTTCAATAACATCGGGGTCGACAGGGTCGTCGAAAACGTGCGCCGATCGCGCTACCGCGGAATCATCGGCATCAATATAAGCAAGAACGCCGACACACCGGTGGATCGCGCGGCCGAGGACTACCTCGTCTGCCTGCGCAAGGTGTATCCGGTGGCAAGCTTCGTCACGGCGAACGTATCTTCGCCCAACACCCGCAACCTGCGCAGCCTTCAGGGAGCGGATGAACTCGATGCGCTGCTCGCGGTGCTGATGCGCGAGCGCGATGCACTGGCAAGAGAGGAAGGCCGCTGCGTGCCGCTTGCGGTGAAGATTGCGCCGGACCTGGACGACGAGGCGATCGAGTCCATCGCCGACCGGCTGCTGGCGCATCGGGTGGACGCGGTCATCGCGACCAACACCACCACTGCGCGCCAGGATGTCGCCCACCTTCCCCATGGCGGCGAACAGGGCGGGCTCTCGGGCGCGCCGCTGCGCGCGAAGTCCACTGCGCTGATCGCCAAGCTCGGCAGCGCATTGAAGGGTCGCATCCCCATCATCGGCGTGGGGGGCATCGCCAGCGCTGCCGATGCGCGCGAAAAGCTCGACGCGGGCGCGACGCTGGTGCAACTCTACACGGCACTGCTGTATCGCGGACCCGGGCTCGTGGGTGAGATCGTGCGCGGCCTTGCCGCACCGGGGGAGAAGTGAACGCCGCGCGGATTGCAATGATAGATGCGCTGCTGCCGCAAACCCAGTGCGCCCGATGCGGTTTCGAAGGCTGCGGTCCCTACGCGGCTGCCCTCGAAGCCGGCCGAGCGGACATCAACCGCTGCCCGCCCGGCGGCGACGCCGGTATCCGCAGGCTCGCGGCACTGCTCGGGCGCCCCTACCGGCCGCTGGACCCGGAGTGCGGCATCGAACGGCCGCACCATGTCGCTTGCATCGACGAGGCGCGGTGCATCGGCTGCACGCTGTGCATCCAGGCATGCCCGGTCGATGCGATCCTCGGGGCACCAAAACAGATGCATACGGTGCTGGCGGATCTGTGCTCGGGCTGCGACCTGTGCGTCGCGCCCTGTCCGGTGGACTGCATCGCGATGCTGCCGGCGACTGGCGCCGATACCGTATGGGACAGCGAGCGAGCGCGCGCCGCGCGGCAGCGGTTCGAGGCGCGCAAGCTGCGACAGAGCCGCGACACGGCCGGGGTGGAGATCGAACAACGGCCCGCGAAAGCGGCGGCAGACAGGCTCACCGGTGCCGAGTCGGACAAGCACGCCGCCATCCAGGCGGCGATCCAGCGCGCGAGCGCGCGCCGCGCGGCCGTCAACGGCGCCGCGAATTCCCGCCAGCGGAAAAGCTCGTGAATGCGGCCAAGCGGCGCGAGATTTTTTCGCGACTGAGGGCGCACAACCCCGAGCCCAGAAGCGAGCTCGCCTACCGTTCGCCCTTCGAACTGCTGGTCGCCGTCATCCTCTCTGCGCAGGCGACCGACAAGAGCGTGAATCTCGCCACACCGCGCCTGTTCGCGGCGGCAGGCACGCCGGCAAAGATGGCAATGCTCGGCGAGGAAAAACTCGCCGAGTACATCAAGACCATCGGCCTGTACCGCGCCAAGGCCAGACATATCGCCGCTGCCTGCCGCATGCTGGTCGAGCGGCACGGCGGCGAGGTCCCTCGCACCCGGGAGGAACTCCAGGCGCTCCCCGGCGTGGGCCGCAAGACGGCCAACGTGATCCTCAACGTCGCCTTTGGCCAACCCACCATCGCGGTGGACACCCACATCTTTCGCGTGGCCAACCGCACCGGCATCGCTCCAGGGAAGAATGTGGACGAAGTGGAAGCGAGACTGCTCAAGTTCGTGCCCGAGGAGTTCCGCCATCACGCCCATCACTGGCTGATCCTGCACGGCCGCTACCTGTGCAAGGCGCGCAAGCCCGAATGCCCGCGCTGTCCGATCAGCGATCTGTGCGAATACCGGGACAAGACGGGGGGAGATTGATGTTCGCGCCCACCCGCGACCAGGTCCGACAGTTCTTCTCCGGCACCTGGGCCAAGTACCGCGCCGGCTCCCCGCTGGAGGGACTCGAAACCATGGCGCTCGACGTGATTCTGCTGCACCCGGAGTACCACGGCACACTGGAGACGCCGGACAGCACCGACCGGGACTACACGCCGGAGAACGGACAGATCAACCCGTTCCTGCACCTGAGTCTGCACCTGGCGCTGGAAGAGCAGCTCTCGATCGACCAGCCCTCCGGCGTTCGCTCCGCGTTCGATGCGCTGCTGGGCAAGAGTGCCGACCGGCACGATGCCCTGCACTCGGCGCTCGAATGCCTGGGCGAGATGGTGTGGCGCTCGCAGCGCGACGGTGCGGCGCCGGATGCACAAAGCTATCTGG
>MEQZ01000188.1:0-5802 GCA_001770425.1 Betaproteobacteria bacterium RIFCSPLOWO2_02_FULL_65_20 | reverse complement strand
CGGCAGTGATGTCAAATGACCAGGATGTGCCGAGTGCAAGCAGTGGTCGTCTTCCCGAGGTCGTTCGCGCCGGCTTGTCGCCGATTAACCCTGCACGCTTGTCGGGTATGATCCGTAGCGCCAGCAGGTCCCCACCGGTGCGGTTGCTTGACCGGTGGAGAGTCTTGTTAGATAATGATAACCATTCTCGCATGTGAGCCAGTGCCTGTTCTTAGCCGTGAAGACGCCGCATCCCAATACCCTAGACACCCTGCGTCCGGGAGAAACCGGGACCATACTCGCGCTGCACGCCAGCACCGAGCTTTACCGTCGCCTGGCCGCGCTGGGGTTGCGCGTCGGCAAGCACGTCCGAATCCTGCGCCGAGGTCGTTTTGCCGGACCCCTGCACATCCGGGTCGGCACCACCGACCTGATGCTGCGAACTTCCGACGCGTGCTGCATCCAGGTACAACGGTCACACACCTGAGCGCCTCGGCGGCTCCGGCAGCAACTCCGCGATGAAGCGTATTGCGCTCATCGGCATGCCCAATACGGGCAAATCGACACTGTTCAATCGCCTGACGGGTGCACACGCGAAGGTGGGCAACTGGCCCGGCATTACGGTCGAACTGCTGGCGGCGAAAATTCTCATCGGCGGGGACATGGTCCAGGTGGTGGACCTGCCGGGAATCTACGACCTGCGCGCGCATTCCAGCGACGAGGCCGTCGTCACCGCGTTCCTCGCGCAGGATGCCGCCGATCTGGCAATCGTGGTGCTCAACGCTTCGCAGATAGAGCGCCAGATCACGCTGCTGGGCCAGCTCGCTCGCCCGGGGCTGCGCGTGATCCTGGTGCTGAACATGGCCGACGAAGCCGCGACGCTGGGCATCACCATCGACCGCGAAAGGCTGAGTTCGGATCTCGGGGTGCCGGTGTGTCTCATCTCGGCGAAGTACGGACAAGGCGTCGAGCAGCTGCACGCGCTCATCACCGCGGCGCTGCGCGGGGAGAAAGACTCCGCGCCCGTCCTTGCCAGCGGTGAGCGGCTCACCGAAGAACTCCTCGACGCAGCGATCAGGCGCTCGGTCATGGTTCCCGCTCATGCCTCGCACGCCCTGACCGAAAAAATCGATCGCGTCCTGCTGCACCCGTGGCTCGGCCTGCCGATTTTTTTCGTCCTCATGTTCCTGCTGTTCCAGGCGGTGTTCTTCGTCGGCAAGCCGATCCAGGACGCGATGGCCTGGGCGCTGGGGGCATTGCGCACCGCAGTACTCGACGCCGCATTCGCGGGCCTGCCCGCCGCTGCGAGCGGACTGCTCCTCGACGGCATCTACAACGGCCTGGGCACCGTGGCGAGTTTCGTGCCGCTGATCATCCTGTTCTTCCTGTGCATGGCCATCGTGGAGGACACGGGCTACCTGTCGCGCGCAGCGTTCCTGATGGACGCGCTGATGTCGAAGTTCGGCCTCGATGGCCGCAGCTTCGTCATGATCCTGATGGGGTTCGGCTGCAACGTACCCGCACTCATGGGAACGCGCGTCATGCGCTCGCGCGGCCTGCGGCTTCTGACCATGCTGGTGATCCCGCTTTCCCTTTGTTCGGCGCGCCTACAGGTGTTCCTGTTCTTCATCGCCGCGCTGTTTCCGGCCAGCATCGGTCCCGTGGTGCTGTTTTCGCTCTACCTGTTCAGCATCGCCGGCGCGATGCTGACCTCGCAGATCTTCAAGCCGCGTTTCGTAAACAATGACCCGTTCGTGCTGGAAATCCCGCCCTACCGGTTCCCGACGCTGCGCCAGATGGTGCTGCGCGGCTGGCAGGAAGTCTCGCATTTCCTGCGCCGGGCGACCCGATTCATCGTCGCCGGCGTGGTGCTGGTGTGGTTGCTGACGAACTTCCCCGCCGGAACGGTGCAGGGAAGCGCGGATACCTGGGCCGGCCAGATCGGGAATGTTCTCAATCCGGTGCTCAGCCCGCTCGGAATCGACCCGAAGCTGACCATCGCACTGATCTTCGGATTCGTGGCGAAGGAAGTCGTTATCGGCGCACTTGCGGTAATCTACGCGCAGGAAGGCAGCGCATTGATGACGACGATTGCCGGCCAGATCAACTGGGTACAGGCCTACAGCTTCATGCTGTTCACGCTGATCTACACGCCATGCCTGTCCACGATTGCCACTATCCGCGCCGAGGCGAGGAGCACCGCGTTCACCGCACTCGCGGTTGCCTGGCCGCTTGCGCTCGCCTGGGTTGCCAGTTTCGTCTTTTATCAGACTGCGCGGCTGATTTGGGCCTAGCCCGCAGCGCACGCTCTCCCAAGGCCGCTTCAGCGAATCACGCCCAGGGAGCCATTCTGGCCGGAGAAATAGGCCGCGAGGTCCTGCATCTCCTGCCGCGACAGCGTTGCTGCCTGGCTGCCCATGATCGCGTCCTTGCGGGCGCCCGACTTGTAGTCGCGCAGGGCCTTGTAGAGGTAGTCCCCGTGCTGTCCGGCGATGCGAGGATATTCAGGCTGCAGCGGCGCATTGCCGTCGGCGCCGTGACAGGCCGCACAGGCCTGCTTGGCCTTTTCTGCGCCACGGTCGGCATTTCCCGCCGCCCATGCGCAGGACGCAATCGTCGTCAGTGCAAGCATTGCAATGATCCGATTCATGGTCGCGCCCCTCACTTGGCTTTGCCGTAATAGGCGGCGAGGTCCGCGATGTCCGAATCGGTCAGTCCGAGCGCGATCCCGGTCATGCTCGGGTGGGAGCGCCCGCCGTCCTTGTAGGCCTTGAGCGCCTTGACGATGTAATCGGGCGACTGCCCCGCGATCTTGGGCACGTGGTACACCTCGGGGTAGGCAGTGTGGTACAGCGGAATGCCGTGGCAGCCGATGCACATCGACACCTTGCTCCTGGCCGCCTCGGCGCTGCCCGCGGCCTGTGCCGGGAGCGACAGGCCGAGCGAGAGACCCGCCATGGCAGCCAACGTCAGGAAAAACATCGGGGAAGTTTTCATTGCATGTTTCTCAGTGGCGCGGCCGCGGCCGCTCAAGAAAGTGCGCAATTCTAGCGAACGCGGCAGCTACGGTCAAAGCAAACCCACGCAAGACCCGGCAAACCAAGTCAAATAGCAGGATCAGGAGCGCCGCGCACGTTCCGCGGCATGGCCCCGGGACTCAGCGCCGCCCTGCCCGCAGCGAGTCCAGGCAGCGTGCCAGCCCGGCCGCGACCGCCGCGGCCATGCGCTCGCGCGCCTCACCCAGCATCAACTCCTCGTCACGGTTCACGATCACGCCGGCTTCCAGCAGCACCGCGGGGGATGCCGCCCCTTTGAGCACGGCGAGGTTGTCGTAGTAGTGCACCCCGTTTGCGCGGTCCGCAAAGGGCTTCATCTCCCCTGGAATCGGATCGGCGTGATACAGCGACGGCCGGAACCCCGCCAGGCGCAGTTCCTCGCCGAGCCGGGATGCGCAGCGCAGGCTTGCGCGGAGCGTGGCATTTCGCCGCGAAACGAACAGCGAAAAGCCGGCGTAGCGGTCGCTGTAGCGGCGTTCCCGGCCCTCGTGCACCCAACTCTGCAGGAAATGCGGCTGCACCGAATCGTGGTGCACCGACAGGAAGAACTCCGCGCCCCTTGCCTTTGCCGGACGCGCGCCCAGCCCGTTTTCCTTCCCGTCGACCCCGATCATACGGGCTGCGACACCCCGGGCATTCATCGCCCGGCCGATCGCAAGCGCCAGGTCGCGGTTGAATTCGAACTCGGAGCGGCCGCGCGCGCTCATCGCCCCCGGCGCGTCCAGCGAATGCCCGACGTCGACCGCCACCGCCGGCGCGGCGGCGGACCCGGCCATGGGCACGCCGCACAGGGCCAGGCACACGCCTATTCGTCTCAGGTCCACCATCGCGCCATTGTGAAGGAGGCGCCGCGCCCGGTGCAACGCACGTATAATTTCGGTTATTCCGGTGCTCCTGCGGAGTCCCGGAACGACACTGCCGGCTCGAGGCGGCGGGAACCTCCCCGCCGTTCGACCGGCACCAGCTTTGAGGAATCATATGCGATTCAAAGGATCCGATACCTACGTCGCCACCGACGATCTGATGCTCGCCGTCAACGCGGCGATCACGCTTCAGCGGCCATTGCTCATCAAGGGAGAGCCCGGCACCGGGAAGACCAAGCTCGCGGAAGAGGTGGCCACCGCGCTCGGGCTGCCGCTGCTGGAATGGCACGTCAAGTCCACCACCAAGGCGCAGCAGGGCCTGTACGAGTACGATGCCGTGAGCCGCCTGCGCGACTCGCAACTGGGCGACCCGCGGGTGCAGGACATCGCCAACTATATCGTGCGCGGAATGCTCTGGCAGGCATTCACCGCGGATGCGCCGGTGGTGCTACTCATCGACGAGGTCGACAAGGCCGACATCGAGTTCCCCAACGACCTGCTGCGCGAACTCGATCGCATGGAGTTCTTCGTCTACGAGACGCGGGAGCTCGTGCGCGCCAAGCACCGGCCGATCGTCTTCATCACCAGCAACAACGAGAAGGAACTCCCCGACGCGTTCCTGCGCCGCTGCTTCTTCCATTACATCCGCTTCCCGGACAAGGACACGATGGAGCGCATTGTCGACGTGCATTTCCCGGGCATCAAGAAGATGCTGCTGCGCGAAGCGCTGGAGGTGTTCTTCGAGGTGCGCGAGGTCCCGGGCCTGAAGAAGAAACCCTCCACCTCCGAGCTGCTCGACTGGCTGAAGCTGCTGCTTGCCGAGGACATCTCCATCGAAGCACTGCGCAGCAAGGACCGCAAGACCATCGTCCCGCCGCTGCACGGTGCGCTGCTCAAGAACGAGCAGGACGTGCACCTGTTCGAGCGGCTCGTGTTCATGGCGCGCCACAACCGGTAATGGCAGCGCAAGCTGCAGTTCCAGCCTAGCCATGCTCGCCGGCTTTTTTCTCAAGCTCAAGGATGCCAAGCTGCCGGTCTCCATCAAGGAGTACCTGACGCTGATCGAGGGCATGCAAAAGCATGTCATCTCGCCCTCGATCGACGACTTCTACTACCTCGCCCGCACCACGCTGGTGAAGGACGAATCGAATTTCGACAAGTTCGACCGCGCCTTCGGCGAGTTCTTCAAGGGCGTCGAAGCCGTGGCAGGGGCGGAACTGGACGTGCCCCTGGAATGGCTCCTAAAGCAGGCCGAACTCAACCTCAGCCCCGAGGACAAGGCCAGGATCGAGGCCCTGGGCGGCTGGGAAAAGCTGATGGAAACCCTGAAGAAGCGCATGGAGGAACAGAAGGAGCGCCACCAGGGAGGCAGCAAGTGGATCGGCACCGCCGGCACCTCGCCCTTCGGGGCCTACGGCTACAACCCCGAGGGCGTGCGCATCGGGCAGGACAAGTCACGCAACCGCAGAGCGGTGAAAGTGTGGGACCAGCGCGAGTACCGCAACCTGGACGACTCGGTGGAACTGGGCATACGCAACATCAAGGTGGCGCTGAGGCGGCTGCGCAAGTTCGCGCGCGACGGCGCGCCCGAGGAACTCGATCTGGACACGACCATCGACAAGACCGCGAGGAACGCCGGCTACCTCGACCTGCACATGCGCCCCGAGCGGCACAACGCAGTCAAGGTGCTGCTGTTCCTGGACATCGGCGGCTCGATGGACGACCACATCAAACTGTGCGAGGAGTTGTTCTCGGCGGCCAAGACCGAGTTCAAGCACCTGGAGTACTTCTACTTCCACAACTGCCTGTACGACTTCGTGTGGAAGGACAACCGCCGCCGCCATGCCGAGCGCATCCGCACCTGGGACATCATGCACAAGTACGGGCACGACTATAAGCTCATC
>MEQZ01000187.1:17182-17669 GCA_001770425.1 Betaproteobacteria bacterium RIFCSPLOWO2_02_FULL_65_20 | reverse complement strand
GTTTCCACTCTACACTAGCCCTCCTGCGCGGCCGGTTCCGATTTTGTACGCCGCCGTAGCACGAGACAGCCCTTGATACACTGGGTTACAAATCCGTTGCCCGGAGAGCGCGCTCCCGGTTATAAACGCATACATGGACACCCTGGACCACATCCTGGTCGTCGACGACGACGCCGAGATCCGCAACCTGCTCGGCGAGTACCTGCGCAAGAACGGCTACCGGGCCACGGCCGTCGCCGACGGCAAGGCGATGTGGACCGCGCTCGCGCGCGGCAAGGTCGATCTGATCGTGCTCGACCTGATGCTGCCCGGCGACGATGGTCTCACGCTGTGCCGCAAACTGCGCGCCCAATCCGACACACCGGCCGATACGCCGGTGATCATGCTCACCGCGCGCGGCGAGGAAACCGACCGGATCGTCGGACTGGAAATGGGCGCGGACGACTATCTCGCCAAGCCGTTCAGTCCGAGAGAACTGCTGGCGCGC
>MEQZ01000187.1:16779-17169 GCA_001770425.1 Betaproteobacteria bacterium RIFCSPLOWO2_02_FULL_65_20 | reverse complement strand
GCCGCAGAACCTGCGTGCCGACGAGGCCCGCACGATCGCCTTTGCGGGCTGGCACCTGGACACGATCGCGCGGCACCTGGTGTCCGCCGACGGCGTCATGACATCGCTGAGCGGGGCCGAATATCAGCTGCTGCGGATTTTTCTGAGCCATCCGAACCACGTGCTCACGCGCGATCAGCTCATGGTGCTTTCCAAGGGCCGCGAGAGCGTGCCGTTCGACCGCACCATCGATCTGCAGGTGAGCCGCCTGCGGCACCGCCTGGGCGATGATTCTTCCGATCCGCAGATCATCAAGACCGTGCGCGGCGAGGGATACGTTTTCGCCGTGCCGGTGAAGGTGGAGCGGTAGTGGACCTGCTGCGGCGCCTGATGTCCCGCCTCATGCCGCGG